>JANYCA010000126.1 GCA_025360525.1 Chitinophagaceae bacterium | reverse complement strand
ATATTTTATTTCTTTGTACAATGGGTCTTTGTCTGCTATAATTAAAAAAGTAAACTCATAATTTTCCTGTAGTTTTTTTATAACAGAGATAATAATATCTAATTGAACGAAATTGGTGAAAGTGCCTGTCCAGCCAATTGTTAATGGCGACGTATCATGTTTTTTAATTCGATTGTGTTTTGTACTCGTATTTACAACAGTAGGTATTATTCTAACATCATTACAATACTGTTTGGCAAAATCAGCTAAAAACTGATTGCCAGTTGAAATGACATAACTCCATTTTGAAATGTATTTTACCTTCCAGGCACATTTAATATAGGCGGCCAAAGGATTTGCAGCAGAAGAAGCGCTTACCCAAATGGAATCATCAAAATCATAAATAATTTTTTTTTTAAAAATTTTGGCGATGATCCATTCAAAAAATGGAGGACCAATTGAAGCTGCTTCTCTATGTATGTAGATATATTGGTACTTATAAAGAAAAAAAAGGGTGATAATTCTTTTAAAAAAGCTATAAGATACCCCGATTATTTTTCCAAAAAAGTGATTTTCTTTATGTATATAACTCCATGTATTGCTGTTGTAAAAAGGGCAAAGAAAAAATTTCAATCCTCTTCTATCTTCCAGATTTATATACTGTTCAAACCTAAATCGTTGGCTTGGTAAAGTGTTTTCCGGAGCAGGTACCAATAGTAGTATATTCAAAATAATTGCTAATAATTTTATTTTAACTTTAATAACTTCAGGTAATCCAGATTTTCCAATAACAATATAATTAGCTCTAAAATGTAGATTTCAAATTATCTTTTCAAATTATACTACTAGCTAATCGTGAAATCCAGAATCACTAAGATTTTTGTTTAATTTTTATTACTCAAAAATATCAAACATATATAGATAAACATTAGCAAAGGAAATATTATTATTTGGTGGTGTTGCCTAATTCAAATATTGCTTACTTTCGAGCTTTTTAAACAGTTAAAAAATCATCGGTTTTAATATTATTTTAGTCGAATTTAGGCTTTATAGCAAAGCCGATTGATAAAAAGTCTTTTTTTTAATTTAGTACTGGATGTTTTTTATAATTCTTTGAATTGAGAGTTATTGAATAATAAAAGGACAGCTTATTTGATTAAAAGTATGCCTAGCACTTAGGTAAGGAAATTTCAAGTTGATTATGGCCAAACATTCGGGAAAATTAGTGGTATCGCTGGATTTTGAGATAATGTGGGGTGTAAGGGATATTGTAACAGTACACAACTATGGCGAGCATCTTCGGGGGGTACACCAAGCGCTACCGAAATTGTTAGAATACTTTAAAAAGTATCATTTAAGAGGTACTTTTGCAACTGTAGGGTTATTGTTTTTTGAAAATAAAGACGAATTGCTTCAACATCTACCAGCAGTTAAACCTAAATATACCGATCCGAATCTTTCTCCTTATGGCGAGTATTTGATAAAGAATGTAGGCTTAAACAACGATGATGATCCTTATCATTTTGCGCCTCAACTTATTAAACTTATTAAAAATACGCCCCATCAGGAAATTGGTACACATACATTTTCTCATTTTTACTGCCAGGAAGGCGGACAGACAATTACTGATTTTAAATACGACCTTAAGGCAGCGGTGGCTATTGCTAAAAGCCGCGGTATCGATAAACTTACCTCTATTGTATTTCCGAGAAACCAGGTAAACCAAGATTATTTTAAAGTGTGTAAAGAGTTAGGGATAATCGCTTACAGAGGAAATGAAGACTCCTGGATTTATACTGTTCGTAGCATAGATAATAAAAATTTGTTTAGAAGAAGTTTTAAATTAATTGATGCGTATGTAAATATAAGTGGTCACCATTGTTATGCTGACGAATACATACAATCCGGCGCTCTTATCAATATTCCAAGCAGCAGGTTTTTGCGACCTTATTCTAAAAGTTTACGTTTTTTTGAAGCACTTAGGTTAAACAGAATAAAAGAGAGTATGACTTATGCCGCCAAAAATAGCCTCTTATACCATCTGTGGTGGCATCCACATAACTTTGGAATAAATCAAAATGAAAACTTTTCTTTTTTAGAAAAAGTACTTCAGCATTATGCTTACCTCAATAAAAAATATGATTTTACCAGCTATACTATGAGCGAAGTTGCAGAAATGTTGATAATAAAAAAACAACGAGATTAATAGAAAAATAGTTTAATTAACATTTTCGTAAGTGAACGACAGTTAAGCCTAAAACGAAATAATAATAAAATTTGTGTATGGAAAATAAGGGCACTGGATACAAAATTGTGAGAGGAATTGCCGACGATGATGAATTGGAAAACTATAGACTTTGTTTTGAAAAAAATGGCAATAAACGAGACATTAAAAACCTGCAATGGCTGCATCAACAAAATCTTGCAAAAACGAATACTATTTATTATGCAATGCACAATTCGGAAGTAGCTGCAATTTATACTGCTATGCCGGTGCTATTTAATATAAATGGGGAGAAAAAAATTGCACTTCAATCTATCGATACTTTAACCGATCTAGAGCACCGTGGCAAAGGGTTGTTTCCCATTCTGGCTGCCAAACTTTATGATGATGCTGTTGAAAACAGCTTTGAATTAGTTTACGGTTTCCCAAACGAAAATTCTGCTCCCGGCTTTTTTAAAAAACTTAAATGGGCATCATTTGGTGAAGCACCCTTTTTGTTGAAGCCGATAAAAATCAGCTATTTTATCAACAAGTTTTTAAAGAAAATTATAAACACAGAAACCCAGACAGAGGAACAATTTTATTCTTTACCTAAAAGTGTTGACGTTGATAAAAATACCTCAATTAAAACATTGGATTTTTTTAATACTGATTATGATGAAATATGGCAAAATGTTTCAAAAGGCATAGGTGTTTCAGTTGACAGGTCTGCTGCATATATGAACTGGCGGTATGTACATAAGCCTGGCGAAGAATATTCAAAATGTGGCATTTATAAAGATGGAATTTTAAAAGGGTCGATAGTCTTTACGATAAAGAATAAACACAATGGGAGAATAGGATATATAATGGAATTGATTTACGATGATAGTTTTCCAAAAGCAGGTGTGTTTTTATTAAAGCATGCTTCAAAAATTTTCAAAAAAGCAGGTGTGGATGCGGTGCTTGCATGGTGCCTTCCCCACTCTTATAATTACCAAAGTTTTCGAAAAACTGGTTATTATAATTTACCAATAAAATTTAGGCCCCAGCATCTTTTTTTAGGAGTAAGGGTCCTTAACAATTCAAATAAAAAAATAATTGAAGACCTAAATAATTGGTATGTCAGTTATTCGGATTCCGATACTGTGTAGCCGTATTTGGTTGTTCATCAATTGGCTGGCTTATTGTATTGCTTAGTTACATTTTTAAACTTGTTGTTACCTGCTTTGTTGCTTTTTAAACTATTGGGCATATTCATTTCATCGCTTATTAAAACGCCTAAGGCTACGCTTGAAATATCGTTGTTTAAACAGGTATTGTTACTGGCAGTAAGTTTATTGTCGTATTGAAATCCTTCCTGGTACTGCCGTAGGTTATTGGCAATTATTTTTATTCCGATTTGTTCGTTGAGGTTATTGCCAACAATGGTGTTTCTTTCAATCACATTGTTATTTGCGCCATGCGAAACCCTGATACCAGTTCTGGCAAAGTTGGTTATGGTGTTATCCGTAATTTGATTGTTATTACAGTTGATGTAAGATTTTATTCCATCGCCCTCCACACCTAATACTCCATTAATAACGTTGTTTTTTATTTTATTGAAACCGCTATTATAAGCCATGTGTACAGCAGTTGAGCCAATGTCAGCTATTTTGTTGTTAGAAATTATATTGTAATCCGAACAGGTAATAATTATTATGCCTCTGTTACTGCAACCTTTAATATTGTTATTCATCAACGTGTTTTTGCAAGCATTCGACATAGATATTCCATGAGAACCACCTGAAATACGGCTGTTTTTTATAGTATTTTGTGTTGCTTTTGATAAAATATAATCTGCGTTATTTCTGTCCAAATAGGTGCTGGCGCCATTGTTATTTTTACCAATTGGTGAAGCAATCTCGATACCTATACAACTTTCATTAGAGCGTGGAATGATTTCAGGTTTTAATTGCAAATACCAATCTTGTTGCATAATTACCATACAGTTTTGTATGGTGTTATTAGAGCATGCTGCTCCACCTGTGGTAGCATACAATCCTATCCCAAATTTTGGAGGGTTAATAATTTTTACGGAATCAATTAAACAATTCACCGGGTTAATTAGTCTTATACCTCCGAGCATTGAGAATTTTTCGATTTTAAATTCATCCGTCGGTTTCTGTAATATAATAGTTAAAGATTTGATGCTTATGTTTTTGGTTGTAGCAGATTGGCTTAGGCTAAAAGAATTAATGCCTGTAAAAACAGCGGTTTGTGTCGCTTCATCGGTTCTTGGTGGTAGATTATTTATCAGCTTAAGAATGGTTTTATCCATACCTGCACCAGATACCAAAATGTCATCGTTTAACATAAACCCTTTGGAGATATAAAACGTGCCAGCAGGTATTTTAATCTGCCGTAGATTGTGCTTTTGAGCGAAAGCAAATGCAGATAAAAACTGGTTGTAGTTGTCTATCTTTTCGTCATTAGCGATAACGCCAAAATCATTCACATCAACCCATTTTTTTTGGGCAGTTGAATTGAAAAACATAGATGCAAAAATTGGAAGTAAAATAAAAACTTTCATAATTTTAAATTTGTAATTAAACTATTTAAACTTTAAAAAATTCAATATTTTTTAGAAATTGTTGGTATTAAACTATTGCTCAGGTAAAATAACTACTATTGCAGCAATTCAAGTAGTTAATTAAGTTTTTATTTGCATAAAGTACAAAAGATTTTGTTGGAAAACTGCCAGATAATTTGGTACTCTGCGGCATCAGATATGTTAGGGAAGAACAGCAAAGAATATTGAATGATGGTGTAGTGGCAATGGCATCGGTTACGGCTTTAGAGAAAAAAACAATAAATTATGAACAATGTCTATTCAATTTTTTTATTTATTATAATGGGTAGTTCCCTTCTTTTTCAAATAACCTTTTCGGCAAACTATCCAACATATTATTTGGATAATAATAGCGATACAACCATCATTCCTGTAATCACTGTTGGTGAAAAGGATGCTAAAATAATTATGTCTGACGGCGACAATTCGCTGGAAGTTTCGCCATTTAGTTATCTTAATAATAGTTTATTAATTCAGCCAATCAACCGAACAGCCAACCAGGGGATTTCATCTATTTTTTATTTAAGAGATACCTCTTCATGGTCATTTTACACCAATGCCCAGCGAAGATTTTCTATTAGCGGCAACGGCGTTATTAATGCAGCATCGCCTTTGTTGATAAATAATGCTGTTAATGATGGTAAATCTGCTTTAAGAATTAGCGGTAATGCAAGGGTTGACTCAGCTTTCTATATACAAGCAAATACCGACACCAGCTCGTTCGTATCGTTGCATAGAAATATTGAGAACGAATCTTTGAGTATTGATGATAGTATTTCTCCCTATACAACCACGCCCACAGCATGGGCAGCCGGAAAAAACATACCCGGTATCCGAATAAGGCATCCAAATAATGTTCCCGGGTTTGTTGGTCTTAATACAAGTATACAACGGGACTTCATGATTTTACCTTACCAATACGGAATGGCGATAGAATATAATGGTGTTGTTGAGTGTTGGGTTGGAGAGTGGTCCATACACAAAGGCACAAGGTTTTTTGATGTTGAAGGAAAAGGAAATGGCTGGGGTGCAGTGTCTTGGGTAGGTGATGACGTAGATGCAGGTGGAATAAGAGCTACCGCAAGAAATAATACTTCGCTCGGAGGTAACGTTGCGTACGGTGAAATGTCAGTGGAAAAGTTTGGTGGTTCCCCCAATGGCGATTTTCGTCTTCGTTTACCATCAACTCAAAACGAGTTTGATTTTGTTTATGGCGAACGGGGGAGCGAAAATATTATTGCAAAAATGAAGAATGAAGGGCTCGTTATTCCAAAAATATCCTCAGCTTCCGGCGCCAGTGGGCCAGAAAAAGCTCAGATAGTATTTGACAGTACCGATAATAAGTTTAAGGGCTTTAATGGAACAGACTGGGTAAACTTTGAAAGTAGTGGAATTAAAATCGGTTCTGCAGTTATCTCTTCAAATGGTACCGAAATTGTTTATACAATTTCTCATGGATTAGCAATAATTCCTTCTTATTTTAATGTAGTTGCAACCAGTGAAAATGCTGCTAATATTAGTTATATAACAGCAAACAATACGCAATTATTAATTCATTATGTAACCCCGCCAGTCGCCGGGGATAACAATCTTTCGTGGAATTGGCAGGTGAAAAAATAATAGTACATCCAATATTTCAGTTAGTAACTTTTGTTTGTTATTGCTGAAGTAATAGGGTGATAAAAAGTTTACTCCCTTCCATCCAATAAATTACCTAACCCACCCAAAATACTTCCTTCTTCTTTTCTGCCACCAACTGATGCATACTGCTGTAACCTGCCTGCCAGCCTGCTTATGGGCAGGGATTGTATCCATACTTTTCCCGGACCTCTCAATACAGCAAAGAACAAACCTTCGCCACCAAACATCCAGTTTTTTATGCCACGGATAAACTCAATATCAAAGTCGATACCCGCAGTATAGGCAACCACACAACCGGTATCTATTTTTAATATTTCACCTGTACGCAATTCTCTTTCCATTACATAACCACCTGCATGTACAAAGGCCAATCCGTCTCCTTCTAATTTTTGCATAATAAAACCTTCGCCGCCAAAAATACCTGTACCCAGTTTTCGTTGAAATTCAATGCCAATGCTTACGCCTTTGGCTGCACATAAAAAGGCATCTTTTTGTGCTATTACTTTTCCATTAAGCAATGAAAGGTCCAGTGCAATAATTCTGCCTGTGTAGGGCGCAGCAAAACTAATTCTTTTTTTACCGTGACCAGTGTTGGTAAAAGCAGTCATAAAAAGATTTTCTCCTACCAACAAGCGCTTACCTGCACTCAGTAGTTTACCCAGTATACCACCACTTTGGCTTTGCTGACTGCCATCTCCAAACAAGGTCTGCATTTGTACATCGTTGTCCATCATCATAAAGCCGCCTGGCTCGCCAATAACGGTTTCGTTGGGGTCTAATTCAATTTCTACACATTGTAGTTCTTCCCCATAAATTTTATAATCAATTTCGTGATTGCTCTTCATGGCTCATATTTTTTGTAAATGTAATTGTTAAGCAAGCTGCAATATAAAAACTACGTCCAATTTTTGTCGCAAGGTTTTAGATTGATTTGTGCGGTTATAAACAGCCTGTTTTTTAAGCCTATTATTATTTTAAAATGCTGAGCTCAACGCCTTTGATATCCCTTAACTTGTACAGCACTTCCTCCTGTCGGTTAATGGGTATACCTACGGTGATACTGCAAAACAATTGCTGTTCTTGTTTTATGGTGGTACAGTTGTATTGTTTAATGATGTTGTGCACTTCATTCATATTGGTATAATCGCAGTGCACCAAGTAGTTTACTTCTACCTGTTTCTGCAAAATCGGCGTTAATTGTAATGCCAACATGGTGGCCATTTTATAGGCATTGATTAAGCCTGGTACACCAAGCAAGGTTCCTCCAAAATACCTTATTACAATTACTGCAGTATTGGTTAGTTCTTTACTATCCAGTTGACCCAGTATGGGCTTGCCGGCAGTTCCCGCTGGTTCACCATCATCATTTATCCTAAAATTATTTCCATCAATCCCCAACCGGTATGCAAAACAGTGGTGTGCTGCTTTTGGATTTTCTTTCTTTAAATCGGCCAGGTGTTTCTTAAATGATTCAACGGATATGATAGGGTAGGCATACGCAATAAACTTGCTGCCCCTGTCTTTAAATTCAGCCACAGCGGGCTTTTCAATGGTATAGTAAACAGATTTGTTTATTGAGGTGCTCAATGGCTTAAGTTGGTTGGTAATGGTTTAAAATATTGTATAAGGTCGGTTCCGGGTTTTGCTGTTTTAATCAATGCTGCATTTTTTAAAACCGGTGCAGCAATGCCATCGTCAATAAATAATTGTTCGTTAGTAATTATCCTTGCTTCGTCCCAAAAACCGGCATCAATAAATGATTGCAATAATTTTGTTCCGCCTTCTACCAAAACACTGTTGATATTTTGAAGATAGAGCTGTTGCAAAATTTGTGGCAAGACGGCCTGAGAAGTGTGTATTTTTTTGTAAATGATTCCATCTGTTTCTTCATTCTTTTTATGATTAAAAATGATGGTTGAGCCCTTGCTGGGTAATAACAGATTGCTGGAAGCAGGGAGTTGTAAATTTTTATCAATCACTACTCTTATAGGATTTTTTCCGGGCCAAAGACGGGTGTTTAGCGTGGGGTTATCATGCAGTGCTGTGTTGGTGCCTATCATTATAGCTGCTTCTTCGCTTCGCCATTTATGCACCAGCCGGTTGGTAATATCTCCACTTATCATTAGCCTTGAAAAATTAGCATTGGCAATTTTGTGGTCGCTGCTTTGTGCCCATTTTAAAATGATATAAGGTCTTGCCAATTGGTGAAAAGTAAAAAAACGTTTATTGATTTCTTTTGCCTCGGCTTCTAAAATGCCGGTAATAACTTCTATACCTGCTGCCAATAATTTTGCTATGCCTTTACCAGCCACCTCTTTGTAACTATCGCTGCAGCCAATTACCACCCTTGGAATTTTTTGGGTAACAATTAAATCAGCACAAGGCGGCGTTTTTCCAAAATGGGAGCAGGGTTCCAACGATACATACAAGGTGCTTTTTGGGATGAGTGCTTTGTTTTGTTCATGTACACTTTTAATACAGTTTACTTCTGCATGAGCCTTTCCAAATAGTTGATGATAGCCCTCTCCGATAATGCTGCCGTTGTGTACCAATACAGCACCTACCATTGGGTTTGGTGCAACCGTGCCTGCTCCTGATAAAGCTAGTTGAAGGCAACGCTGCATATATAATTCATGTATTGACAAGTTTCAAAATTAAGCATCGCCAAGCAATCGGCTAAAAAATAAACTAAGTTTGCTGCAATGACCTACCATAAGTTGTATAGAAGTTTTTTGGGGCAGTTGCAAGCCATCTACAATATGGGGGAAGCAAGTGTTATTACAAGCTGGGTATTTGAAAAAATAGCCGGGATAAAAAAAATGGATTTTATTACGCACCCGGCATTGGAGCCGGAACTTGATGTTGCTGATAAACTTAACGATGCATTGCAACAATTGCTACAGCATACGCCCGTGCAATATGTGTTGGGTGAAGCATGGTTTTATAAGTTGCTTTTTAAAGTAAACGACCAGGTGTTAATACCAAGGCCGGAAACAGCGGAACTGGTAAACTGGCTATTGGCCGATTATAAAGTGAAGGAATTATTTTCTTCATCCATTTCGATTCTTGATATAGGCACAGGGAGTGGTTGCATAGCAGTTACAATTAAGAAAAACCTACCTGCTGCAACTGTTACAGCCATCGATTTTAGTACAGACGCACTTGCCATTGCAAAAGAAAATGCGCTTGCCAACAAAGTTGAAATTAATTTTTTTCAATTTGATTTTTTACATGAGCAATTATGGCAAACATTGCCCCGGTTTGATATTATTGTAAGTAATCCACCTTACATTCCTATTGGTGAAAAGGCACAGTTGGATAAAAATGTAACAGCGTACGAGCCTCACTCTGCTTTGTTTGTGCCGGATAGCAAGCCATTGTTGTTTTATAAAAAGATAGCTTTATTTGGTGAGTCAAACTTAAAAGCAGGCGGCAGTATTTACGTTGAGGTACATGAAAAGTATGCAACACAAACGGGGGAATTATTTGCAGGATACCGGTACAACGTGGAAACTAAAAAAGATATTTTTGAAAAAGAAAGGATGCTAAAGCTTACTCATTTCCGCTAACAGTTGCAGAGGTGGTAGCGCCTAATCTTCTGGCTGCTTTCATTACTCTTACCACTTCTCCCCATTGTGCACTAGAGTCTGCGTTAATTACTACTGCCGGTTTAATGCTATCACCTTCATGAATGTATTTGCGCAAAGCAGCTTCCAAGGAGTCTGGCATTACTTGTTTTGCTCCGATATAAATATTTTTATCTTTATCAACACTAACTACCACACTCTGTTTTGTTTTGGTGTCGCTCTTTGCCTTAGGTACACTCATTTTAATTACATTGGGATTAGCCAGGGTGGATATCATTAAAAAGAACATCAATAGTATAAATAAAATATCATTGAGCGGCCCGGTGTCCACTTCATCATGACTTTCTCTTAATTTATTTCTTCTTAATCCCATTTGTAAGATTTACCCCGTTCCAATGGGGTTACTATTTTTAAGGTTGCTGATTTTATAATGCCTTTCTCTTTTTAAAGGGGATGAAATAACTACTTAGTTGGTTCCTGTAAAATATCAATGAATTCACTGCTGGCGGCTTCCATTCTGTTAGCGGTTCTGTTAATCTGTGTGTCAAGATAGCTGTAGCCAAGGTAGGCCAGCATGCCAATAATAAGGCCACTGGCAGAAGTGATCAGCTTTATGTACATCGCATCTGCAATCTGGCTTACAGATGGGTTGCTGATGGTTGCAAATTGTTTCAGTAACAATACCAACCCTACAATTGTACCCACAAAACCAAACAGCGGTGCAATTCGGGAAATAACGGATAGAATGGAGAGATTTTTTTCCATTTTGTACATTTCCAGCTTGCCCACATTATCCATGCTTTTCTCAATGGCGTCGATGGGTTTGCCAATGCGTTGCAAACCTTTATCAATCATTCTTGCCACTGGGTTATCAGTGTTTTTAGCCAAACTTCTTGCAGCAGTTACGTTGCCGTTGATAATATGATCCCGAATGATATTCATAAAGTTAGCTTCTATTTTACTGGCTTTTTTTACTGCAAGTAAACGCTCAATAAAAAAGAAAACAGCCAGGGCAAATAATATTCCCAACGGTATCATTAACGGTCCGCCTTTACTAAGCAGGCTCCATACAGATTCTACTTGCGCTGTGGTATCAATTGATTTGGTAAGTGTATCTGCCTGTAATAAAATATCAAACATGTAAAAAGTGGTTTAAGACAAAAGTAAATGTTTTGCATTGTTGTTCGCCATAATTGTGCCAACACCTGCAAGTTGTATATCAAAAACCACGGGCAGCAAAAACGACGGGTAAATTAATGTTAATTATTATGCACAACAATCACCCAGCATTAATTACTGAAGATAGGGTAGTGAAAGTGCTAAATTAAATGCGGTTGCATTTTGATATAAGTTACTTTGAGATTATATC
This sequence comes from Chitinophagaceae bacterium, assembly GCA_025360525.1. GTDB lineage: Bacteria > Bacteroidota > Bacteroidia > Chitinophagales > Chitinophagaceae > Ferruginibacter. The sequence goes on along the minus strand of JANYCA010000126.1, from coordinate 21,411 downwards.
ACTAAAAGATGACACAGCATGCTGAAAGGCTGTTTGCATTTATAATAAATAAAAGCGGTTATTTCTTTTTTTGCGATGTTAAGAAAATCTCCAATGCACTCACCATACTGGGAGCCTTTGGCTGCGGTGCCTTAATGTCTAAAGTTAATCCTGCTTCTTCAGCAGCTTTGGTGGTATTAGCGCCAAATGTGCCAATTTTTGTTCCGTTCTGTTTGTATGCGGGGAAATTTTCTATCAGACTTTTAACTCCTCCTGGTGTAAAAAAACAGATTACATCAAAGTTCTGTGCAATAATATCTTTAATATCATTACTAATAATTTTGTACAATTCCGGTGTGGCATATTCACAATGATGTGCCCTTAACCAGTTAGTAATTTCACTATCGAATGACTGGGAACAGGGGTATAAAAACTTTTCGTTGTCTTTGTGTTTGTTGATAACATCAAACAAGCTTTTATTGGTGCCATCCGCACTATAAAAAACTTTGCGTTTGCGATACAAAATAAATTTTTGAAGGTATAAAGCAACAGACTCTGTAATACAAAAGTATTTAGTATTCTGTGAGATATTAATTTTCATCTCATCACAGGTTCTAAAGAAATGGTCGATGGCATTACGGCTGGTAAATATTACCGCAGTAAAATTGTGAATTTCAATTTTTTGCTTTCTGAATTCTTTTGCAGGTATACCGTCTACAATTATAAAAGGATGAAAATGTAATTCGACATTGTGCTTTTTAGCCAAATCGAAATAGGGTGATTTTTCTCCTTCCGGTTTAGGTTGGGTAATGAGTACTTTTTTAATCATGGATCTGCTTGATTCTTTTTTTATCATCATGATATACCATGCTGGTTATAGGCTGCAAACTATTTGTAAAGTTATAGGTTTTTATTTAACAATACCACCAACCCTTTGTATATGAGTAAAATGGGGAGTACTTCTATCCCGATAATAAACAACAAAAAATGAAACCACCCCACTTTTATCTGGTGTTTTAATAACCCGTACGACCTTAAAAATCTTAATAGAAACAACAACGCAATCATTAGTAAAGAAATCATAACTGCGATACTCTTAATTACCGGCAATGAAAAGGCTAATACCACAATAAAAGGAACTAAAAGAATGCTTAATATTTTGTTGATTAAAAAAATGATAAAAAGATAGGTGTCTGCTACATCTTTATAATCCGTTAGCCAACCAGTAAATTTAAGGGTGAGAAATTTAATAAAATAAATCAGGGCTAAAATGCCGACGCACATGCTCAAAGTTAACAGGCTGTTTTCTCCGGGAATCCAACCGTGATAGCTTAGAAGAAAATAGATATACAGCCCCCCTGTAACAGCAAAAAAAAGATTAAAAAGCATTGAAGCAAGCTTCGCTTGTAATAACTGATCTGTAAGCTGACTCTGGCGGAGTGAAGTATTAAAAAAAACTCTGAAAAGGTTGTTGAAGTAGCGTGTATAAAAAAAACGTAGAAAGGAAAGAAATAATATGGTGCCTAGCAATATGTAAAATTTAAATTCTGTCTGCGAAGGTTTTCTTTCCTGATTGGCGGTTGCAACAGGGGTTGCATTAGAGATCAAAAAGATATTATTCTTCAATAAAAGCTCCAGCGTTTGTTGATATACTGCTGCCGGGCCTGGTTCTACAAAGGGCTTAACCGATATAGAATCGTTTGTTAAGGGAGCCGGACCTGCTGAAAGCTTAATTGAATTGGAATCTCCGGACAATTGAGCCTGTACAGCAATGGACTTTACTTTGTTTAAATCGTTGGTTATTTGTGCGTACAATACCACCGGTAATATAATGTTGAGCAGAAGAAATAATACCGGTTTCAAAAAAAAGTAGTTTAAGCACAAAATTAAATTGATTTTAGTTAGAAATAGTTGATGTAGCCAAAATGAATTTTTGCTGCCCGTCGCAAATCAAAAGGCACATCATCTCTTTTGCCAATGGCAAAACTCATATTAAGGAGTCCGAGTTTAGTTTCAAAAACCATTCCTATTCCGGTACTGATAAATGTATTATTCTTATAAACAGATTGGTAATTTGTTTTTACGCCGCCTCCATCTGCAAAAGCAAATAAATAAGAATTTTGCCCTGCCAGATATCTTAGTTCAGCGGTGAATACAGCATACCTGCTTGCAAAAATACTTTCTTCATCAAACCCCCTTAATAATTTGTATCCGCCAATTTGAAAAAGGTCATTTTTAAAAATTGTTTGACTACTGTAAATACCCGCATTTAGCTGTGTTTTTAAAGTAACGGCTTTGCCGACAGGGAAATAGTGGGCCGCATTTATTTTTATCCTTAGCTGGTACGTTTTTAATTTAATAGAATCGTACAAGCTGCCGTAGTTAAACTCATTGTTAGTAAGGCTCAGGATGTCATTGTTTTTAGCGATTGTTTTTAACCCGGCGCTGGCAAGTATTTTAATTTCGTTTCCGCTTTGTGGGTTAAAACGATAATTAGTTTTATTCCATTCGTAATCTATGCCAATATTGGTGGCTTTTACATCAATATTAGCCGGTAATTTCTTATTTAATTTTACCTGGTTTGTATCCACTCCGGCACCCAGTAAGCTAGTGCTTTGTTGCTGAAAAAAAAGTTTGCCCGATTGGTTGCCTGCAAATAAATATTGAATACCAAACTGTGCATTGAGTTGTAGAAAGGTTGAGTCTTTTTTAAATAATTCAAATGAAAAATCCAGTCCAAAGGGCGATTTAAAAATGTAAGGCTGCTGGTAGCCTATGTTAAGCCTGGGCGACTGCAATTGCAGTTGCTGCCAATTTAATAAAATGGTTTCGCCATTGCCCAATGAGTTTTTTAAATTCAGGTTTACATCCCCTGTTAATTGTAATTGGTTGGTTTGATTATTGGCTGGTAAAAATCCGATTAGAAAATTTACCTGGCTGCTCCGCTTTGGTTGCAGGTACAGGTTTAAAATAGAACCTGTCCCCAACATAGTTACATCCGATGATTGCTGCTCCTGCAGATAGGGAAGTTCCAGCAGCCGTTTGCTTACCTGTTCCAGCTTTTGTCTGTTGTAAAGGCTGCCATTGGGTATACCCAGGTAACGTTGCAAAAGCGAATTCGATATTTTTATCCTACCGTATACCCGGATGCTGTCCAAATGGTAGATAGGACCTCTGTTTACTTTTAACGCAGCCTGTAAGCTGTTGGAATCAATACGATAATCATCGAAATACACTGCCGCAAAAGGATAGCCGTTTTTTTCATAATACCCAAGCAATTGTTCTTTTAAAATGGCTGCCTGGTTAAAATCTACTAATTTATTTAAAAATTTTCTGGCAATATAGCCAATCTCATCAAGCGCATTTTTTTCAACACTATCTGTATTTAACGTTACCCATTTTTGTTGTTGTCCAACGTATAATGATATATTAGCAAAGTTTGAATCAAACACTGCTTTATCAACTGAGGCAGCCATATAGCCCTTTGTATTTAGCAATGCAGCCACCTGGTTTATATACGCAGCACATTGCGGCATGTTAACAAAGCCTGTTTTTAAACCAAGTGTATTTTGGTTAAACAAACTGTCTTTATCAACCACATTGATGTTTAGTTTGTATTCACCTACCGCAGCAGACTGGCAAATTGCAGTTGTCATAAAACCAACGACAACAACAACTGTGGTAAAAATATTTTTGCAATAAGTATTTGCTAAGTTTGCCATTACTATTTTCAAATCTAAAGTCAATATTTGTAAATCAAAAATCTTTGTCTGGCATTTATATTCATATACCATTTTGCAAGCAAGCCTGCCACTATTGCAATTTTCATTTTGCCACCTCGCTGCAATTTAAAGACCCACTAATTGCTGCGCTCATAAAGGAGATAAAAATGACCCCTTTTTTTTCCACCGATATTGACGCAGCTAACAATTTTATACAGACGATTTATTTGGGAGGGGGAACTCCCAGTATTATATCCATAGACGATATTAATAACATTTTTTCTGCCTTACGCCAAAAGTTTATAATATCAGCAGATGCAGAAATTACGCTGGAGGCAAATCCGGATGATATCAATCCTGCTGTACTTGCCCAATGGAAAAGTATTGGTATTAACCGCCTGAGTGTAGGTATACAATCATTTGTTGACGAAGAGTTAATATGGATGAACAGGGCACACACCGCCGCTGAATCTATTAACTGTATTGAAGAAATAAGGGCATCGGGTTTTGATAATTTTTCTATTGATTTAATTTATGGATCTCCCTTGCTAAGTAATGAAGAATGGGAAAGAAATTTATCCATTGCAATTGAAAAAAAGATACCGCATATTGCAGCTTATGCCCTTACCATAGAGCCAAAAACTCCACTGGATAAAATGATACGCCTGCATAAAAAAGCAGCTGTGGATGCTGATAAGCAGGCAGAACAGTTTTTATTGTTGATGCAATGGATGGAGAAAGCAGGTTACGAGCATTATGAAATCAGCAATTTCGCACTGCCTGGTAACCGAAGCCGGCACAATAGCAGTTACTGGCAGGGGAAAAAATATTATGGCTTCGGGCCCTCTGCACACTCTTTCGACGGGCAAAAACGGCAGTGGAATATTGCCAATAATCCCCCGTATATTCAATCTATTCAAAACGATATTATACCATGTGAAGCTGAAATATTAACGCCAACCCAACAGCTAAATGAATACATCATGACTTCTTTGCGAACAATGGAAGGGCTGGATGTTGCCGTTGCAGCCCGGCGATTTGGCGACAATTTTAGTAAGCAAATAGAAAGCGCCTCATTAAAATGGATTGCTACAAATAAATTATATAAAAAAGGGGATGCTTACATTTTAACAAACGAGGGCAAGCTATTGGCGGATGGTATTGCTGCTGATTTATTTTTTTAAGTAGAATACAGCACTATACCAATTCCTGTTCTATCGTATTAAAACCTTCTGTTGGATTCAGTCCTTGCCATAAAATTTTATAGACTGTTTCTGCAATGGGCATTTCTGCCTTTACAGATTGATTGATCATGTACATACACTTACTGGCATTGTATCCTTCTGCCACCATACTCATTTCTATTTGGGCCGATTTTACTGAATAACCTTTCCCAATCATATTGCCGAAAGTACGATTGCGGCTGTAAAGTGAATAGCAGGTAACCAACAAGTCGCCCAGGTAAACTGAGGCTGCATAGTTGGTGGTTTTTTGGCTGCCACTTTTAATTTGCTTTTCAGTTTCATCCATTGCCAAATTACTATATGATAGAAGCTGTTTATTGTGGTGGATGCTGGCATGATTAATACTACCCACTTCAACATTTCTGATACCGGACTTTTTTAAAAAACCAGCCATTTCATCTGCACTATTAGCAATTAAAACGCTTAAAAAATTATCTCCATAATCAAGCCCGTGTGCAATGCCTGCCCCAACTGCATAAATGTTTTTTAATACAGCGGCAAACTGAACACCATAAATATCATTGTTCTCAACCGTATTAATATAATCGTTTTTAAAATGACCAGCAATTTCATGGGTCGCATTTTCATCAACACCCGAAAAGGTGAGGTACGATAATTTTTCGGCAGCTACTTCTTCGGCGTGGCAGGGTCCCAGCACTGCAAAATAATTTTGTAAAGGAAAATTAAATTCATTGTTAAGGAAATCATTGAGCAATAAATTCTGATCTGGTAAAATTCCTTTTATAGCGCTTATAATTTTCCTGTCAGTAAAAATTTCTTTATCTAGGGTTAAAAGAGTAGCAGCTGTATATGCAGAAGGTATTGCAATAACGGTACAATCGCTATGAATAATCACTTCAGCCGGATCGGTTGTAAGGTTTAAAAGAGCGGTATCAAAATAAGCAGAACTCAGGTACTGGGGGTTGTGCCTTCGGGTTTGAATTTGTTGTATCGCTTTTTCACTTCTGTTCCACCAATAAATGGAATGGCCGTTATCGGTTAATATTTTTGCAATGGCTGTACCCCAGCTGCCGTTTCCTAATATTCCAAAAGTCATAACCTGTTATTTAAACGTTTGTGGTTTAAATTATTTATAATTTCAGCAGGCATTATTGTTGAGTTTTCTGTAAATCAGCAACGCTTATTTTTAAACGGTTAAAACCATTTTTAAATTAATCATAGTCCTAATTTATCTACTGCCAATTGTGCTGCAATTTGGCTTGCATCTTTTTTATTGTATCCTTTTGCTTCTGCTATCAACTCGCCATCTACAGTAGCACCAATGGTAAACAAACGCCTGCCGTTTTCAAATTTTTCACCCAAGGTTTCAAATTCAAGCACTTTGCCATTTTTATTAGCCCACCCGTATAATTTATTTTTTACGTTAATTTCTATGCTTTCCAGGTCGTCCATAAACATATGGGTAGATATGATGTATTTTTCTACCCAAAGCTGTGTTTTTTTGTACCCCCTGTCGAGGTAGACTGCACCAATCAAGGCCTCTAATGTATTGCCAAAAATTTGGGATATTTTTAGTGCGTTATCGTGTTTATTATAGATGGTTATTTTTTTAAGCCCCATCTTAATGCCAATGTCATTTAGCTGTTGGCGGTTCACCATTTTACTGCGCATTTCTGTTAAAAAACCCTCGCCTTTGTACGGATATTTCATAAAAAGGTAATGAGCCACAATGGAACTAAGTACTGCATCGCCTAAAAACTCGAGTCGTTCGTTGTTTTCATCTGCTCCTTCTCTTACTGAGCGGTGGCTGAGGGCTGTTGTGTATAGGCTTAATTCACCCGGAGTAAAGCCAAGTACATTGTGAAGCTGATCTCTGAAAGCTTTCCTTTTTGTATCTTCTTTAAAGATGTTTTTTAAAAACCCCAAAATTGTTAGTTGATTATTTGATCGAAATTAGTATTAAATATCTCAAAAAAAAAATCACAGGTTACCAGGAGTCTTTCCAAAATATTCTGAAGAAAGCATCTTAAAACTGATGCCGTGTTTGCGTAGCGCATTAAATATATTCAAGTGATTTTCTTTCAGAAGCGGGGAAAATATATGTAGAAAAAATACAATTAAGGCTTGTATTTTTTTACGATAACAGAAGCATTGTGACCACCAAAGCCGAATGTGTTGCTAATTGCAGCATTAACGGTACGGTGTTGCGCCTTATTAAAGGTGAAATTTAATTTGAAGTCTAGTTCGGGATCGTCAGTAAAATGATTTATGGTAGGAGGGATTATATCTTGCGTAACAGCTAAGATGCAGGCCAGTGCTTCTAAAGCTCCTGCTGCGCCAAGGCAATGCCCTGTCATACTCTTGGTTGAACTGATATTTAAATCGTAGGCATGCTCGCCAAAAACATTTAAAATAGCTTTGGTTTCAGCAATATCACCTAATGGGGTAGATGTGCCATGCACATTGATGTAATCAATATCCTGTGGTTGAAGGCCGGCATCTTTTAATGCAACTTTCATTACATTTTGAGCGCCCAATCCTTCGGGATGTGGTGCCGTAATATGATGTGCATCTGCAGTAGCACCGCCGCCGGCAATTTCACAGTATATTTTTGCACCTCTTGCCAAAGCATGTTCAAGACTTTCTAAAATAAGGCAACCTGCACCTTCGCCCATTACAAATCCATCTCTGTCTTTATCAAAAGGACGGCTGGCTGTTTGTGGGCTGTCATTTCTTTCACTCAGGGCTTTCATTGCATTGAATCCTCCTACACCTGCAGCGCTTACTACAGCTTCGCTACCCCCGGAAATAATAATATCTGCCTTGCCCAATCGTATGCTGTCAAAAGCATCAATGATGGCATTGGTTGAGGATGCGCAAGCACTTACAACAGCGTAATTAGGCCCCCTAAATCCATGACGCATAGAAATGTGCCCTGCGGCAATATCTAAAATCATTTTGGGAATAAAGAAAGGATTAAAGCGTGGTGTGCCATCGCCGGTTGCATAATTGGTAACTTCTTCCTGAAAGGTAATTAAACCACCAATACCACTTCCGAGAATTACGCCCACTCTGTCTACATCAACATTGTCCCTATTGATGCCGGCATCTTTCACCGCTTCGTCGCTTGCAATTAATGCAAACTGAGAAAAGCGATCCATTTTCCGGGCTTCTTTTCTATCTAGATAGGTAGTGGGGTCAAAATCTTTAACCTCACACGCAAATCTTGTTTTAAATTTAGAAGCGTCAAATTGTTTAATGAAATCACAACCATTTACCCCATCAGTTAAACCCTGCCAATATTCAGCAACAGTTTTCCCCAAAGGAGTTAATGCTCCTAATCCAGTAACAACAACTCTTTTAAGTTCCATACAAAATTTGCCTGTGATGATTAAAACAGATGATACTTACTTAGCGTGTTCTTCCAGGTAAGTTACAGCCTGACCAACGGTGGTGATGGTTTCAGCCTGTTCATCGGGAATAGAAATGTTAAACTCCTTTTCAAATTCCATAATTAGTTCTACGGTGTCCAAACTATCGGCACCTAAATCATTAGTAAAAGAAGCCTCTTGTGTTACTTCGGCTTCATCAACACCTAATTTGTCAACAATTATCTTCTTTACTCTTGTTGCAATGTCTGACATGGTAGTAATATTTAGTTGTTCAGTCGCAAAAATATACTTTTTGAAGTAAAATCAAAGAAATATAAATACTTAAACAAAAAAAGGCTGCATTTTTTATTTTTTAGCTTTTTGTAAGGATAAATCATCACCCCACGGGCATATAAAAATTGATACTACTTGAGCACAATTCAATTACTACCGAAAGCTGGTTCTTTTTGTATTTTTTGGTAAACAATTCCAAAATACGGAATCCTTTTACCACTGGTAAATGCTGAACCCCACTACCATAAAGGTTTTTATTGTTTGGCATTAATCCTGTTTAGTAATGTTGTACCCCAAATAATATATTATGAAAACTTACAACAACCAATTAAACAACAAATCGTCTGTAATTGCTGCTGTTTTGCCTGGTTCTATTTTAACTACAAAAAATAGGGGTAGTATTTACTTACTACTTTTATTATGCATCACATTTTTATTGCAACAAGCCAATGCACAGACACCAATAGTAAATGTATCAATTGGAAATATTGCTGCAACCACTGCAACCAGCTATAATACTTCCGGAGCAGTTGGTAGTTCTTTCAGTGCAACTAATTACAATTATACATTTGGTACGGCCACCCAAGCTGTCAACAATCAGAAGAAATTAAATAGTTTAACGATGGGTCAAGAAATTTATAGTTATGTACAAAATGCCAACTCATTTGTAAAAATCCGTAGGATTAATAATAGCATTGTGACTGGAAAAAGAACATTGCTTTGGTTAGAAAAAAATACTGTTGCCGGTGGATCTGCAAATAAAGTTGCCGTTGTACCGCAGTATAATGATAATATGGAATCGGTATTTGATGGTAACAGTCTAAACCAGGGTACAGACAATCTGTTTGCCAACCAGGGCGACGGAAATGGCAATAACAATAATATTGAGCGTTTGGATGTAATTTTTGCGGGCGGTGTAATTTCAACTTATAACAATAAGGTAGGTTTTGCCTTGTTTGAAAGGGGAGCTGATAATGAGCATGACCCGTTTGTAATTGCTGCTGTTACTTCAATTGATCAAAACGGTAACCCAACAGGGTATGCCAACCCAGTAAGAGTAAACACAGGTAACTGGGGTAATATTCCAAACAGTGCACTTGATTATTATGTTGTTCGCCGAAACCCTTTAACAGAACCAAACTTACGGATGAGCACATCTGGCAAACAAAACATAGGTGGGGTTTTTATTACACTTAAAGATTTGGGCATTGCAACAGGCGTAAAAATCTATGGTTATTCAGTAATTGGTTACGATTTACCGGCAGGTGCAATCGCTGCTAATCTCGTTGATTATACAAACAATACTTACTTTCCTACCAACACAAGTTCCGCAACCTCACAAGGCGGTATTGATCTGATTGCACTTACTGGAGTATTGTCTGCGCCAGAAGGGATTATTTTACCCCCAACTGCAGAAAATATACAAATACCTTCTATGATGAATACTTCATCACTTACGGCTATTTCGCCATTAGATGCTACAGCAGCAAGCGGTAATATTGAGTTCTATACGATCGTAAGCGTTCCATCGGCTTCACAAGGCTTGCTTCATCTTTGCAACAACGATAATTGTAACCCTATTTTGGCAGGCCAGGTGCTTGCTCCTGCAGAAATCAATATGCTCTCTTTTGTACCTAATCCATCGTACAACGGTACAGTTGAATTTAATTACAGTGCTACAGATAGCCACCAGCAGGTATCTAATATTGCTACCTACACCATTCCTGTAACAAGTACTACACAGTCTGTATTGCCGGTAAATATTGTAAGTTTTACAGGTAACATCAATAATAAACTTGTTCAGCTAAACTGGCAAACTTCACAGGAAAACAACAGCAGTTATTTTGAAGTACAACGCAGCAGCAACGGTAGCAACTTTGAGTCAATTTCTACCATCACGGCAAAGGGCAATATCGGTACCATATCATCCTACCAGGAAAAAGATGATTTATTTTTCTACACAGGTAACATTGTTTATTACAGACTGAAAATGGTTGACACTGACGGAAAATTTAAGTTCTCGAAAGTGTTAATGATAAAACTGAACAATGCTACATCTATCAATATTCTTAAAGCATGGCCATTGCCATTTAGTTTACAATTAACTGCCGCTTACAGCAGCGACGTATCAGGAGAAATTAAAATAAATTTAACCAATATGAATGGCAGCATGGTGGCTGCAAGCTCTGCAAAAGTGCAGAAAGGATACAACAACATTAGTATAAACCAAGCACAAACAATACCTTCCGGCACTTACCTGTTAACAATTACCACTAACGGAAAATCGGAAACTATAAAAGTGGTAAAGCAATAAACCAACTTTTATTTCAACTTTAAAGAAGAGCCTTTATTGGCTCTTTTTTTGTTAAATGCATTCCTGCATCAGGCATTAATTACCAAAAGATTTTGATTATATTGCGGTATGGCTTTAAAACAACTATATCATGGTAGCAAGGAGTACGATCAGATGGTAAAACTCCGGTATGAAATTATGCGAAAGCCCCAGGGACTTACATTTAGTAAAGAAGAACTGCAAAATGAAAAGAATGATATTTTGATTGGTGCCTTTGATGAAGATGAAATAATAGGTTGTTGTATTCTTACTAAAATGGATAACAGCTGCACCCGTTTAAGACAAATGGCGGTTCAGAAAAATAAGCAGGGTATGGGTATTGGTGAATCGATGATGTCGTTTGCTGAAAATATCGCCAGGGATAAAGGGTACAAAACATTAACGATGCACGCCAGGGATACAGCAATTGGCTTTTACGAAAAGTACGGGTATAAAATTAAGGGCGATGCTTTTACTGAAGTAAATATTAACCACCATGTAATGGAAAAAAAATTGATTTAGCATCAGTCACCAGAAAAACAGGGGATAATATTTAAGAAGTATATATTTTTATTTTCGTTGTCAAAATTTTTCTGGCAACACTTATCTCCTCAGTTGCAAACGCTTCTTTTGGTAAAATAAAAAAAGACCTGCTATCAAAATACAAATGAAAAAAATGCGGGCTTTCCATAAAAGCACTAAATGCAGACCAATCCCAGCTTCTGCTGCCCCTGTCGTTTTCAATAATAAAGGAGTTGTTTCCCAGTGTTGCTATAAATTTATCTTTAAAAGTTGTAGACTTTTTATAGATTATTGAGGGTAATAAAAACCAACAGGAAACCATCATCCCAAACCATAAAACAGCACTTATTAAAAATGCAAGCGGCGAAACTTTTTTAAAAAAGAATAATGCAGCCGATAAAATAGCAAAAACATTTACCAATATCAGCATCAGCTTAATTTCCCTTCTTGTAATAAAATGATACCGCAAAGCCTGCATAACCTTGCCTTTGTTGTAAGTAAAAGATTGAGAGGTCATGCTGCAAAGATAACAGATATGCAACAGCGGCTGATGGATTTAGTGGTTTGAAATAGCGAAGTGTTTTAAGGAAACATTCCCTTATCTTTTTAGAAAAAAACTAATTCCTGATAATCTTTTTAGTGGTTACTTTTTTGCCATCAATTATCACCGTTAAATAATAGGTTCCCTTGCTTATTGGTTGCATGGGTATGGTAAAAGTTTGTTCGCCGTTTAGCGGCTGGTTGTTTAAGCTGTAAACTAATTGCCCAATGCTATTGTGCATAATGAGTGATACTTTTACTTGGCTATTACGGTTTATAATTACCGATAAATTACCTGTTACCGGGTTTGGGCCAGTTACAATATTTTCGGGCAATACCACACATGATTTTTGATAGAATACTGTTGCAGAATCCAGGTAATAACTGGTGTCTGCAGCAATGTTCATTTTTATTCGATACTGAATAGTTGATCCAGGTAAAATGGAAGAAAGATCATCCAGGTAAATGAAATCATTTTTTGCAAAACCTGTATTGATAAATTGTGAATCTATAACAGTAAAGTCAGTTGATGATGATAATTTTCTTTCAATCACACATTGCATATCTGCAGCAGTTTTTACACTCCATTGCAAAACTGTTTTGCAATTATTGTCAATTGCAATTTGCTGTGTGTATGATTTTTTTTGAAGCAGCACAAATGCTTTTTTTACATCAGGGATGCCATAGCCTGTGCGGTTATCAGGTGCAGTGTTATGGTCTGCAGATTTACGAAGTACTTCAATAATTGCCATATTATTTACTTCAGGAAAAGCCTGCCACAGATTAGTAGTTATACCAGCCAAAATAGGGCATGCAAATGAAGTGCCGTTGCTGCTGGTCGGAAGTCCGGACGTATTGTTTGCTATTATTGCGCCTGCACCCACTGCAGCAACATCAGGTTTTATTTGACCATCACTGTTGGGGCCATAACTACTAAAGCTGGCTATTTGCCTGTTTACATTTACGGCACCAACTGTTAAGGCACTATCTGCATCCGCAGGTGTAACCAAATAGTGCCAGGCATTATTACCTTCGTTACCTGCTGCAACAACTACTGCTATTCCTTTTTGAGCAGCCATGTTAACAGCTTTTGCTATCAACGTTTTTTGGCCATTCATATCTGCATAGGTATAGTTAAAAAGGCTGTTATCAAAAGTATTATAGCCTAATGAAACTGACAATACATCCACTCCCAAACTATCCGCTCTTTCTGCAGCCGCAGTAAAGTTTTGTTCCTCCACCGGGTATTCACTTAAAATATCTTCCGTTCTAAATAAATAAAAAGAAGCTTTGGGTGCAGTGCCGATAAAAGTGCCCGGCATATTTGCTGCAATGGTACTAAAGCAATTCATGCCATGCGGATGCTCTTCATTTACACTTATTTTGTTGGCTACAAAATCCCAGGTACCCAATACCTGGTTATTTTTTCTTACACTGTCAAAGGTTGGCAGGGTAAGATAATTTAAAAAGCCACCATCCATTATTGCCAGCTGCATGCCTTCTCCTCTAAAACCATGGTTGTGCAAAAATTCGCCGTTGTGTAGGTGAATCTGTGGATAGGCCCGTCCGTAATCATAGTTATCTACTGGGCTTTGTGGCCTTGCTGTAAAACTCGTTGTTGCAGCGGGGTTAATTTGATAAGAAAACTTATTTACCGGCTTAATAAAATTCGCCCCACGGGCAGCAATGGGAGTGGAAGTTTTTACAAAAGGCAATGCATTTATCCTGGTAATTGCAGCAGGATCTGTTGTAAGAATACATACCTGGTTGAACCATTTACTTACATTTAAAACGCTAACATTGCCAACGCCCAATATCGATTGGATATAGTTTGAATTTACAGGAAGATCAGTTTCAGCAAGTGGTATATTGTATCGTACTCTTCGATCGATTGCCCTTTGAGAAAGAAATAGAGATGGATTGCTGGTAGAAAAAGAAGAGCCACTTTTATCCTTTAACTGAATGATGTAACGGGAAAACTGCGTATATCCTTTAACAGTAAAAATGCTTGTAATTATGATAAAGAGCCAAAAACTTTTTTTCATAATAAAAGTTAACTATTGCTAAAATGGAGAAACAAAATCCTTGCCGTTAATTATGATCAATTAGCGTAAGGGTGACCCCTTTGGAATCGTTGGTGTAATAGCCCGTGCCACCGCTGGTTGTGGGTGGTTGATATTCTGAATGAAAAAATTTCTTGTATATAAGTCCAATGCCTTTGGCATAATATTCTACCCCAACATTTATTTCACTAAAAACACTTGGGTCATTGGGGAAACCGATTGTATCATCTCTTTGGTTTACTTTAAGTGTGCTGTCAAAACTAATAGCACCCAATTGTAACGGGGCATTTACACTATCATATTCATAATCCCAGTCATCGAGGTAACGTACTTCAGAAAAACCGGAAATGGTGTTGATATAACTATTGCCCTTCCAGGTATAAGTGTCTCTAAAAGGTTGCTTAAGTTTAATAAACCGGAAATTATTTTCAACAAACTCAAGAGAAGTTCCTGTATTAATAGCCATAAAAGTATTGTCATGCTCCCAGGCATTTGTTGGGTTTTTACGGATATAACGCAGGATGCGATAAGCAGGTCGGCCGCTGTTGTCGGTCACCATCGAATCTACCTGGTATTTTACCTGGAAACTTACAATAATGCTTTGGTTGGAGAAGGGTAAATATCGGAACGAATCTAATTGGTAGGTAATGTATTTGCCCGTTACTAATGGTGCATATTCACTGATAGCAGTCATTTGCAAAGTTTCAGTTTCTTTTTTACAACAAACCAACACACAACAGCACAACCCTAGTGCCCATACAATTTTTTTTATCATGTTAATGGATAATTACTTTTTAGACTTTGTTTTTAGATAAAAAGCTGCTCACTGCGTTGAATGATGCCACCAGCTACTACATCATCTCCTTCATAAAATACTGCACTTTGTCCTGGTGCAATGCCTTTTACATTGTCGTAAAAACGAACTTTTATACCGTTTTCGTATGTATGCAGGTTGCTAAGTGCACCTTTATCTTTATAACGTATTTTAGTTAGCAATTCTATCCCTTCAGATATTCCCTCATATTTTATCCAGTTCATTTTACCCACTGTCATTTCGCTGCCTTTTAAATCGTCTTCTTCGCCCAGCATCACTGTATTAGTGGCGGGGTCAATATGGGTAACAAAGGCAGGTTTTCCTAAAGCAATCTCAAGCCCTTTTCTCTGCCCGATTGTATAAAAAGGGTAACCTTTATGTGTACCGATTATTTTACCTGATTTATCAACAAAATTACCGCCTGCTACTTTTTCTTCCAATCCTGCTACATTGCGTTTGAGAAAACCACGATAATCGTTATCCGGTACAAAGCAAATTTCGTAGCTCTCATTCTTTTTGGCAAGTTCGGGATACCCAAAATCATGCGCCATTTGTCGAATGGCAGTTTTACGGTAAGTGCCCAATGGCAGCAAAGTGCGGCTCAGCAAATCCTGCTGCAACCCCCATAGCACATAGCTTTGGTCTTTGGTTTCGTCGATCCCCTTGCGAATAAAATACCTGCCATTGCTGTGCTGGTGTATCTGTGCATAATGGCCGGTGGCAATAAAATCACAACCCAGTGCATCGGCTCTTTTAAGTAAAGCACGCCATTTAATATGAGTGTTGCACATTACGCAGGGATTAGGGGTGCGGCCGGCTATGTATTCTTCAATAAAATTATCAATTACAAAATCTCCAAACTCATCCCTGATGTCTAAAATAAAATGAGGAAACCCATGCTGAACGGCTGCTTGTCGGGCATCATTGAAACTGTCGAGGTTGCAGCAACCGGTTTCTTTTTTTCCGGTAACTCCCACGCTCGTGGCATAATCCCATGTTTTCATGGTAATTCCAATTACTTCATAACCTTCTTTGTGCAGCATCAATGCGGCAACAGTACTATCAATACCGCCACTCATGGCCACTAACACTTTTCCCTTTGTACTCATAACTAAATATTAGCCCAGCCTGACGCCCAGGTTTGGGATAATGAGCAAAGATACTAATACTGGCGTAACATCATTTTTGAGAAATGAAACATTGTGTAGCAATAATTCCACAACATCTTGCCATAAAATAAACTTGTATTCAATAATTCTACAAATACATAAAAATATATTAACAGTGCCACGCCCAGTATGTTAACGGCATATTTTTTGAATTGTTAAAATGTAAATAACAAATAAAAATTTATGAAAAAACAATTTCTTTTAGCAGGATTAATTGTAACCGCATTTGGTATTGGTTGTGCATCAAAAGACACTGATTCAGATGACTATTCATTTAAAGCTAAAGACAGTTCCGTAATGGTTCATGACAGTGCTGGAATGATGCCGATGCAGGTTGATTCATCAGCATCTAACATGGCTGCCACCGATACCTCGATGGTAAAAGTGCAAAAGGCAACGCCTAATCCGGCAAAAAAAGGGAAAAAGGGTAAAGTAAGTATAGTGGTAGCTAATACTGCTTCTGGAGATATGAGTGTTGATAAAGAAGGATATTATAATAGCTCCGAGATTTTACCCGGTTATCCTGGTGGTGAAAAAGCATTGGAGCGTTTTTACAACGATAATATTCAATACCCGCTGGAAGCAAGTGATAATGGAGTTGATGGAACCGTAAAAATAAATTTTGCCGTTGATGAAAATGGTAAATTGTATGCTCCGGTGGTAACAAGCCCGATTATTGGTTATGGCATAGAGCAGGAGGCGTTAAGAGTTTTTAATAAAATGCCTAAATGGACACCGGGCCGAATAAAGGGTAAAAATGTGAAAACACGTTTTAGTTTACCTGTAAACTTTCAACTTCGATAAAAATTAATTCTTTACATATTTTTTTAAACCACTAAAAATTCGATTATGAAGTTCAGAAACTACTTTAAAACGTTCACTGTATTAATGATGATTGTTATTACAGTACCAGCAACAACTATGGCAACAACTGTAACTAAAGGTTTTTCCGATAGTACGGCTGATGTACGAATGCTTAATGCTATTACAAACCGTGTAGCAGAAATTCAGAACATGGATAAGACCCAGCTTACATCAGCAGATAGAAAAGCGCTAAAAAAGGAGTTGAAGGAAATGAATAAAGATGCAAGCAGCCTTAGAAATTCCACTAATGGTATTTATCTTTCTATTGGTGCTATCATTATTATTATCTTATTGTTGATACTTATTCTGTAATTGATAAGGTAGTAGAAATAAAATAAAAAAAAGCAATAAAAACGCTTCACTCATTTGAAGCGTTTTTATATTTCATTGAATTCCCTGTCAAATTTTTTAGCGGCTTTGCATAAAAATTTGATCCATATTTCAAAATATAAAGGGCAACGAAATTGCTACCCTTTAAAAAGTAAAGCTATAAAATTACAATCCCATTTTCTTCCTTAAATTTTCATCGATAGCATCCAGGAATTCCTCTGTGTACAAATAATGTTCACCATGATTTAATTTATTGCCATGTATGCAAACTGCCAGATCTTTAGTCATCTTTCCACTTTCTACTGTTTCAATACAAACGGTTTCCAATGCCTGGCAAAAATCAATAAGCGGCTGGTTGCCATCTAATTTACCACGAAATTCCAACCCTCTTGTCCATGCAAAAATAGAAGCAATTGGATTGGTTGAAGTTGGTTTGCCTTTTTGATGATCTCTGTAGTGGCGGGTAACAGTACCATGTGCAGCTTCTGCTTCCAGTGTTTTGCCATCGGGTGTTACTAAAACTGATGTCATTAAACCCAGGCTTCCAAAGCCTTGCGCAACGGTGTCGCTCTGCACATCACCATCGTAATTTTTACAAGCCCATACAAAATTACCATTCCATTTTAAAGCACTCGCAACCATATCATCAATCAGGCGATGTTCGTAAATAATACCGGCTGCATCATACAAGGCTTTAAATTCTCCCTGGTACACTTCTTCAAAAATATCTTTAAAGCGGCCATCGTATTTTTTAAGTATGGTGTTTTTTGTAGAAAGATACAGCGGCCATTTTTTTGTAAGCGCCATGTTGAAACAGCTTCTTGCAAAACCGTAAATACTTTCATCAATATTATACATACAAAGTGCAACGCCATCTCCTTTATAATTGTATACTTCAAAAACCTGTGCTGCACTGCCATCCTCCGGTGTAAAGGTCATGGTTAGTTTTCCTTTTCCTTTTATTACTGCATCTGTTGCCCTGTACTGATCGCCAAAAGCATGGCGACCAACGATGATGGGTGCCGTCCAGTTGGTTACTAATCTTGGTACATTCTGCATTACAATTGGCTCCCGAAACACAGTACCATCAAGGATGTTACGTATAGTGCCGTTGGGGCTTTTCCACATTTGCTTCAGGTTAAATTCTTTTACCCTTGCCTCATCAGGAGTGATGGTAGCACACTTAATGCCTACACCAAATTCTTTGATGGCATTCGCTGCATCAACGGTTACCTGATCGTTGGTCTCGTCCCGGTATTCCATACCAAGATCATAATATTTAATATCCAGTTCCAGGTATGGAACAATCAGTTTGTCTTTTATAAATTTCCAGATAATTCTTGTCATCTCATCGCCGTCTAATTCTACTACGGGGTTTGATACTTTAATTTTTGCCATTGAATCAAGTGTTTTTAGTGTGCAAATGTATACAATTCAGAAAATCTTATTTTGATGATTTATGAAAGCGTTATTACAGGTTTTTAATCAGCTCGTCTGCAAACTCACTGGTTTTTAACAGGGTTGCTTCTTTCATCAGGTTATAAAAGTCGATAGTAACTGTTTTGTTGCGGATGGTTTTGCCTACTGAGTTGGTAATTAAGTCAGCAGCGTCTCTCCAACCCATATATTCCAGCATCATTACGCCGCTTAATATTACAGAGCAGGGGTTCATCGTGTTGGTATTGGCAAACCGAGGGGCAGTGCCATGCGTTGCTTCAAATACTGCATGTCCGGTTAAATAATTAATATTGGCGCCAGGTGCTATGCCAATGCCGCCTACCTGCGCAGCCAATGCATCGCTGATATAATCACCGTTAAGGTTAAGGGTTGCAATGGCAGCATAATCTTGCGGAGCCAATAAAGCCTGTTGTAAAAAGTTATCTGCAATGGCATCCTTAATAATTACTTTTCCGCCGATGGCAGATATTTTCATCTCTTCGTTGGCTACTGCTTCGCCACTTTCTTTTTTGGTTCTTTCCCATTGGTTCCAGGTATACACATAGCCTCCAAACTCTCTTTCTCCTAACTCGTATCCCCAGTTTTTAAAAGCGCCTTCCGTATATTTCATGATGTTGCCTTTGTGTACGATGGTAAGCGATGGCAACTTATGTGCAATTGCATGTTCAATGGCGGAACGTATGAGTCTTTCACTACCTTCTTTACTTACCGGCTTTATACCAAGTGAGGTGGTTTCCGGAAAACGAATGTTTTTTACACCCATTTCGTTTACTAAAAAATCCAGTAACTTTTTTGCTTCTGGTGTGCCGGTCATAAATTCTATGCCTGCGTAAATATCTTCTGTGTTTTCCCGGAAGATGACCATGTTCACTTTTTCCGGCTGCCACATGGGAGAGGGGGTACCTTCAAAATATTTTACGGGGCGTAAACAAACATACAAATCAAGCTCTTGCCGTAATGCAACATTTAAACTCCTTATGCCGCCACCAACGGGCGTTGTAAGTGGTCCCTTAATGCTTAGTAAATATTCTTTAAAGGCAGCCATTGTAGCATCCGGCATCCAACTGCCTGTAGCTTTAAAAGCTTTTTCACCTGCCAGTACTTCCATCCATTCAATTTTTTTTTCGCTGTTATATGCCTTTTTTACTGCAGCATCAAATACCCGTACACTTGCGTTCCAAATATCCGGACCAATACCATCGCCTTCAATAAATGGAATTATTGGGTGATTAGGTACATTCAATTTACCATTGCTGCTCATGGTTATTTTCTTGGCCATATAAATACGTTTTAGAAGTTGAATTTGATTGCTGCAAAAGTAAGTGAACTGTAAATTTAACCCAAATTACGCAATAGGGATTAATGATTAATTTAGCTATTTAAATCCTAATGCGTAGCATTAGAAAAATTATAGAGATGGAATTTGATATAAGCTATACTAGTAAAGAGATTACGCCATGGGGCGGTATGGTTTTTTTGAAGCAAATGCTGCAAAAAATAGGCTTTAGAGACTTAATTGAGCAAAATACAGACTTGCCTCAATCCGGTTCTAACCGGGGCTATAAAACTTCCACGATAATAGAAAGTTTTATAACGAGTATTTGGTGTGGAGCAAACAGGTTTTTGCATACAGAAGTTACCCGCCACGATACTGCTTTGGGTAAAATATTTGATTGGAAAAACACGCCTGGGCAGGATACCTATAAACGTTTTTTCAGCAAATTTACACAGGCAAAAAATCATCATGTCAGCCAATATTTTTACTCGTGGATTTTTGATAATTTGAAGTTTGATAATTTTACTTTAGATATTGATTCCTCTGTAATGACCCGTTATGGTGTTCAGGAAGGCGCAAAAAAAGGATACAATCCAAGTAAAAAAGGAAGACCCTCTCATCATCCATTAATTGCATTTATAGCAGATGTAAAACTTGTAGCCAACATGTGGCTTCGAAGCGGCGACACTTCATCGGCTAATAATTTTCTTGGTTTTTTAGAAGATACTTTATCAAAATTAAAAAACAAAACGGTTAGTTTAATAAGGCTTGACAGTGGTTTTTTTCAGTCAGATATTTTAGATTATATAGAATTTAAAACGATGGACTATGTAGTAGCAGCAAAGTTTACACAGCCCATACAGCGACTTATAGCGGCCAGTAATAATTGGATTTTATTGGATACGGGAATAGAAATTTGTGAGCAAATGTACCAAAGTGATTCTTGGACAAAACCAAGACGATTGGTCATTGTAAGACAAAGAATAAAAGACAGACCTAAAGCACCGGGTAAACAGTTGGGCTTATTTGCAGAAGAAGAAATCTATAAAAATTATCGTTATTCTGCTTATGTAACCAACCTTAAATTTGCTCCTGCAGAAGTATGGAGGCTCTACAGAGGCAGAGGCGATGCAGAAAACAGAATTAAAGAATTGAAATATGATTTTGGCTTTGATAGTTTTAATCTTAAAGATTTTTATGCTACCGAAGCAGCTTTAACCTTTGCCATGATTGCTTATAATTTAATGGCACTTTTTAGAACATTTGTACTTCAGGAAAAGACACAAAAAACATTATCAACTTTACGTTACCGAACTTTTGCAATAGGCGCTTACTTCGAAAAAGTAAACGATAAACTTGTATTAAAAATAGCACTTAGCAAAAAAAGACGGGCATGGTTTAGCGGACTTTGGAACTACTCAAAAGTCTTTGAGTATCCTTTTGATATTGCTATTGCGTAATTTGGGTTTAAA
>JANYCA010000085.1 GCA_025360525.1 Chitinophagaceae bacterium | reverse complement strand
GCATCGGCGGTTCGGAATACACTACCTACATTGTAAGCACTTCGGATGTTTTCCAGCACTGCAATCACCGGCTTTTTTGTTGATTCTTTAAACTCTTCCACCGACATGCGGTTGAGTTCATCCATGCTTAATTTTCTCATTCCCAACAGCTTTTCAATTTTATTTATGCAAAAGTAATTCACACTATCCACAATGCTTACTATAAAGGGTTTAAAGACCTTATTTTTGTACCCCCTCCTAGCCTCCGCAATGGAGAACAGGAAGTGCGGCGTGGGCTCAATAAAGATATAAAGTTGAAGAGTGCGACGCCAATGAAGCTAAATAGAAATTGTGAAGCCGGGATCAAAAAAAAAGAAATTAAACCTATCATCAAATTACCCAATCATCACAATAGAATTATGGCGAAAGCAATAAGCGAAACTCCTTTAATGCAACAACACAATGCCATCAAAGCCCGGTATCCGGATGCAATTTTGTTGTTTAGGGTGGGTGATTTTTATGAAACATTTGGACAAGATGCGGTGAAAACATCAGCAGTGCTGGGCATTACCTTAACCAAGCGAAATAATGGCGATGAGAACTCTTCTCAACTGGCCGGTTTTCCGCATCATGCGCTGGATACGTATTTGCACAAGCTGGTAAAGGCTGGCTACCGGGTGGCCATCTGCGACCAGTTGGAAGACCCAAAGCTTGCAAAAGGTATTGTAAAAAGAGGTGTTACAGAATTGGTAACACCAGGGGTTGCTACCAGCGACAAATTACTGGAACATAACAGCAATAATTTTTTAGCGGCTTTGCATTTTGATGAAAACATAATTGGTATTGCCTTTTTAGACATTAGTACCGGAGAGTTTTTTGTAGCTGAGGGCGACAGGGAATATGCTGATAAATTATTGCAGAGCCTGCAACCGGCTGAAGTTATTTTTCAGCGGCAACAGCAAAAACATTTCAAAGAATATTTTGGCACCAAATTTTTTACTTACGCATTAGAGGAATGGGTTTTTGCAGTGGCGTATTCAACTGAAAGCTTGTTGAAACATTTTGGTACGCATAGTCTTAAAGGTTTTGGTATTGAAAATTTACCTGCAGGCATTGTTGCGGCCGGTGCCATTTTACATTATTTAAAAGATACGGAACATCCCAATCTCGGGCACATCAGCACCATACAAAGAATTGACAAAGACGAGCATTTGTGGATGGATCGTTTTACCATCCGCAACCTGGAACTGCTGGGCGGGGCCGACGGCAGCAACACGTTGCTGAAAGTACTGGATAATACAGCCAGCCCAATGGGGGCACGCATGCTAAAACGCTGGCTGGTAATGCCATTGTACGACATCAGCAAAATAAATGAGCGGCTGAATACGGTTGAATATTTTATTAAAGAAACTGATATCCGCAATAAAATTACGCAGCACATCAGGCAGGCGGGTGATATAGAAAGACTGGTGAGTAAAGTACCGCTTAAAAAAGTAAATCCAAGAGAAGTTTTACAAATTGCCAAGGGCTTGCA
Organism: Chitinophagaceae bacterium; assembly: GCA_025360525.1. Lineage (GTDB taxonomy): Bacteria > Bacteroidota > Bacteroidia > Chitinophagales > Chitinophagaceae > Ferruginibacter. The sequence goes on along the minus strand of JANYCA010000085.1, from coordinate 24,009 downwards.
ACAGGTAGATGCAATAAAAAAAATAAGCGAAAGCGGGGATAATGATTATTTAAAAAGATTGGGTGATGCTTTAAATCCATGCAAATACATGGTGGAAAAAATCAGCAAAGAAATTAGTGAAAACCCACCCGTAGCGGCGAGTAAAGGTGGTGTGATTGCCACCGGCATTGATGCTGATTTGGATGCACTGAGAAAGATTTCAAGCGGTGGTAAAGATTACCTGGTAGAGCTGCAGCAAAAGGAAGCAATGGCTACCGGAATTTCATCGCTAAAAATTGGTTTCAATAATGTATTTGGCTATTATCTAGAAGTAACCAACCTGCACAAAGATAAAGTTCCGGCTAACTGGATACGCAAGCAAACCCTTACCAGCGCTGAACGGTACATTACACCAGAGCTAAAAGAATATGAAGAAACCATTGTTGGTGCCGAGGATAAAATTTTACAAATTGAGTTAACGCTTTTTGAAAAACTGCTGAACGAATTACAGGATTATATTGCGCCCATGCAGGTGAACGGTCAGGTGCTGGCGATACTGGATTGCCTTACCTGTTTTGCAGGCAATGCACTACTATACAAATACAAAAAACCGCTGTTGCAGGATAACAATATACTTGATATAAAAGACAGCCGGCACCCGGTTATAGAACGAAATCTGCCGGCAGGCGAAAGTTACATTACCAACGATATTTTACTGGACCCTTCCGAACAGGAAATCATCATTTTAACTGGGCCAAACATGAGTGGTAAAAGTGCCATTCTGCGGCAAACTGCGTTGATTACGCTAATGGCGCACATTGGTAGTTTTGTGCCTGCGAGTGATGCAAAAATCCCATTGACAGATAAAATATTTACCCGGGTGGGTGCAAGCGATAACCTGAGTGGCGGCGAAAGTACTTTTATGGTGGAGATGAATGAAACAGCCAGCATCATCAACAACATAACATCCCGGAGCCTGGTTTTGTTGGATGAAATTGGCAGGGGCACATCTACCTACGATGGCATTAGTATTGCCTGGAGTATTGTAGAACACCTGCATAACAGCCATGCACAGCCCAAAACATTATTTGCTACTCATTACTACGAGCTGAACGAACTGGAAAACAAATTGCCCCGTGTAAAAAATTATCATGTTACCAATAAAGAGGTCGGTAATAAAATTATCTTTTTGCGAAAGCTGGCACCCGGTGGCAGTGTGCATAGTTTTGGTATACATGTGGCACGCATGGCGGGAATGCCGCCCAGCCTGATTGACAGGGCAAATGAAATTTTATTGCAACTGGAAGAAAGTCGAAACAGCTCCCATACAGAACAGGCTTCAACCCTGAATGAAACGATGAAAAAGATTGCGGCCCCTACCGTTCAGCTGAGTATTTTTGATGCACATTCGGCAACTTTTAATGAAATTAGAACCTTGTTGAATGCAGTTGATATAAACCGTTTAACACCCGTGGAAGCCTTATTAAAATTGCAGGAAATTAAGGGGAAAATAAAATAATAGCACTACTGATAATAAAGGTTGGTTAGGCAGGTCTACATCTAAACGCAGCCTAAAGAGGCTAAACAATTAGGAAAGAATTTCTTTAAAGAAAAGTAGGCTGCAACAAAACAGCTCATTAATGCAACGATTCATACAGTTTCCTTGTTTATATACAAAACAACCTTATGACCCAGATGAAAATCACCAAAGTATTTTTACTCATCTTTATACTTTTCGCTTCAAGACAATTTTCGTAAAGCCAAAAAACAGAGAAAAATTTCAATGCTTATTGCGGATTGTTTTCGTTTCGTGGAGACGGTTCAAGTTCAACTTCTTGGATTAACTATAATCCTTACACTTCTCCTGACAAATTCACATCAAATCCTTATGGCAAGTAAAGCGAATTTTCTTATTCTTTAGAATTGCAAGTGCAACGAGTTACTAAAACCAAAAATATTTACGGAGCAGGAATTAGTTTTGAAACTTTAACAAGTAAAGTAGCCATTGACACAGTTACTGAAAATGGTTTTATATATCGGCAATATTCTGCTGACGGCAAGACTACTTTGCAAAATACTTTTGTAACACTAAATCCATTTGTAGGGCAGAGGTTTTCTTATCGTAAAATTAATTTTGATGTTTTAGTAGGGCTTGATTTAGCATTTTGTTTGAAGAGTCAGGAGAAAGGAAATGCTACAGCCAGGAATAAAACAATATATACAGCAGACAATGACAAAGCCAAACCTTCAATAGATTTTAGACCAGGAATTCAAATAAAAACTCAATTTAAAGAAGCTGGTTTACTCGTAGGTTATTCACATGGTTTGACAAATTATCAAACTCAAAATAGTTCAAGTGCATACAGTAGCTATTTAAGACTTGGACTTAGTTACCAACTAAAATAACTTGGCTAAAGCAATACCTGTTCGTAGTACCTAATCCGGTATTAATGCACCAGATTCAAGTCCTTTTTGTAAGCAATCGCACAATGCAACACCTTTTTGTATAGTTCATCAGGCACAAAAGGCTTTAATACAAAATCGTTGATGGCAAGGCCTTTTACTAGTGATTCTACTTCGGCCGGCAAACTGGCGGTTAGGGCAATAATGGGAATGTTTATACCATCTTCCCGTATTTTTTTAATAGCGGTAGCACCGTCCATCACCGGCATATGTAAATCCATCAATACGAGTTGATGCCGGTTCAGGTCTAACAAATCAATGGCTTCCTGACCGTTTTCTGTTACATCAATAGTGGCACCCCAACTCTCTAAAAATGTTTTGGCTACCAGGATATTAATCTGGTTATCTTCCACCAATAAAATGTTTACACCAATTAAGGGTTTATCCAATTCTGCAAACAGCTTTTCATAAAGGATATTTGTAACAACTGGCTTATCCGTTATTTCAAACGTTTGCATAAAATAAAAGGAAGAACCCCTACCCACTGCACTTTCCAGCATAAGCTGGCTACCCTGCAAAAGCAGTATTTTTTTACAAATGGCCAGTCCTAATCCAGTGCCGCCATAACTTCTGGAAGTGGATGAGTCTGCTTGGGTAAATTGGTCGAAGATGAGGTTTTGTTTGTCTTTGGCAATACCAATACCAGTATCTTTTATGGTAAATAAAAGGGTTACTTTATTGCCCAACTTCTGTTTTAATTGTAAGTCTACCAATACTTCTCCTTGCTTTGTAAACTTGATGGCATTCCCAACGAGGTTGTTGATAACCTGGGCGAATCGTGTAGGATCGCCAGTAACCATGGAGTCAAAATTTTTATCCACCTGAAGTCTTACACCCACCCCCTTTTCATTAGCAATATTTGCAGCACCGGTAACAATATTCTGTAATATTTCTACCAAATTCATATCAATATTTTCCAGTTGTATTTTACCGGCCTCAATTTTATTATAGTCTAAAATATCATTTACAATCGACAATAAATTATTTGCTGAAAACTGCAATACATCTAATTTTTCCCTTTGATCTTCCCTTGGCCTGTTGCGCAACAGCAGGTTACTCATACCAATCAAAGAGTTCAATGGCGTCCTTATCTCATGACTCATGGTAGAAAGAAATTCGCTTTTAGCCAATAATCCCTGTTCTGCCTGTTTGCGGGCCAACTGCAGCGTATAGGCAAACCGGAAAGATAAAATGAGGGATTGCAAGAAAAAGAAAGCCACATAGCCAACAAACAATACAAGCCGTGAGGGAATTAGTACACCAAAATATCTAAGATCAATTATTAGTTGTACTACTAATAATACAGCAATACTTACCAATCCATATTTGGCGGCAATTCTGTTGTTTACATAGGCTTTTATAAATACAAACATAAAATAGCAAATATAAAAAAACATAAACAGCAAAAATGGTGTAATAACATGTGTAAACACTGTGGACGGTGTTAATAGTGCCAGCGCACTTAACAAAACACAGACCAGGCAAAGCCATTTTAACAATGGTTTGTAAAAATCGTCCGGGTAAAGATTTCTTAAATATAAAACGAACAAAAATATACTTCCGAATAAAGAAATATATTCAAGCCGTATAGTGAGCTGCCAGTCTAAACCGGGGCAAACTGCATGGAGCGAATAGGTGAAACTGCCTATTAACCGGTAACTGTAAAGCATGCAAAAAAGCGAGAAATACAAAGTAGCTTTATCCTTTGTTCCAAACCTGTAGAGGCCAAAGAAAAACAGTCCTCCCATAAAAAGGCATCCTGCCAAAAAAAAGTCGCTGGCGATATTTCGGTCTCTTTCCAGCAGAAGATTTTTGCTTTCTCCAATTAAAATATTTTGATTGGAGCCACCTTTTGCATGAGAGAAATTAGCTACCTGCAATAAAAGTTGCAGGGTATCAGTATCAGCCGGCAATTCAACCGTTAATGCCCCCCAATAAGGTCTATATTTTTTGGGCGTGGTATCTGGCCTGCCATTTTCAGAAAACAGCTTTCCATTTAAAAATAGTTTATAAGATGAGTAAAGATCCGGCAAATAAAGGGCAAGTGATTCATGGCCAGCAGGTAGCAGAATGTTTAGTCCGTAAGTGGCATAGCCTTGTGCAGTAAGTGGTTTGCCGTCTACAATATTGTCATTCCAGAGTTTTGGAAATTCTGTATAGGTAGTAAATTCATTTGCCTTATCGGGAGTCAGTAATTTTTTCCATACAAAAGCCCAGGTACCATTAAGGGCCAGCGGCTTTCCCCAATCTTTTTGCAATCGTAAATCTGCAATACCCCGGCGTACAATAGCGGTACTGTCAAACGCCATTGTGTTTTGAACAACGGAACTGAACAATAGTGTTACAAACAATGCCCGCCAGATATTTGCTATAATTTTCACTTAAACGATACAGGATTTATAGATCTATTAACATCTAACGTATAATCTTTCATTTTAGTGGATTAAAGAGAAAAAAGATGAATTTTTATTGAAAAAGTCCTGTAGTGCAGAATCACTTTAAATATAAGACTATTCGTCGACCGCTTTATCGGTGTCAAATGCTCCCGAAAGAGTTCCCGAAAGAGTTTACACTTTTTTAAAAAGCTGTAAACTCTTATGCAGAGTCTTATGTAGAGTCTTATGCAGACTCTAAAGCAAAGTCTTGAGTAGATGACCCCCATTCCCTTCTTTACAAAACAAAAAAAAAGGAAATTACTATTTCAAAATGAAACTCTTACAGCTGTCACTTCGAGATCATATTTATTTACTTTTGCAGTGTTAAAATAAATACTGCTTTAGTTGCAGAAAGTAGGTCAATTTACAAGTCAATTTTATTTATCCTGCTTTATTTAAAACGAGTGAATTCAATATAAAAAATCACAGCATCCATGTCTTTAACGATACCATCTTTTATCCAGCAAATTCAAACAGGCATATCTCAGCAATCATTTATTAAAATGGTGATAGGAAATAAAAGAAACAAAGCTGATGAAGTAAAAAACATTGCCATAAAACTGATTGCCTTCAAGGAAGAAAACAAGCTATCGTTTGTGTACCGCTATCCTACTAACGAGATTACTAAAAATTATCCCGTAGCTGAAGGCTTACAATTGATGATTAATTTATTGGAGCATGATTTTTTTAATGCGGATGTATTTACCACCAATGCTGACCATTATTTTTCCATCAACGAAAAAGGTGTTATAAAAATGGTAACCAAGCCGGCATCTTTATCGTCAACAGCCACCCTGCAAAGCCACGACAAACCCAAACATCGCAACATACTTCCTTGCAATAATGTTTACCTGCATGCATTGGGCATCACCACGGCGGCAGGCGATATAAAAAAAGATAAGCAGGATAAATACCGGCAAATCAATCATTACATTGAAATAATTGACGGCATTATAAAGGACCTTTCTTTTGATCATGCACCCACCATTGTTGATATGGGAAGCGGCAAAGGCTACCTCACGTTTGCGTTATATGACTATCTCCAAAACAAACTGCCTGCTCCGGCAATAGTGAAAGGCATAGAATTAAGAGAAGGATTGGTGCAGCAATGCAATGCGATTGCAACTGAAGCAGGTTTTAAACAACTACGTTTTGAAACGGGTAGTATTGCCCATGCTGTATTAGGCGAAATTGACATGTTAATTGCACTCCATGCCTGCGATACAGCTACCGACGATGCCATTTACAAAGGCATACAAGCCAATGCTAAAGTAATTGTTTGTGCACCATGTTGCCACAAGCAAATACGCCGGCAGATGAAGCCTGCCAATGCATTAGCCAGCATTACCAAACATGGCATTTTGCTGGAGCGGCAGGCTGAGATTGTAACCGACAGCATCCGGGCAATGATATTGGAAATGCATGGCTACAAGACAAAAGTGTTTGAATTTATATCCACCGAACATACGCCCAAAAATGTGCTAATTGTAGGTATCAAAAGCGAAACAGACAACAAAAAAACTGATCAGTTGCAGGAAAATATCAACGAACTGAAGGCATTCTTTAATATCGATGAACATTATTTAGAAAAGCTGGTTACAAGTTTAAAGTAGTTGAATATGGTTGAAGGTGGTTGAATATGGTTGAAAATGGTTGAAGGGTGTTTAGAAGTTTAGGGGGTGAGAAGTTTAGGGTTAAGAGTTTAGATGGTCTCTTAGATACTCAATATTATAAACGACATTTGCCGACTAAAATATGATTAGATAGTGTTTGTAGGTTAGTAAAAAAATTATGAGCTGTAAATTTTATAGCTTCAAATTATCAATTATTCAGTTATCAATTATCAATTAAAAATGACTCCTTATATTCTTTATTCAGATGGTGCAGGTAATATTTTTGAAGACACTTCCTTGTTTGTAACCGGCCGCAGCGGCTGGGATGCAATGCCAATACCATCGGATGAATGGATTGATTTACCCGAAGGTGGCAACCTCTACGAATTGCCCGGCAGGCGTGGCATTGGCATTGATGTGGAAACCGGCAACATGCGTCTTTGCGAAAAAGGCTGGGCAGTTGCAGCTTTTATCCCGCCGGCACATACCGGCCTGTACATGGCTGCCTACGAAACGGCAAACAAAGCTCCTACTCTTCCCTTATTTTGTTATACAGCAGCCGGCTGGTACAACGACAAATTTTATGTACCCGCTGTTCGTATTGAACAAGACATCCGGCAGGAATGTGCCGGTTATGATGATAAAAAAATTGAAGCAGGTGCAGATCATTTATTAAGAGCATATCCACATAACCGTCTGGTAAAGCACCTGATGGAAAATTGCTGCATGACCTACACTTGTCCTGCAGCAAGGAACCTTTCGCTTGGCCGTTGGGAATGCCCCGTTCCGGTATCTCCCGCCTGCAATGCCAACTGCATTGGCTGCATTAGTTTTCAGCCGGTAGATGAAACAATTGTGAGTACACAAGACAGGCTAACGTTCAGGCCTAGCCCAGAAGAAATAGTTGAATTTACCGTACCACATTTAGAGACAGCACCCTTCCCCATCATCAGCTTTGGACAGGGTTGCGAGGGTGAGCCATTATTGATGTGGGAAACCATCCGGGATAGTATTATTGAAATAAGAAAACATACCAGCAGAGGGAGCATTAATATCAACACGAATGGCAGCAAACCCGATGCAGTAAAAGCCTTGTGCGAAGCTGGCTTAAACAGCATGAGAGTAAGTCTTAACTCGGTTAGAGAAAAAATTTATACACCTTACTATCGTCCCAACAATTATGTATTTGATGATTTAAAAGAAAGTTTAAAAATAGTTCGCAGCTATGGTGGCTGGACGAGTATCAACTACTTTGTTTTCCCCGGCATGACGGATAGTGTAGAAGAATACGAAGCCCTGCGCCTGTTTATAAAAGAGACTGGTGTGCGCATGATTCAATGGCGCAATTTTAATATCGACCCGGATTGGTATTTGGGTAAAACCGGTGTTACCGAAACCGGCGAATGTTTGGGCGTAAAACAATTAATGGAGCTCATTCATGATGAATTTCCGGAAGTAAAATTTGGCTATTTTAATCCGGCCATTGAAAGAATAAAAGGAAATTTTGAAATGGATTTTGCACATAGGTGATCTTCTCAAAAAAAATATTGCTGAATCAGCTAATTTCATCGATCACCAGTCATAGTACTACAAAGTATTAATGAGGAAAATACCTGCTATACTGCTACTTACCATCTACCTGCTAACCCAGGTAGCACCGGTATGCTGGTATTTATATAAGCCATTATCTCATGTATGGTTTGCAATGCTTCAAAAAAATAATAAAAATGATCACCTGCTTACAATTACCATCCCAAAAAACGAACTGGAAGAACTGGAAAATGAAGAAGGAGAAATTGTAATGGATGGTGTGCTCTATGATATTGAGCAGGCCGTTGTTACAGGTAATGATATTACGCTGCACCTGGAGAAAGATGAAGGCGAAACAAAATGGAAAGATCATTACAGCAAGCTGAACAGCCTGCTGCACAAACAAACCCATTCCAAAACAGCCACTGCCAGTAAGGCGCCGGGTATCTTCCTGGTATTTTTTTACAGCAAACAAAAAGATAAAGACCTTTTCATCTATAATACAAAAGCCGCTGGTTATTTTCCGGGGGCTATGCAAAATTATATATCGCCTTATCCCGGTTTAATAAGTCCTCCCCCAAAAGCATCCTGATTTTTACCGATACATAATTAAGCACATAACAGTTGTATGTGCAGGCTATCATATTAAACCAATCAGTGATGAAGAAAATATTCTTATTGCTGGCTGCTTCTATTTCGTTGGAAGTAACCGCACAGCAAACCGAAACAAAAAAATATGTTGATATTGATACCGTAGTGATCAGCGCACTGGGCAAAAGGCCGGTTGCAAATATCCCTTACCAGCTACAAAGAGTAAACCTTAAAAGTTTTCACACTACACCAAGGCCGCAACTGATGCAGCAACTGGTGCAATTGCCTTCTGTAAGTAGCATCTCTTCCGGCAGCGGCATTAATAAACCTGTTATCCGTGGGCTCTCATTCAACCACATACAAACCTTTGCAAGCGGCATTCGTATTGATAACCAAACATGGGATGACCGTCATGATATTGGTATTTCAGACAATGGCTTTGATCATATGGAGATCATCAGCGGCCCTGCTGCATTGATTTATGGCCCCAATACATTGGGTGGCGCATTGATAATGGAGGAAACAGCACCAGCCAAAAATGAAAAAACAAATGGTTATGCAAGGCTTGGATTTTTTGGCAACAGTATGGGTGGCAATGTAAGCGCAGGTATAAGAAGCGCAAAAAATGAATTGTACTATTCCGCTCATGCAGCCATGCAAATGCACGCCAACTATATACAGGGAGAAGAAACAGATAAGCCTGCCGGCGCAACAGAAGAAGAAAAACCACTGGCACCCAATTCAAAATACAACAGCATTGCTTTTAAAGGAATGATCGGCATCCGGAAAGCAAAAAGCGACCATCGCTTTACTTACAATTTATACAATCAAAATCTCGGCATCATAGAAGATAAAGGAGGCGATACTGCCACTGTAAAAGAAGAGCGGGATTATGAAATGGAAGCGCCTTATCAGCATGTAACAACACATGTGCTCAGTTTTGAAAACAGTTTTCAAACAGGGCATTCAGAAATTACTTTTAATGCAGGTTACCAGTACAATAAACGAAATGAATTTGAACCTGATTCAATTCCCAAATCAAAATTTCTGGGCGTAGGTTTAACCCTGCAAACCATCACTTCCGATCTGCAATGGCACAGCGATAAAACAAAAGCCACTGCATTTACCGTGGGTGTGCAGGGTTTTTACCAGAACAATAAAAACTTCGGAAATTTTGTACTGGTACCGGATGCACATGTAAGTACCATCGGTGCATTTGTGATCGGACATACGGATTACAAAAAATGGAACTTTTTATATGGCGTTCGGGTAGATGCACACCGGTTAAAAATGTTTACCACTTTACCAAAACTGGATGATGGTGAAGAAGAACCTTCACTGCCGCAGCCACATCAAAATATTACAAGAAACTATACCCCTTATTCTTTTTCTGCCGGTGTAGTATACCATCCTGCTGCAGGATGGAGCATTAAAGTAAATGCCGCTAACGGTTACGCAGCACCCAACTATGCACATCTAACCGCTTTTGGAAAACATGAAGGAACTTACCGTTTTGAAATAGGCGATAACAGCCTGAAGATGGAAAAGAATTTTGAAGTAGATGCAGGAATTGAATACAGCGATGCATCTGTTACGATGGGTATCAATGGCTATAGCAATCATGTAAAAAACTATATCTACATCAACCCTACGCCAGTGAGTGCAGGCGACCTGAGGGTATATCGCTGGACGCAGCATGATGCAACGCTGAATGGCATTGAAGCCAACATCAACATCCATCCTGAAGATGCAAAATGGTTTGAAACCTATTTGCGTACCGGAATTATCCGTGGCAAATTAACGAGCAATGGTGGCAACCTTCCTTATATTCCTGCCAACAAATTCATTGCAGGTTTTACTCTTAAAAAGAATGCAAAAAAATGGCAGCAATTATATGCCACACTTCAACTAAGTGTGTACAGCAAGCAGGAAAAAATTGCACAGTTTGAAGAGGGAACAGAAGGTTATTTTTTAGCCGATATTTTTATCGGCGCCAGCCCTTTGCTAGGTAAAAATCACCGCTGGAGCATTACTGCTTTTTGCACCAATCTTTTGAACAAAGGTTATTTCAATCATCTCTCATTGATAAAAACAATTGATGTAAGAGAGCCGGGCAGAAATATTGGGGTACAGGTACAGTACCAGTTTTAGCAACTACCGAACCCATTTATTAAAAAAGCCGGCTCATGAATAAATGAGACGGTTTTTTTTTAAAATCCCAGGACTAGCTTGGCTAATTCCAACCTGTTTGCTCATTGCTGAAACCGTTTTGCCTGATGCCTTCGGATGTTGGTCAAAAAAAACAACGGCTTTTGCTGAGTAGCCTGCTTCTTTCAAAGACATTCCTACTAGGCGAAGAAACTGCCATTACATGATTACTGTCATTATTTTAAATGATGATGATCGTTACCAAAGTCTTTTTGAAATATTACTTTTGTAAAAAATATCAGTAACAACATCATTTTCCTTTAATTACTATTCAGCAGGAAAAAAAATTAAATAATTATTATCCTACGCATTGTTGAATGTTTTACAATTGCCCGTGGTTTAGTTAAAGTTCATTGATGCCCAATTTCCCCTTCGAAAAGCCCCCAACGCCTATCCCTTGATTTCATTTTATTAATCATCCCAAAATAATTTAAAATGAAAAAAATTATACTCGTCATCCTCTCCTTGTTTGGAGAAATTAATTTTTTACCAGCGCAGGTTTTATATGGAACCACTACTAATGGAGGAAATGAAGGCGGTGGTACTATTAATAAATTTATACTATCCACCAATATTTTAACAGTAGTTAATCCTTTTGAAAACATTGCCACAAACCCGGTCTATACAAATTTTGTACAGTCAAATGATGGAAAGTTATATGGCCTGGTAGCGCAGGGGGGAAGATTCGGTTATGGTGCGATTTTTTCTTTAGATCCAACTACAGGTTTATATACGAAACTAAAAGATTTCGATGGCGCCAACGGTGCCAATCCCAATGGCAGTTTGATACTTGCAAATGATGGAAAGCTATATGGCATGACGCTCAATGGCGGGAGTAATGGCGTTGGCGTTATTTTTTCATTTGATCCAATATCTTCCACCATATTAAAACTACAGGATTTTAATATTACCGACGGAGGTACTCCCTATGGTAGCCTCGTGCAGGCAAAGGATGGGAAATTTTACGGAATGACATTTGGAGGAGGGAGCGCCGGGACCGGTGTTATTTTTTCCTTTGATCCTTTGACTGGCACATATACAAAGCTAAAGGACCTTGACGATTTATCGCAGGGTGTAAAGCCTTATGGCAGCTTGCTGCAAGCAAGCGATGGAAAACTATATGGCATGACGTGGACGGGGGGAAGTTTGCATTCAAACCAATATGACACCGGTGGTGGTGTTATGTTTTCTTTTAACCCTTCTACCGGTGTCTATATAAAGCTGGTAGATTTTTCGAATGGTCGCCCTTATGGAAGCCTCATACAAGCGAAAAACGGAAAGTTATATGGGATGAACCATGCAGGTGACTATAGCTATGGAGTTATTTTTTCCTTTGAACTTTCTTCTTCCACTTACACGGAAGTGAAGGATTTTTTTGATGGTTTTAATTCTCTCAATGGGACTTACCCAAATGGCAGCCTTATACAGGCAGGTAATGGAATGCTGTATGGAACAACTTCCGGTGGAGGAAGCAAAGGCGCCGGTGTCGTTTTTTCATTTGATGCAACCTCCTCCACGTATACAAAGCTGAAGGATTTTTATTATACAAATGGAAGTGGGTCCAGCGGCAGCCTTATACAGGCAAGCAATGGAAAGCTGTATGGTATGACCACTTACGGCGGAACAAACTATTCCCAATGGAACGGAATTGGCTATGGTGTTATTTTTTCCCTTGATCCTGTTTCATCCAACTATACTGTGTTGATGGATTTTGGAATGAATGAAAATGGCAGCAATCTTTCAGCGGGCCTGGTGCAGGCATCGGACGGAAAACTATATGGCATGACAACTTACGGCGGGAGCAAGGGAGTTGGTATTATTTTTTCCTTTGATCCGGTTTTGTCCGTTTTCAAAAAACTAAAGGATTTTGATAAAATAAATGGTGGCAATCCTCTTGGTGCCTTGGTGCAGGCAAGCAATGGAAAGTTATATGGCACCACGGTTGGAGGCGGAAGCATTGGTAACGGTACAGTTTTTTCTTTTGATCCCTCCACTTTGGATTTTGTGAAAATAAAGGATCTTGATTATTCAAACGGGAGATTTCCTACCGGATCCCTTATCCAGGCAAGCGATGGAATGCTATATGGTATGATACCCGATGGAGGAGCAGCTTACGGTGGATACGGTGTTATTTTTTCCGTTAATCCTGTCACATCAACATTTAAAAGGGTTAAGGATTTTGACAATACAAATGGGGGTAACCCCTGGGGCAACCTGGTGCAGGCCAGCGATGGAAAATTATATGGCATGACCGGCAGTGGGGGAAGCAAATCCTGGGGCACTATTTTTTCCTTCGATCCAACTACTTCTACTTACAAAAAACTATATGATTTCGACAAAACAAATGGCGCCTTTCCCCAGGGCAGCTTGTGTCAAGCGACTGATGGAAAGTTGTATGGCTCAACACTTGAAGGGGGAAGCTCATCCCGAGGCGTTATTTTTTCCTTCGATCCTTCGAGTTCAAGCTTTACAAAACTGCATGATAATAGCGTGCGATCCCGGGGAAGCTTAATGCAGGCTAGTGACGGAAAACTATACGGGATGACCAATTCCGGAATAGATATCCCTGGTGGTAATATTTTTTCACTTGATCCTGCTAATTCAGTTTTTTCAGCGCTTAAAGAATACGCAGGCGTGTATGGTGCCAACCCGCAAATTGTTTCCACTTTTATTGAGTTGAAAGAATGTGCAACAACCAAAACATACTACCAGGATGCCGATGCCGATAGCTATGGTAACCCTACTATATCAAAAGAAGCCTGCACTCAGCCCGCAGGCTATGTAACCAATAACACCGATTGTGATGACAATAATAAAAACATTATCGGACCAACAAGATATTACCGGGATTTGGATGGGGATGGTTTTGGCAACCCCACCCGTTCTATATTGGCCTGCACCCAGCCCTTGGGTTATGTACTTGATAAAACCGATTGTGATGATTACAATAAAAGCATCAAGGCACCCAACAAGTTTTACCGTGATGCGGATGGTGATGGCTATGGAGACGCCAAAACGCCCAACTGCGGATGCAAGCCCATTCCGCCGGTTGGCTATGTTACCGATAATACCGATTGCAATGATAAAAATAAAGACATCCACGGACCAACAAGGTACTACCGGGATTTAGACGGGGATGGTTTTGGTAACGCCAGCCGTTCTGTAATAGCCTGCACTCAACCTGTGGGTTATGTAACGGATAAAACCGATTGTGATGATTATAATAAAAACATTCAGGCACCCAACAAGTTTTACCGTGATGCGGATGGCGATGGCTATGGAGATCCTAATACGCCGAACTGTGGATGTAAGGCGATACCACCGGTTGGCTATGTAAAAAATAATTATGATTGCGATGATCGCAAAAAATCAGCCAGCCCCGATTATGAAAGCGTGCGCATGTGCCACAATGGAATAATGGAATGTGTATATGCAAAAGATATCGCCACCAAGCTTTCCCTTGGCTGGACTTTAGGACCATGCCCAACCACCACTAATATCGCCACCCGCAGTGGAGTTGATGAGGGAAAAAACGATGCCGTTGAACCCGGTAAAATTAAATTACCTCAACAATACAAACTATCCAATCACCCCAATCCTTTTAAAGGAATCAGCACCATACATTACGAAATACCGGTAGACAGCAGAGTATCTATAAAGCTGTATGACATATTGGGAAGGGCGGTGGTTACTTTAGTAGATGAAAATAAAAAAGCAGGCAGCTACAACATCAATTTTAACGCAGGGATTATTAGCAAGGGATCGCTGTATTACAGAATCGTTGCTGTATCAAAAGATGGCAGGTTTGAACAAACCAATAAAATGGTACAGGTGCAATAGCTGCTTTTACAAATACCCAAAAAATATAAAAGGCTGTCTCTTAAAAAGGCAGCCTTTTATTTCCATCAACTTCAACGAGCAACAGCAGGGCTGAGCATATAATTTTGTATAGAGTAGACCAAGACTTTGCAAGATGTTGAAAAAAATTGCAACCAGGCTGACAACACAGCACATAGCCCCGGAACTGTTGTTGGCAAAAAATCATTTAAATTAAAAACAATTTTTGAAGCAACCGGCGTTTATTGGCATTACTAAAAAGTATAAAACTTATCGGCAGCAGGAATGTTTTTATTTTTGGCTGATTTAAATGGATCAAGACGATGCTTGCCAAATAAATACCAGGCACCCGAGAATATGGCAGGGTTTATATCTGAGCCTGTCCACAAAAGGTACGCTCCGTGTGCTGTTGCTACAATACTTGCGGAAGGAATATTCCAGGGGGATTATTTACCGCTGATTTTGTTACCAGTACTTTTTCCAACTCCGCCAGGTAATAATTTGCCTGGGTGTTTTAAACCGGCGGTTTCAAAAGCAACCTCCATTTCGCTTGTGCTTTCAAACCATACAGCATCTTTATCTTTAATAAAACAATACCCGGTTACAGGGGCTCCAATTACGGTAGCAAATTTGGTGGTGAGGTACATATTTGCTTTTGCTAATGCTGCAACCGGGAAATCTTCCATGGCTCAATAAGCCCAGCAATGGTTGTCTAATGCATGGTGATACGAAGGGTTTTCGGGCCAGGAAACCAATAATTTATCGGTGGTATTCCAACGTTGATTTGCAAAAAGGCTTAAATGAAAATCATTCAAGCCTATTACTTCAAAGTATTTTATTAATAAGTTGACCAAAGCCAACAAAACTATTTTTTAAGCAAATTTCTTTGCATCTTCTAAAAACTTGGCCAGGCCAATATCAGTAAGCGGATGCTTTAGTAAACCCAAAATAGAATCCAGCGGACAGGTGCATACATCAGCGCCTGCTTCTGCACATTTAATGATGTGATTGGGGTAACGGATAGATGCAGCTAATATTTCTGTTTTATATCCTTGTATAGAAAAAATTTGTCTTAACTGGTGTATTAAATCCAACCCATCCCATCCACTATCATCTATTCTACCAATAAATGGAGATACATAAGTAGCGCCGGCTTTAGCTGCTAATATCGCCTGTCCAGCAGAAAAAATTAAGGTACAATTTGTTTTAATACCATTATCACTAAACCATTTGATGGCTTTTATACCTTCTTTAATCATGGGTACTTTCACTATGATATTTGGATGAATTGCTGCCAATTTTTTGCCTTCAGCAATAATTCCATCAAAATCAGTAGAAATTACTTCGGCACTTATATCTCCATCCACCATTTCGCAAATGGTTCTATAATGGTTCATTACTGCTTCTTCTCCTTTAATGCCTTCTTTGGCCATTAGCGATGGATTGGTTGTAACGCCATCCAGTATTCCCAAATCGTTGGCTTCTTTTATTTGTGCCAGGTTGGCTGTGTCTATAAAAAATTTCATAATAACCCAAACCCCTGATGGGGCTTAATTTAAATTGTTAATTAATTGATGTATTTCAAGAGTAAAATAAACGAAATATTTTAAATTATATTATTTAATAGCTGCAAGATAAGAAATGTACAAATAATGAGTAGCAATCAACATAGATGCAGCATGTAGACATGGCAACAGGTATGGGCATAAAAATAGGCAAGTTACTTACATCGCACCGCTCAACCATTTACCCTTGCTACCTTCCGGTCCTGGGGGAATTCAACAGGAGCTGGTCGTATAAGACTTGCCTGCTGCAAATATATGGTAAGTGATTGAAGGATAAAGTTTGAATGGCGAAAAAGATTAAAATTTGTTTTGTATGAGTTGATTGTATTTTCAATGTCTACCTCATTTATGGATATTGGGCGCTGGTGCCTTCAACATCATTCGCAAGTTTAAATAGCGTTAAAATTAACCGTTTATTTTAAAATTTACTTTTCCTAAAAAAACAAGCATGTAAATCTGTAAGCTGTCACTAAAACTATTTATTTATTTGCAGGTTATGTAAAAAAATCAATTAATTTACAAGCATGTCTGTTATACAAATAGCCACTCCTTTTAATATAGATATTGAGTTTGAAGCGGCCGAGTTTCACAAGCGGCTGCTCGCCTACCTGGTAGATTTTATCTTAATCATTTTGTACTTGCTCAGCATGTTGTATTTGTTGTTTGGTGGCTTTAGAATGGGCGAAGGCAGTGGCGGCCTTGTTGCACTGGTGTTGATATTACCTACACTACTATATACTTTTTTGGCAGAGCTGTTGTTTGGTGGACAAACAATTGGGAAAAGAATTTTACAAATTAAAGTAGTGAGCCTCAACGGAGGAGAACCTACGCTCGGCCAATATTTACTCCGCTGGTTTCTTAGGTTTTATGAATGGGGATTTATAGTATTTTTTTTATTTTGGTCAAATGGTTTTATGGGAATTTCTTTTTTGATTCTGGGTGGCGTTACAAGCATTATCATTATGATGATATCTCCCAACAACCAGCGGCTGGGAGATATTGTAGCAGGCACTGTAGTAGTAACTACTCATTCTTCATTAACAGTAGATGACACCATTTTTATGCATGTTACGCCAACTAATTACCAGGTAAGTTTTCCGGAGGTGATGCGGCTAAGTGATCGTGATATCAATACAGTTAAAAGTGTTTTACTGCAAGCGCAAAGAACTAACCGTTTTGATATGTGCAACAGGGTAGCTTACAAAGTGCAGGACGTGCTAAAGGTTTCAACCGATATGTATGCAATTAATTTTTTAGAAAAAATTCTGGAAGACTATAATTATTTGTCAACAAGAGAATGAGTTAGTGCTTCATTCTTAAACCAGATTATCAATTTTCAACTTTCTACCTAAATCCTTGCGATGTAATTAAAGCTCCGAAAAATATAAGTACTACAATAATTAATAAAACCAGTAAGGAGGAAAGTATAAGCCCGATAATACAACAGATACGCCCCGCATTAGAAGTTCCAAAGCTGGATGCTGAATATAACTCAGGGGAAAGCTGGTACAGCTTTTTATCCCTGTTAGCTAAAATTAAACCTACTATTCCACAAATTAAACCAACAATACCATAACAGAAAGAGCCAAGGATAGACAGAATGCCCAGCACCAACGCAGTGGTTGCATTGGGCAAATTTTGCTGGGTGCCGAAGTTGGGAGAATTGCTCAATAAATCCTGTTGTTCCATGCTGTAGAATGTTTAGGCTAACGTATATAAAATAGTTTTGTAAATATAATTCGTTAGTAGTAGCACCGCAATAAAAAGATAGCTGTAAACAATTATTTTATTTCCATACCTGAACCGGAATGTAAGTTGTACCAATGCAAACAAAATGAAAAGTAACAATGGAATTGTAACCGGATGATATTGGAAACTTACAATAAAATCACCCTTCAACAATGCGATAAAACTGCTTTGAAAACCGCACCCCGGGCAAGCCAGGTGCAGATATTTTTTCATCGGACAAAACAGTTGATTTGTCTGTAACCAATGGATGATATGTTGGTGAAGGGGCAATGGTGTGGGGTGAATGGTGAATTGTTAATGGGCAATGTATAAGTTTGCAGCTTTTTGACGGCTGCAAACTTAAAACTTAATAAGCCCTTGCAAACAAAACCCGCTGACTGCTTGGGTTTCCGGTTAAGATGCACTTACCTTCTTCCTGCAAATTATTTAAAGGAATGCAACGAATGGTGGCTTTGGTCAATTCCTTAATTTTATCTTCAGTTTCGCTGGTACCATCCCAATGGCAAGCTATAAAACCAGTTTTATTATCCAATAAATCCACAAATTCATCCCATGTATTGGCAGGTGTTATGTGCTCATCTCGGTACCGTAAGGCTTTATTAAAAATTGAAGTCTGTATGTCGTCCAACAATTTAATTATTTGTTGAGACAGGCCTTCCATGCTCAAGCTCATTTTTTCTTTGGTATCTCGTCGGGCAACTTCTACCACATTGTTGGCAATATCCCTGGCGCCAATAGCAATTCTAACCGGTACACCTTTCATTTCATATTCAGCAAATTTCCAGCCCGGCCTGTTGTTGTCGTTGTCGTCATATTTTACAGTTATGCCAGCGGCTTTTAATTCCTTTACCAACCCCATTACCTTTTCGTCTATTAGTTGCTTTTGTTCTTCCCCTTTAAAGATCGGGACAATCACCACTTGTACCGGTGCAATTTTTGGAGGAAGCACCAAGCCCTGGTCGTCGCTATGTGCCATTACCAATGCACCAATCAGCCTGGTACTTACGCCCCAGCTGGTTGCCCATACATAATCCAGTTTATTTTCCTTATCGGTAAATTTCACATCAAATGCTTTCGCAAAATTTTGTCCCAGGAAATGAGAAGTACCTGCCTGTAATGCTTTACCATCCTGCATCAATGCCTCAATACAATACGTATCTTCTGCACCTGCAAAGCGTTCATTTGCCGACTTCACACCTTTTACCACTGGCACAGCCATAAAGTTTTCGGCAAAGTCTGCATACACATGCAGCATTTGTATTGTTTCGTCTTCCGCTTCCTTCCGGGTAGCATGGGCGGTGTGACCCTCCTGCCATAAAAATTCGGTAGTACGTAAGAACAACCTCGTGCGCATTTCCCATCTTACCACATTGGCCCATTGGTTTATCAGCAAGGGCAAATCCCGGTAAGATTGAATCCACCCTTTGTAGGTACTCCAGATGATTGCTTCACTTGTGGGACGAACAACCAGTTCTTCCTCTAGTTTTGCCTCCGGATCTACTATCAATTTACCTTTATTATCCGGATCGGCC
Source organism: Chitinophagaceae bacterium (assembly GCA_025360525.1). Classification (GTDB taxonomy): domain Bacteria; phylum Bacteroidota; class Bacteroidia; order Chitinophagales; family Chitinophagaceae; genus Ferruginibacter. The sequence goes on along the minus strand of JANYCA010000085.1, from coordinate 4,507 downwards.
TTTAAACGGTAATGAGTTACAATGGCGCACTCTTTGGCAAAGCCTTCTGCATTTTTTTCTTCTGCCTCAAATAAACTTTTTGGCACAAAAAGCGGAAAGTAGGCGTTCTGATGACCGGTTTCTTTAAACATTCTATCCAGTTCCCGTTGCATGTTTTCCCACAAAGCATAACCATAGGGTTTTATCACCATACAGCCACGTACTGCGCTGTAATCGGCAAGGCCGGCCTTTATCACTAAATCGTTGTACCATTGAGAATAATCCTGCTGGCGACTCGTAATTTCTTTACTCATGAATTGTATTCCGGTTTTATTTTTTTTGTTTGGATTATTTAAGTTTTCTATAACTAAAATAACTTTTTATTGGATTAAATTGCTTTTTAAAGATTATAATAGAACATTAACTATTTTTTTACTGAGTTTGTTCTTTGATGTTTTTTTTTGCTCAATTACATTCTGTTTTCCAGCATGCAACACTGCTGTTTTTCAGTTATAATCTTTAACCAGGTTCAAAAGAATTTTTATTGAAAATCAACGCTTTTTTATCACCAGATTAACATAGAAAATGAATTCTTTTTTTGAATTGGCAAATTTTTTGAGCTAAACAATAAGGCCACAAAGGCCACAAAAATAGTAACTTCAATTTTAAACAGCTTAAACTAATTATCATGAACAATAAACTCTTACTATTAGCATTGGCGGTAGTTTCCTTTAGCAGTTGTTCTACCGTATATAAATCGGGCCAAACTCCGGATGACGTGTATTACTCACCTGTAAGGCTTTCCAATGAAACGAGCAACTCCTACAGACAAAATGACGAAAGGAATTATTCCCAAGAGAGAAATTATTCGGAAGATCGCCTGATAAGGTTTGGAATTTACGATTCAAGGTGGAGAAATTTCGACAACGATATCTCGTACAATCCATATAGGTATGGCTATAATCATGGCTACTATTACAACCCATATTATTACCCGTTCCCGGTTTACAATAATATTATTGTAGTTGCTGCACCCAATCCTAAAAACAGCACACCAAGAATGACAAATCTTGCGGCTTATAACAGCAGTTACAGTAATTACAATTCAAATTTTAATACCAAAACAGGTACACCTTACAAGGCACCGGTTAGATCGTACAATAACAACAATGGTAGTAAGTTGGGCAATGCTTTAAGAAATGTATTTTCATCAGATACACCATCTGGCTACAATTCTAACAACAGCAGCAACTCATCGCAAAGCAATCGGAGTTATACACCTTCTTCTTCAGGCACACGTAGTTCTGGTTCTTCCGGCAGCAGCAGCAGTGGCGGGTCCACTTCAAGACCAACACGGAATGGCAAGGGATAAATTCATTCTCAACAATTAACCTTATTAAATATATGGAGTAGCAGGTAGCTGCTACTCCACTTAAAAAATATTGTCATGAAAAAATATTTACCCCTTATATTTTTGTATATCGGCAACAATGTGTTGGCTCAAATTCCGGAGGATGTTTTGCGTTACTCTTTTTTTCCCCAAAATGGTACTGCCCGCAACCTTGCCATTGGTGGAGCAATGGGATCATTGGGTGGCGATATTACAGCCAACTATGTTAACCCGGCAGGTTTAGGCAATTACAAAACCGGCGAAATAGTATTAACACCGGGGCTAAATTTTTTCAATAATAAAAGCAATTACAGGGATACAAAATATAACAACAAAAAAAATAATTTTGGCATTGGAACTATCGGCATTGTGTTTGGGGCAGCCAATAGTTACAATCCTAAAACCAGCCAGGCTTTTAGTATTGCAGTTACCCAAACGGCTAATTACAACAACACTTTACAATACAAGGGCTATAACAACTACAGTTCATTCAGCGAGCAATGGAGCGAAGAAGTGTCTAAAAGCGGATTAACCTTCGATGAAATACGTGCCAACCCACGGTACGTGTATGGCTCAGCACCTGCGCTTGAAACTTACCTTGTAGATACTTTTAGGTCCAACGGAAACCTGCTGGTAAAATCAACCCCTGAATTTATTCTTGAAAGTAGCAGGGCCTTACTGCAACAAAAAACAATTGAACCCACAGGCGGTATGTACGAGATTGCCCTTGGTTATGCAGTTAATAAAAACGACAAATGGTTATTTGGTGGCAGCCTTGGTATTCCTATTGTAAACTATAATAACACCACCACTTTTAGGGAATCTGACACATCTGGCATTACCAATAATAAGTTTAATGATTTTGAATACATAGACCGTTACAGTACCCATGGGGCTGGCATCAACCTTAAAATGGGACTTATTTATAGACCAAAAGAGTACATCAGGCTGGGACTGGCGATGCACTCTCCTACCTATATGTTTTCGCTAACCGACCAGCGTACAACGGATTTAAATACCGATACAGAAGATTACAACGGCAAGGCGTCGGCTTCGTCCACTTTATTCACCACCCAACCGGGTGAAAGTAAATACAGCATGCTTACGCCATGGAAGTTTCTAGTTAGTGGTAGTTATGTTTTTAGGGAAGTGGAAAATGTAAAAAATCAAAAAGGTTTTATTACTGCTGATATTGAATACGTAACGCACAAAAGCAGCAGTTTTTATAGTGCCAATCAAGTGCCTACTACGGACGAAAAGCAATACTACAATTCCTTGAATAATGTTATACGCAATGAGTATAAAGGAAACTTTAACTTTAGGGTGGGTGGCGAACTTAAATTCAATGTAATAATGGCCAGGCTTGGCTTTGCTTATTACACCAATCCTTATAAAGATGCTGCGCTTAAAGCAAACAGGATGTTGTTCAGTGGCGGATTGGGCTACCGTCACAAAGGCTTTTTTATTGATCTTACTTACATTTATTCCATTAATAAAGATGTGGATTTTGCTTACAGGCTGCAGGATAAAAGCAACACTTTTGCTTCGCTGGATACTCGCCGTGGAAATATTGTGGCAAGTGTAGGATTTAAGTTTTAGGGCTATTTGTGGAGAGAAGGCGCTTAGGCCCGTTTTAACATGGAGAAAAGAGTAAAATTATTGAAGTTGTTTTTTAACTACTGCTATAACATCTTCGAATTCCGGATTACACCACTGCACCGCTTCATCTTTTTTAAACCAGGTCATTTGGCGCTTGGCGTATTGCCGGGTATTTATTTTTATTTGTGCGATAGCTTCCTCTAATGTAACCTGCCCTTGCAAGTGAGCAAAAATTTCCTGATAGCCCACTGTTTGCAAAGCGTTGAGACTTTTGAATGGCACCAATTTGGAAACCTCCTCCAGTAAGCCATCCTGCATCATATTATCTACCCTGTTATTAATTCTTTCAATTAGTTGCGGCCTTGGCAACTCCAGGCCAATTTTAATGACATTAAAATCCCTTTTCTTTTTTCGATTTGTATGAAAATCCAGCAGCGATTTCCCGGTAGATTGTACCACTTCCAATGCCCTCATCAGGCGTTGGGGATTTAGTATTTCACCAATTGCGTAGTAAGCTTCATCCTGATTTTTTACCTGTTCTTTTAACCAATCAATACCATTGCTGCTATAATTGTCAATAATAGCCTGCCTGATGGAAGGGTCAATGGCTGGCACTTCATCCATACCTTCGCAAAACGCTTTTACATACAAGCCAGTGCCACCCACCATTACAGCGATATCGTATGCCGCAAATATGGTACTGATTTTTTCAAGGGCATACTGCTCAAAAACGGCAGCGCTTATCGGCTGCTGTATAAAATGGGAGTTAATAAAATGATGGTATACCAATTCCAGTTCTGCAGTAGTTGGTTTTGCTACGCCAATATTTAGTTCCTTAAAACATTGACGGCTATCGCATGAAATAATTTCGGTAGAAAAATATTGAGCAACTTTTATAGCAAGGGCTGTTTTGCCAATTGCCGTAGGTCCTGTAATTAGAATGCAGTTTTTTTTCATTGAATAAAAGAGAGAGAAAATAACGGGTACAACTCCGCCAATTTTATAAGAGAATATTGCCTAAATCTCATCAGCATTTTCTTCCAAAGTATTATCTTCTTCTCCGCTTTCGGCAGCGTTGCCATCTTCATCTTCTTCGCTAAACCCTTCCAATAGTGCTGCACTTTTTAAATCATATTTTTCTTCTACCTCTGCCAGGCGTTTATCTACCAAACCTTTGGTGCCATATTGGGCAGGTGCAATTCCTTCTGAGCGTATAGCCGCAGGATAGGTAAGTTTTTTACTTTCTTCCTTATCTACATTGATTAACTCTACTTTAAAAGTCCAGAATTTATTAAAGTCGTACACATAAATAAACTTTTGGTTGGGATCTTTTATCTCGGATCCCATAGTGGTTTCGCCCATTAGCATGGGATCTACCTTATAGCTTTTATCATCGTATTTTTCCAGCGAAATTTCCCGACCTCTCAGCCAATTATCGTTGCTGCGGTAAAAAGTAGCCTTGTGTTTATTATCAAACTCAAAGCTTTTTAATATAGCGTTGTGCAAATCTGCAAAATTTTGGGTGTGACGTATCAACAC
>JANYCA010000050.1 GCA_025360525.1 Chitinophagaceae bacterium | reverse complement strand
GCCGGATGTTACCTGTGCCACCGGGAAATTTTTATAATAATCCCATAAATAAGAAAGGGTGATGCCAGACTTGGGTGTTACTTCGGCAGGGTTGCCAGATAAAAATTTATATACGCTCTCATCCTTGTATCGGCTGTCTTTTGTTATTGAATTAGACAGAATATCAGCAGAAATAAAAGAAGCAGATGAAGCCGGCAGGCTTATACTTAAAGTTTTACTTAAATATACCTGTGTAGCAGGTATTGCAGCGTAATCATATTTGTAAAAGGAGGCACTGAGTAATTTTCCAGATCTCCAGTTAGTGGTTTCAACAGGTGTAATAACTGCTTTAAGCTGCATATCCAAAATTGGCTTTAACCATGTGTCAGCAGCATTTTTGTTGTTTATTAAACAGGTATTGAAGGCATTGGTGGTGCCTGTATAATTTGCTTTACGGCAATTAACATAATTACTGCGGGCAATACTCAAATCTTTCATGTAAGCCTGCCATGCCCAGTACCTACATTCCGGACTTCCGCAGCTTCCTTTCCGGGAATTAAAATTAGTAAGGGCAGTAGCGGAAGCTGTATTATATGTTTGAAGACAATCTGATATTCCATCACAGGCAGTTATTCTAAAATCTGTGGTGTATTTAATTTTAGTTTCAAGCACTTGCCCGGTGGCAGATTCATTGGTAGTTTTGGTTACCTGGGTATGATAGAGGCTTTCGTTATAAGCATATTTGCTTGTTTGCATATAGCCGATTCCCGGTGCAATAGCATTTTCAACAACCTGTGTTTGTGTTTTTTTAGCAGTTGAAATGGTATAAAATGTTGCTAAATAGCCTGTAGTAGTTGGATTTGGAACAATTACAAGTGCCGGGGTTGTTCTCGGGTTATTTTGAAATACCGGGTAATACCATGCATCATTTAACAACTGACCTGCCTCATTGTAATTCGCTTTGTACTTGAGTTCGCCTCTCATAAATTCATGAGAAAAAGGTGTAAACGGATAATTAGGAATGGATGCATCACATGTTTTGGGAAGGGTTAGCATACTCCGATAAGCTACATCCCCTGTAACCAAATCCCAGGCATTGGAACCATAATACCTGTAAATACTGTATCCATTACCTGTTTGATTAACTTTTACTTCATTATAACCTGTATGGTTACCCTGTGTTGTTTCCATAGGGCGGATACCCGCCGGTGATTGAAAGTAGTTAACGCCAGGATCACAAACAATACACCCCTGCAGACTACAAGTAGGCCCATTTTCAAATCCTACATCTCTTAATAAATTATTTCTTATAGGGAAAAAATAAGCAGGACGGCAATATAAAATGCCGGTGGATTTACCGTTTGCCTCGTATGTATAATTAGTGATTATATTATTGGCAACTGATAACCCGTCGTACACCGTAGTCTTCTTAATTCTTAAGCCTCCCACAGTTTCATTTTTCTGAATGTTTACATCAGCCCATTCTTCAAATGTGGCTTGCGTTCCGTTACCGGATACGGCTGCTAATTTTTGTATTACAATACGGTAGGTACCTGCCGGGAGTTGAAAAATTTCTGTATAATTTCTACCTGCTTCCAATACATAACCTTTTACGTTTACGTTGCTTGAATTGTAAATATTTAACAGTGCCTGTGAGCCTTGTGAGGAATTGGTAAATGTTAGCCGGTATGAGTTGGCAGTAAACGGCTGGTATTGTGTTACAGCTGATGAATTTCCATCATAGCCGGCATTTGGAGAAAACCTAAAAGCCGACTGTGGCTTTGAATAATTTACCCAGGTATAATTCTGTTCAAACTCAAACTCTGAATATCCGCCTGTTGGATAGGTAATTCTGCTCAGGCTTCCCCCACGCATGGCAGGCCAGGCAGCATCCCTGTCTGCACCTGTTATTGTATTAAATACGCTTGCGTCATAGGTAGGGATTAATGTTGCATTGCCGGTTGCTCCATTTATAAAGCCCCAGTGATCTTGGGCAAAACATAATCTCCTCGGCACCAGTTCAGTAAAATAATCAAACTGATGAGGTGGTATTATTATTGATCCGTCGCAGGCCTGCTGTTGCAAACTTATTAGTTTTAATCTTTTTTTATCAGTGGTTGAATTGATTAACAAATAGGGTGGCAGTGCAGACGAATTATCGGTAAAATAGTCGTACAAAAAAACAAATTTCCTGCAATCAGTGCCGCTGTTATCAGCAACCTGAATGGCAGAGAGGGCTTTTGCTTCTGTATTAGCATCATCAACAAAATTGGCAGTGTTTCCATTTAAATCAAACCTAGCTGCTGTTGAAGGCGTAAAGTCAACTTTGCCGTTGGAAAAAACAATTTGACTCAGCCTGACCCCTTGTACAATATTTTTCACTGCTTTATATCCGATTGTTGATGATTGAGTTGGATTGTACAAAACAGGAAACGTTGAAATAGTATAATAAGAGTAATTTTCTGCCGCATAACTGAGTGAAATACTAAAAAAATCATCAACCGAGGTTATTTTATTTAAAAACCAACTGGATACAGCAGTGCCAACAGACAATCCGCCATCACCATTGAAGGGGTTGGTAATCTCTACCGGGTCAACATCGGTTGTACTGTTTGTTTTTCCAAAATAATATTTGGTACCATCCAGGGTGGTAATTGTAAAACTTTCAATACTTTTTCCTAGGCCAGGTGTGTAACTGTATTCTATCTTTACATCCTGTTCCGGCACCATTACTACTGAGCCATCATCATGAAAATAAAATTTTCCGGAAAAACCGGCAAAATTGAAAAAGAATAGATCGGGTTCTCCATCTTTTTTGCCCTCAGCAAATTTTTCCCACTCCTGCCTTTCGTATATGGGTGCCCAGGTGGGCATAGTAAGCTGAACCGGGGTAGGGAAAGCTGGCCCCCACAAATACTTATTATAACCTGAGTCACTTATGTGTCCATGGGTTTGATTATAGGTGTTACTGGTTTGCCTCTCATCTGGTGCCCCCTGCACTGTCCTGGTAATTACACCCCCTGCATTAAGCGACCATCCTGCTCCTACCCAACTGGCGACTTCTAACACCTTTATGCCAGATGCATGATAACTGATACTTATAGGAAGGCTTAATGGGCCTTCTTTTACTGTATAAATAGGAATAGACACCTGTGGAATACCAGTATGATAGTTAACTGGTATATCAGCGTACTTTCCTAATGATGCAGCCGTTGGCGAAGCAATAGATACTTCATTATAAGGATTGCTCTGAGCTACTGTTTTATAAGCAGGTAATACAGATAAAAAAAACAGTACAATTAAAATGCTCTTTTTATTATTCATATTTGTGTTGGTTAAGGTCTTTATATTTGGAATGATCTGTAAATTTATTCAACGTACACTGTACCCTATCCTGAATATTACTGCCTGGCTCACCGGCGCATGCTGCCTTGCTAAAAAATCATATAATACAGCTATACTGGTGCCCTTGGTGAATTTTGTTTTGAGTTTGAATTTTTTAGTGATGCCCAGCAATGCTGACTGCTGCCAAAGGTTATTATCTTTTATAAATGCCACGTCTTTAAAATGTTCATTGTAGTTCATCTCAAAACCACCTGTTAGGTAGAGTTGCTTTTTCCACCTTACGTCTGCAAAGTATCTTATGCCAACTCCTTCATTAGAAAAACGGATATTATCAATCGTACCGATACCCAGTTTATAGCTTCCGGCCAGTCCAATGAGCATGCCATCCCTTGGCTTATAGCCGATACTAACAGCAATGTCTGTGGCAGAAGGAATGAGGCCATTGTTTTTGGAGAACTGTACATTAAACCCGTATTCTAACCGCTGGCTGAAGATTTTTGTTTTTTCGGGATTCACGTTGCCTGGGGGCATCTCCCCATTGCAGTAACCGTTTGCTATCTTTTTTTGCAAATCGTTTAACTGTGCCTGCGCTGCCTGCAGTTTTTTGCCCATCATTTCCTTAGCATTGGCTCCCATTGCTGAGAGTCTGCCTTGTATTAATTGTTGTACACCAGCTCTCGTTTGCATGCCTGGTTGAAATACTGCATTTTGTCCAGAAACCTCAAATAGTCCGGATATCATACTATTTTGTTTAATAAATTCCTGAAATGACGGTATTTTATTTAAAATTCCTTTTACAGTCTCTTCTGCCTTTTTACTATCGCTAAAAATATCTTTATAATTTTTCAAAGTCTCTGCATAGAAAAATGCCTCTTTGTTCATTTTAACCAGGTATTTACTTTGGCCAATATGCGCCACGGCCTGAGAAATCAATTGCTTTTTACGTTCTTTTATAAATTGCTGCAGTCCTTCACTTTTATCTTCTTCACTGGCCAGTGCCTTCATTTTTTTATGTGCAGCGGTTGCTTTTTTTATAAAGCCACTATCCAATTGCTTTTTTTGCTGTGCTATAAATTTTAGCCTGGTAGTAATATCATCTGTGTATTTATTGTATTGTGCCTGGTAAGTGAGGGCGAGTGCTTCGCCTTGTTTAAGTTGCTCTAATAAGGATGTAAAAGTTGGCTGACCGGGTGCAAATAATTGTGCTGCTGTTTCGGGACTTGCCTTTTCGAGCAGGCTTTTTATTTTGTTTTCCCAACGGCTGAGCTTGGTAAGTGTTTTGGTGGTTTTGGAAGTGATACGACTGCTGTATTTGTCTATTTTACTATCAATTGTAATTATATACCTGGTGGGTATTTGCTGTAATGCGTCTAGCGTACTGTCTGCATCTTGTGCAACGGCTTTTACAGTACAAATCTGTACGTACAAAAACAACATTGGCAGTAGTTTAAACATATTGTTGTACTATAATTTATGATATTATTTGTACAGCATTAACCACCCTCGTAGTGAGCGCTTAACTAATACTGATAGAAAAATTTTAAAATTGGGGAGAAAGCGTTGGAAGTATAACCAACAGAAATTGATTACATATTAAATATAGCATCATTTATCAATAAAAAAAATTGCCCCAAAACATATTTAGTACTAAGCTATACCTATAAAACCATTGCCAGTACTTGATTGTATTGCCTTGTAATGCCTACAAATATTTAATTAAATCGAGTATTAGTACTCAAATAACCTCACTATTACCGTATTTTCCACAGGTAGTTTTTATTATATTTTGCATTTGTGTTACCTTTTTTTCTTTATTTGGGAATACAGCAGTTTATATAGGCAGGCATAGCCAATTAATTAAACCAATTCATTAATATAAATGAAGCAGGTGCTGATTTATCTAATTCTCCACCACAATTTTACCGAATTAACAGTCAATGTTTACTGCCAAACGCCCACAGCTTCCTATACTGGTACCCGTACTTTCATTAGGTTATAGCCATTTCTTAATTATGGTATGCCCATACCTTTACTAAAGTATGCCCATTACTTTAACACTGTACGCCCTTTCTTTCCTTAAAGAATGCCTTAACCATCAATTGGGTATGCCTGCACCCTTACAAGGGTATGCCTGCACCCTTATTAAAGCATGCATCTACCCTTATTAAGGTATGGCTGAACCGTTATTAAGGTATGCCTCCACCTTTATGAAGGTATGGCTGCACCCTTATTAAGGTATGCCCGTAGCTTGTATAAGGTATGGGTTGGTATTTTTACGTTAATCACCTGTATTTTTTCTCAATTTTTAAAAAATTTTAATCCGTTTTTGAAGCGTTTTTTATTACAGCTTCAATCAAATACATTTTTGATAATATATTTTATTCCAGCATTTTATGTTCATTATTCTTAATGGAAAATGGAGTAAAGGTTTAACACTAATATTGCTCTGAAAGCCAATCCTGACAAGTAACCTTGATACTACAATAAAAAATAAAAGCGTTATACATTCTGGAATTTATTTTTTAATCAAACTTTTTTTTATGAAAAAACCAATTGTTAATTACGCAGAATTGCGTGATGCAGAATTGCTGGCCTTTGGCCGAAGCATTTATTCTGCTATGAACGGAAATGTTAATTTCCCCAACCCAATTCCGAACATGCCCGCCTTTTTGCTGGCATTGGACGCCTACGATGAATCGCTGACAGAGGCCAAAACAGGAAGCCGCAATGCAGTAGCTGTTAAAAATGCCGGAAAGTTAAACATTGTTACTATGCTGCGGAGCCAGGCTAATTACGTAAACTCTGTTTGTAACGGCGACCTTGTAATGCTTGCCAGCAGTGGCTTTAAGCTTGCTAAAGACAGGGAACCAGTGTACATTGGTCAACCAGTTATAGCTGCTGTACTACAGGGGCTAAATGCAGGCAGCATGATTGTAAAAGTACAAACGGATAAAGGTGCCATTAGCTATTTATACCAGACAGCGCCAGACCCCATTAACGAGCAAACAGAATGGATTACCGTAGCTGACACCCGGATTAAATACGAGTTTACCGGGTTGGAAGAAGGTAAAAAATACTGGTTTAGAGTTGCCGCAGTAGGCAGTAACGGGCAAACCGTGTATAGCACAGAAGTAGCGCAGTTTGTAATGCAGCGTTCATTAACCAAAGCGGCTTAAAAGCTGTTTTTACCTGATGATTGAAAATCCTGGCCAGCGTGGCTGGGATTTTTTAATATCTGTACTGCAATACTAAACGCAATGGCGTGTTAAATTGTAAATACACCAATAAATTACCTGTATAGTAACTTACTTAAAGCGCCACAACTATCAAGAATAATATTCATAGAAAAAATCATTCAATTTTATCCAGCCGTTTTTTTCATACACTGATTGTGCTTTGTAATTATCCTCACTTGTTTGCAACATAACATAAGCAGCTTTAGTTTCCAGGGCAAATTGCTTTGCCTGTTGCAACAATGCTTCTGCAACACCCTGCCGGCGTGCATTTTCAGCTACATATAAATCATTTAGCAGCCAGGCAGGCTTTAGTGAAACGGATGAAAAAATGGGATACAACTGAATAAATCCTACTGCCTCACCCTGTAATGTTGCCATAAAAATTGTTGATTCATTTTTATCAACCCGCTGTTCAAGAAAATCAAATGCAGCCTGCAAATTGGATGACTGCTTATAAAATACCCTGTAAGCATCAAATAATATTGCTACCATCGACACATCATCCTTGCCCACCTTCTTAATATCAAGCACCATTTTCACTAATTTAGTTATTCAATAATACTTTATTTCACCAACATAAAAAAACCGAAATGATAACATGGAATGACTTTGAAAAGATAGACATTAGGATAGGCACTATTTTAACTGCACAACCGTTTAAAAAAGCAAAGCAGCCTGCCTACCAGCTCAGCATCAATTTTGGTGATATGGGTATTAAAAAATCTTCCGCACAAATTACCCATCTATATACCATCGAGGATTTAATTGGCAAACAAATTATTGCAGTGGTAAATTTTCCGCCAAAACAAATAGCCAATTTCTTTAGTGAATGCCTTGTATTAGGTGTTTATAATAACAATGAAGAAGTGGTTTTGCTTGCGGTTGATAAGCCCGTTGAAAACGGCAGTAAAATATGCTGATCATTAACCTATCCGGTTGTCATGCTGATATTATTTTAATGGATTAGGCATTTGCTTCGCAAATGAAGGCTATTGTGGCCTCGAATAAAAAGTGCTAGAAATTTTCAATGTAAGCCGTTAAGAAATCAAGGCTGTTTGAGCCAGCATAAATTTCAAAGTATTTTACTCTGGAGTTCCTTGATTTTAGGCTGATGTTAAAAATTTCAGCCTTTTTATTCGGAGCCCCGTCCGACTGGCGTCAGCCGGGCGGGCTTGATTTTTTTTTGTTTCTTTTTTTATCAAGAAAAAAAAGAAAATAGGGTCTAATACTATAGAGTAAATGCCTTGCGAACTAAATGCTTAATTCTATTATTTTATAATCATCAAGCTTTACTTTTTTAAATCACCCGACGTAAAACTAAGTGGTAACAACTCCCCTGCTTTTTGCAGTATATATACTTCACCACTCATGCCACCCAAAATAACCCGGATGGACTGATGGGTTCTTTCCTCGTATTCAGCAAGGCTTTGGCGACAAATGCCACAGGGTGAAACCGGGTGATTGCTTTCGCCGTTTTTATTGTGATAGCTGATGGCCAATGTATCTATACCGATACCAGGGTACTGGGTGGCCGCAACTGAAAGCAGTACCCGCTCTGCACAAATGCCCACCGGATAACTGGCATTTTCCTGGTTTGTGCCCGATACAGTGTCACCATTTGCCATTTGTGCAACAGCACCCACATGAAAATTTGAATAAGGTGCATAAGCTGCCTCAGTAGTTTTTCTTGCTTCCAGCAATAATGCTTTATCCGCTTCATTTAATTCATCTGCTGAGGCATATACTGCTACTTCGAAATTAATTTTTTTTACTTCCATAATATGGTTTTTAAATGATCCGGCTTTACATAAAAATTGATAATTTTTTCCCGAAGAAATAAAAACCACCCAGGTACTTTGGTGATTTTAATTATTATCAATTGAAAGCTAATTCATTTAATTCAACATCACACAATTGTACAAAAAAATCATTCCTACAATTTATCTAAATAAAAAATAAATCTTTTAAAATAAACGTAAACTTTTTTCTGGCAACACAGCAAATATTTCTGTAGAGAGTGAGTCCGCCAAAATATGTTTTAGTACCAGTGTGCGTTTCTGTTAGCAGCTTTTTTAAATTATTCAATTACTGGTATGCAACTTTATTAATGTAAAGTGTTACCATTGTATGTTTTGTTTTTAAATAGATTGCCGGGATGTTTGCCTCCGCAATAAAATTGCGTTGCCGCATCAATTAAAAGTTGCCAATGAATAAATTACAAACAGCCGATTATATTGTTTTTATCATTTACTTTATTTCGGTAACTGCGTACGGGTATTATATCTACCATAAAAAAAAGGCCGATACTACCAGTTCAAAAGAATTCTTTCTGGCAGAGGGATCTCTTACCTGGTGGGCTATAGGGGCTTCGCTGATTGCTTCAAATATTTCTGCCGAACATTTTATTGGCATGTCGGGTTCTGGCTTTGCATTGGGGCTCGCCATCTCCACCTACGAATGGATGGCAGCAGCCACCTTAATTATCGTTGCCATATTTATAATTCCCGTTTATCTTAAAAATAAGATAACGACAATGCCCCAGTTTTTATCAAAGCGGTACAACGATAAAGTTAGCACTATCATGGCCGTGTTCTGGCTGCTGGTGTATGTTTTTGTCAATTTAACTTCCATCATCTACCTGGGTGCATTAGCCATCTCTTCCATATCTCCGGTAAGCTTTGAATGGGCCATTGCAGGCTTAAGTATTTTTTCTATGATTGTTACATTGGGCGGCATGAAAGTGATAGGCTATACAGATGTGGTACAGGTTTTTGTATTGATTGTTGGCGGGCTTGTAACAACCTGCCTGGCGCTGTCTTTATTATCGGAACAATATGGATTTGGCAGCAATATTTTTAAAGGACTTTCTAT
>JANYCA010000176.1 GCA_025360525.1 Chitinophagaceae bacterium | reverse complement strand
GGTGCTCATAATGAGCCTGATGACTATACACCCGAAGGCAATTGGTATAGCATGGCTGTTGCGCAAAATCATTTCTATGCATTGGAACCCAATCATGGCAACTTTGTAGAAGTTTGTTTAGATGGAGGCATCAAGGAAGTTGTTGATATCTCTGCAAGTCAAGGACATATTGTTCCAACAGCAGTAGCTTATAAAGGCAATTTCTTTGTAGGCGATGTGGGCGTGTTTCCTATTACCGGTATCTCTAGCGTTTTTAAGATTACACCAAGTGGAACAATAAAAAAAATAGCCACTGGGTTTAGTGCCATTGTAGGACTTGTATTGGATGGAAACTCAAATATCTATGTGCTTGAAATGACTGCCAATAACCCTTTCCCAACTCCAGGGGCGGGCAGAATAAGAAAAATTACTGCCAATGGAACGGTAGAAGATGTAATATCAGGTTTAAAACTTCCAACTGCAATGACAATGGGCCCTGATGGGAATTTGTATGTGTCTGGTTGGGGATTTGGACCACCATTAGGTGAGATAGTAAAAGTTACATTAAGCCACTAAATATAATATCCACTTAAAAATATCAATTGATCTTTGTAATATGAAATGAAGTAATAGGGAGGCACAAAGTTGTTTCCCTATTTTTTTGCTAATGTTGGTCTATGCTTTGCCTTCGCTACACTTCATTGTGCAACAACTTTTCCATACAGAAGCAGGCATTCATAAATGCTAACGACTTCTTTGCTTGTGCAAATGGCATAAGGGGTAACTCAGCTAACAGGTAAAATATTCCCCAGTTTTAATAAAGCCTAATTTATTTTAACCATTTATAGATTGTAGCGCATCAACACAATTGCGGCTTTCTTTTTGTATTTCAAGTTATCTAAACAGATAATATGAAATCTCTCCCGCAACTGTTTTTTTTACTCACAATAAAAAAGCACATTAACCACATGCTAGCCAAATGCCGAGCAGCACTACCTTTCGTGGCATTTTTTTTTATAAAATGTTCTTTAATCAATTCAGCCAACGCACAAACATTAGCTGCCGGTTTCAGCCAGGTGTTTTTGGGCAGTGTTACCAGCCCTACGGCAATGGCCTTTGCACCAGACGGACGATTGTTTATTTTGGAACAAGCGGGTACTATACGTATTTTTAAAAATGGGGTAGTCCTTTCACAGCCATTTGTTACCCTAAGTGTTAATTCATCCGGCGAACGAGGCTTGCTCGGTATTGCTTTTGATCCTTCCTTCTCTACCAATCATTTTATTTATCTGTATTATACTTTATCATCGGCTGCCAATAACCGCATCAGTCGTTTTACCGCAAATGGCGATGTGGCGGTGGCCGGCAGTGAAGTGTTGGTGTTAAATCTTGATCCGCTAAGCACTGCCACTAATCATAATGGTGGTACCATGCAATTTGGTCCCGATGGAAAATTATATGTAGGCGTTGGCGAAAATGCCTTCGGTGCCAATGCGCAAAATCTGGATACTTATCTCGGAAAAATATTGCGTATTAATGCAGATGGAAGTGTGCCTGCCGGTAATCCTTTTACAAGCGGCAGCAGTCAAAAGCAACGGCTGTGGGAGTATGGGTTACGCAATCCGTACACCATCTCGTTTCAACCCGGCACCGGCCGCCTGTTTGCAAATGATGTGGGCCAAAATACCTGGGAAGAAATTAATGATGCTACCGTCGGTGGTAAAAACTTCGGGTGGCCTGTTGCCGAGGGCAACAGCAGCAACAGTTTATATACCAATCCAATCTATGCCTATAGCCATGGCACGGCCAGCGGACAGGGCTGCGCCATTACAGGAGGTACATTTTTTAATCCTTCCACTACCAATTATCCCTCATCATATATTGGAAAATATTTTTACATCGATTATTGCAACAACTGGATAGATGTTTTAACACTCAGCGGCAGCACTGCCACCCGGTCGTCGTTTGCAGCGAATATTGCAGGTAACCCTGTTTCTATCATCACCGGCACGGATGGCAATCTTTATTTCCTTTCCAGAGGCAGCAGTGCTTTGTATAAAATTACCTATACCGGCTCTCAACAACCTTTAATTACCAGCCAACCAAAAAGTATATCAGTATCGCAGGGCAATGCTGCCACTTTTAGTGTAACGGCTACTGGTGCTGCACCACTTAGTTATCAATGGCGCAAAAATGCTGTTATTATTACAGGAGCAACCAGCAGTTTGTATACGATTGCTTCTGTAAGTACGGGCAGTGCCGGCAATTATTCAGTAGTAATAAGCAATATAGCCGGAGCAGTTACCAGTAACGATGCCACACTTACTGTAACGCCGGCCAATCAAAAGCCTACCGCATCTATTATCACACCTGCTGCAGGCGCTGTGTACAGGGCAGGTACTACAATAAATTTTAGCGGCACCGGCACCGATCCGGAAGATGGAACACTTGGTGATGCAAACTTTAAATGGTTTGTGGTGTTTTATCATGCCAGCCATACACACCCGGGGCCAACGGCACCCAGTGCTGTAAAGAGTGGGTCGTTCAGCATACCGAATACCGGAGAAACGGCCACCAATGTTTTTTACAGGCTGTACCTGGTTGTTACGGATTCAAAAGGAGCCGTGGATACAGTTTATACTGATATAACCCCAAGGTTGTCTACAATCACCCTTAACACTAGTCCCCAGGGTTTGCAGGTTACGCTGGATGGACAACCTTTAACCACACCACTTAGCTTTCTAAGCGTGGAAGGTATGCAAAGAATAATCGGAACACCAAGTCCGCAAATATTCCAGGGAAGCAGTTACAACTTTACCAACTGGTCCAACGCAGCTCCACAAACGCAGACCATTGTTACACCAACTGACAATATTATTTACACAGCTTATTTTTCTAAGGCAACCAATGTAACTTTATCGCCCGTTGCAGATGCGCAGGTACGTGGCGGTATTTATGCAAATACAAATTATGGAACTGATGTGGAGATGATAACTACCAATACAGGTAATCCGGACTATAATTATGATGCCTATCTTCGGTTCGATCTTACCTCATTGGCGGCCAACAGCTCTTCGATAAAGCTAAAGATGTATGGCCGGATGGCTAGTACCAATACCCCGGGTATAACAGCACAGCTGTTGAATGTACCATCGCAAAGCTGGGGAGAAAATACCATTACATACGCAAACAAACCTGCTCCGCAAACCACCGTGCTGGCGGCTGTTACTGTTGCCAGTAATGTCAATGCCTTTTATGAATGGGATATTACATCGCATATAAATGCGCTTAAAGCATCGGGGGCTACCAGTGTTTCGCTGGTGATAAAGAATGCCACATTTACCAATAGCAATCGCATTATTTGGAGATCGAGAGAAAATGCCAGCAACGCCCCTCAATTAATAGCCACAGTAAGTGCAGTTTCCAGTCGTTTGCCTGTTGCAGATGCGCAGGTACGTGGCGGTATTTATGCAAATACAAATTATGGAACTGATGTGGAGATGATAACTACTTATACAGGTAATCCGGACTATAATTATGATGCATACCTTCGATTTGATCTTACCTCATTAGCTGGAAACAATTCTTCAGTAAAGCTAAAAATGTATGGGCGGATGGCTAGTACCAATACCCCGAGTATAACAGCACAACTGTTGAATGTACCATCGCAAAGCTGGGGAGAAAATACCATTACATACGCAAATAAACCTGCTCCGCAAACCACCGTGCTGGCGGCCGTTACTGTTGCCAGTAATGTCAATGCCTTTTATGAATGGGATATTACATCGCATATAAATGCGCTTAAAGCATCGGGGGCTACCAGTGTTTCGCTGGTGATAAAAAATGCAACATTTACCAATAGCAACCGCATTATTTGGAGATCGAGAGAAAATGCCAGTAACGGGCCTCAACTTTTAGCGACAGCAGGTGCGGCACGGGCTTTACCCTACATTATAAATAGTCAGGTAAAAAATAATCCGTTGCAGGTTACTGTATTTCCTAACCCAGCCAAAGGACGGTTTACCATTGTATATCCTGCGGCATTTACTAACGGCACGTTGCAATTGTTTGATGCAGGCGGAAGGATGGTACTGCAGCAATTGCTAACGCAGATAAATAGCCAAATTATTTCAGCAGCCAATCTTCAAAACGGAGTGTACAGCATGCTGCTTCAGAAAGGAAATAAAAAAATAACGAAGCAGGTTATTATAAAAAGATAAACAATCGGAAATACTTATTTTTTACAGAGCCGCCTCATCTTTATAAGTGAGGCGGCTTTCTATTTTTAGTGACGCTTATTTTTATTGATTGATGTTGTTCCAGGAAAGACTGTAGTTGTTATACAGCATCAGCTAAATCGTTCGAGGAGAAAGCGTTTTTTATTAATTCAACGTAATTGCTGATTGTTTATCCTTGTCTCATTTTTTTATAATTATTGATAAGTGCATTGGTAGATGAATCATGCGTTTGTACAAAAGCATCATCCTGCAGCTCGGGGAAAATTTTATTGGCAAGTACCTTACCCAATTCCACGCCCCATTGATCAAAACTATAAATGTTCCAGACAACCCCCTGTGCAAAAATTTTGTGTTCGTACAATGCAATTAACGCTCCCAAAGTAAAAGGTGTAATCTCTTTTACAAGGAAAGAATTTGTTGGCCGGTTGCCTTCAAATACCCTGTACGGATTTTCATTAAAAGAGCCATTCATCAATGCTTCAGTTTGAGCAAAAAAATTGCTCAATAAAATTTTATGGTGCTCACCAATGGGGTTATGACTAATGGCCGGTGCAATAAAATCGCAGGGAATTAATTGAGTGCCCTGGTGTATTAATTGGTAAAAAGCATGCTGACCGTTTGTGCCCGGTTCGCCCCATATAACAGGGCCGGTTGTATAGGTTACTTTGTTGCCGTTTCTGTCTACATATTTACCGTTACTCTCCATATTTCCCTGTTGCAAATAGGCTGAAAAGCGGTGTAGGTATTGATCGTACGGCAGTATGGCTTCGGTGGCAGCACCGAAAAAACTAGTGTACCAAATGCCAATCAAACCCATCAGCACTGGGATGTTTTTTTCTAACGGCATATTGGTTAAATGGGTATCAATTGAGTGAGCGCCTTTTAGCAGGGCTTCAAAATTACTGTAGCCTATTGTTAAGGCAATGGATAAACCAATGGCACTCCACAAACTGTATCGGCCACCCACCCAATCCCAGAAAACAAATATATTTTCCGGTGCAATCCCAAACTGAACCACCGCTTTTTCGTTGGTACTTAATGCAACAAAATGTTGGGCAATGTGGACTTCGTCTTTTGCATGTTGTAAAAACCATGTTCTTGCAGTATGAGCATTGGCCATGGTTTCCTGCGTGGTAAAAGTTTTAGATGCCACCAAAAAAAGTGTTTCTTCTGCATTAATTTTTTTAAGCGTTTCTGCAATATGACTTCCATCAACATTGCTTACAAAATAGGTTTGTATACCCTCTACCCAATAGGGTTTTAATGCTTCTGTTACCATCACCGGGCCAAGGTCGCTGCCGCCAATGCCGATGTTTACAATGTATTTAATTGGCTTGCCTGTGTAGCCTTTTTTTTCACCGCTGTGGATGCTGTTGCAGAATTGTTGCATCTGTTTTTGCACTGCCTGTATTTCTGGCATTACATCGTTGCCTTCAAATAAAACGGGCTTACCGGAGAAATTTCTGAGGGCAGTATGCAGTACGGCCCTGTTTTCTGTAGCGTTAATTTTTTCGCCACTAACAAAAGATTGGATTGCTGCAGGCAATTCACACTCATGTGCCAGTTGCACCAACAATTCCATTGTTTTTTCAGTGATAATATTTTTAGAATAATCGAAAATGATGTCCCCGGTACACATGGAGAAATGATTGAAACGCTCTGGATTGTCAGCAAATAACTGTTTCATTTCTACCGCTTTCATTTCAGTATAATGTTGTTGTAATGCAAGCCATGCTTTGGTAGTAGCGGGGTTGATAGAAGGAAACATTCGGTTTATTTTTACGGGTTAGTGGTAATAGTTGGTGGCGAAGGTATTTATAAAAATGCATTGACGCATTTACAGGTAATAATCAAACTGGTAGCTCTCAAATTTTCTGAAGTAGCATTTGCAGCATGTCTGCATTAGCAGGTTTTATGTGTTTGGGGGAAAAGGTAAAACCGGAAGGTGAAATATGCGAATGTTTATCAACTATAAACATTCCAGTTAAAAAAGTGTATACTGTTTTGTTGATATTAATTAACAATATAATCCCCTTTTTTATTTACTAATACCAGTGGTAGCTGTTTTTTATCTTCAAAATAATCGAAAACATTTTTTAAGGAAATAGCAAACTGTTGAAGGGGCTGATTCTCTTTTGTAATCTGTGCCAGGTAGTCGAACGACTTTTTTACATTGTACTTAACGGGGTAAACATGCACGGGTATAAACTCCTGTCCTGCTTCTCTTGCGTACGAAGTCATTAAGTAAACTTCCTCAATTGGCAGATTGTCGATAGCGATGCAACCCACAGACAAACATTTGCCATGAATATAAATGGAATTGCCGGGGCGGTAGGAATCACTCAGGATTTTATCTGATGCATTGGGGTAATTTAGACCCAATGATAAATGGAAATTACTATTTGGCTTAAATTCATTGATATAATAAAATCCCTCCGGCATTTGAAAATCACCCTCCATTCTTTTTGGGCCAATGGTGCCGCTCTGCATACATATTTTGTACGATTTAAATAATTTAAACACATCCTTAGGTTCGCTTTTTACCCATACTTCCAGTAACCGGTCGTACTTAAAACTTCGGATGTACAATTCTTGTGGCGGCCATTGAAGTTTTTTAGCTTCAAACTGTTTGCGTAGCGAATCTTCTACCTTACTAAATAAACCATTTGTTTTTGCAGAAGACTGCACCAGGCTCAGGTAGGAGGTTTGTGCAGTGCCAGTAAAAGCAATGGCACTTAATACAAACAGCGGGGCAATAATTTTTTTTAATAATGCTATCATATAAAATCAGAAAAACAAAAATAACAATTTTTGCAAACTATAAATTGTTAAAGGGCTTTTCAGTACATTTTTTGTAAGGCTTCCTTAAAACTTAACGGTTGATATCCCAATGTTTTTTTTGCTTTATCAATTATAAAACCTGTCCTCAGGGGGCGGCGGGCAGGCTGTGTAAAAATAGATGCGTCTACCTTAGTTAGCAGGGTTTTATCCAAGTGCAGGTAATCGGCTGTTGCCACAGCCATGTCATACGGACTCAGGACTTCTTCGCCGGATAAATGATAGATGCCGGTTGCCTTTTTTTGTATCACCAATAGGATTCCTTTGGCCAGGTCTTCCACGTAGGTAGGCGTACGCCATTGGTCACCAACCACTTTAATAGGTTTTTCCTCTGTTAGGTTTTCTTTTACCCAGCTAATTACATTGCTCCTGTTGCCCACCAAAATATTGCCATAAACCAATACGGTTCTAACTATGGCCCATTGCTGTAAGCTACTTTCCATTACTGATTTTTCTGCGGCTAATTTGCTGCTGCCGTAATAATTTACAGGGCCGGGTATATCGGTTTCAACATAAGGGCCGTTTAAGCCTTCAAATACAAAATCGGTGGAGATGAAGATGAAAAAAGCTTTAACTTCCTCAGCGGCATCAATTAAAAACCTTGTTGCTGTTACGTTTACCTCCCAGCATTCAATGGGATCAAGCTCACAGGGATCGGGCTGCGTCATGGCGGCTGCATGTATTACAACATCAGGCTTGTGGAGTTTAATACAGGTTTGCACAGCCACCCCATCGGTAATATCTAAAGAATAATAATTAAATAAGGCAGTTGCAGTAAAAGGTAGCCTGCAGTCGCCTTTACCCGTTGCAACAATTTCATACGTAGTAGTCTCAATCAGCGTCTTCACCAGGTACTGTCCTAGCAATCCGTTTGAACCAGTGATGAGTATTTTCATGTAATACAAATTTACTTTTTAGATTAAAAAATTTTCTAACTGCCCTTTTTGTGCGGCTGTAAAGAGTTTGCAGTAAATCTTTTTTATTCAACACTTTTTATTGGGGAGGAGTGCCGGTTTATGGT
>JANYCA010000072.1 GCA_025360525.1 Chitinophagaceae bacterium | reverse complement strand
TCAGTGTTATCTATATTAACAGTAATACGGCTTAATGAATGAAACCCATTGTTACAAAATTGTGGAAAATATCTTTAGCTCTAAAAAGCCCAAACCTGCATGCTGAGTCACCATATAAAATTGTTTCATAGAATACTCCGCTAGTACTATACAAGTGAAATATATGCCACGAAAACTATCTGTAATACAGTTTATCCAACAAATTTAATGTTGCTTATCAGTTAGTTTATTGCTAAACGAAAGGACATTTTTAAGTAAATATTTTTATCAAAATCGAAGCCTTAATAAATTTATTTAATTAGTATCATAGATTTTAGCTGTATTTAAAAAATTTAAGTAGATTACGGTATTTAATTCAAATTAATAATATTAACAAGATTAAATGAATAGCACTAATCTATTTGCAATATTCAGTGATGATAACACTTCGGGAGTTGTGTACAAGAATAAATCACTTAAACGATTAATTATTAATCAACTTGACAAGGTTGGAAAAACAACGATAACTGAGTTAAGTAAAGAATTGAACATTAGTGTTCCCAAAATCACTAGCCTGGTTACTGAACTGATAGAAGATGGTTTAATTAAGGACAATGGAAAATTTGATTCTACCGGGGGTAGAAGGGCGAGTGTATATGGCCTTGTATCGGATGCCGGCTTTTTTGTAGGCGTGGATGTGAAACATTATTATATAAATTTAGGTTTGCTGGATTTTAAAAAGCACCTGATCACTTCCAAAGAAAAAGTGCCTTTTAAACTTGAAAATACGCCCGAGTCGTTTGATGCCCTATTGTTGATTATTAAAACATTTATAAATGAACTAAACCCAGCATTTGTAAAGGACAAGATATTGGGATTAGGATTAAATCTTTCTGGACGTATAAATAATACTACCGGATATAGCTACAGCTATTTTTATTTTAATGAGGAACCATTATCGGTCATTATTCAAAAAGAAATAGGTATTCAAACATTTATAGAAAATGATTCCCGGGCAATGGCCTATGGCGAGTTTTGTAATGGAGACAGCAAAGGTGCACGTAATGTTTTATTTATAAATATGGATTATGGTATTGGGCTTGGCATTTTAATAGACGGGAAGCTATATTATGGCAAGTCAGGTTTTGGCGGAGAATTTGGACATATTCCAATATTTGATAACGAAATAATATGCCACTGTGGAAAAAAAGGTTGCCTGGAAACAGAAGCTTCGGGCCTGGCGTTGATTAGGAAATTTAAAGAAAAAATCCAACAGGGATCTACTTCTTCAGTAATGAAAAAGAAAAAAGATTTAAATGATATTAGCTTACTTGATATCATATTGGCGGCAAAAAATGAAGATACTTTATGTATAGAACTTCTTTCTGAAATAGGTGAAAAAATTGGAAAAGGAATAGCTATACTTATCAATATTTTTAATCCTGAATTATTGATATTGGGAGGCACACTTTCTGAAACGGGCGATTACATTCGATTACCAATAAGAAGCGCTATCAATAAATATTCTTTAAGCCTGGTGAGTACCGACACTCAATTAAAACTTTCCAAACTTGGAGAAAAGGCCGGCGTAATTGGCGCATGCCTGATTGCGAGGAATAAGGTACTTGGTTTATAACCTGCTCTATATTCAAATAATTTACCGGCCAATCCAGCATTAAAAGATTTCATTAAAGCTTAAACTATAAAACACACCTGAAGCAATCTGTTTTGCAGCAGTGGCGGCTTATTAATCTAACAAACCCTATTTTCTGTCCTAACAATCGGGCGTATCATAACATGCTTGTGACGATTTCTTCTGTCTTCTATTTTTAACCGGTTTTCTAAAAAAAATCTGTTTCTCAAAATGATGAAACTTATTATTATTTGTTTTCTGTCGTGGAGAGATTAAAGAAGAGTTTATAACTGCAGAAATAAATAAGTTAGGAAGGCTGTAGCCAAAGCAACATTTCTTATCTATTTCTTAGTCCTTTTCACCAGGCTTTTTTTAGTACTTTTTTTGAATCGCTTTTCAGGAGACAGTTTGAAATGAAGGAAGGGATTGAGGTAAGTGAAATTTACAAACATACCCGAAACATCGATGATTTAATTTCCTTCATTTTTCTAAATAAAAAAAGCTTATTTTTTACTATCAAATCATATTAAACTATTATGCTGTTAAAAAAGAATACTAATTCGTTTGTTTAGAATAATTTTATAGCGAGGGACAATAATATCTTTATAATCAAAATATACCTTTATATATAGACCACCATTTTTAAAAAAAGTACTAAACTCCATGGCGACTATTACACAAAATTTATTAAATGGAATCAAAATTTTAGTAATAGAAAATGATCATCTCAGCGTTTCAATTGTACCAGCATTGGGCGGTAAATTATTGAGCATATTTAACAAAAAGCTTTTGAAAGAATTTGTTTGGGTGAATAAGCAGCTTCTCTTAAAAAGCAATGTGCCGGGTGCAGATTATGATTCAAATTTTTTAGGTGGAATTGATGAACTGATCCCAAACGATCAGCCTGAGAACATTGATGGAATTAATTATCCTGACCATGGTGAATTGTGGACTACTCCACTGCGATATGAAATAGAAAACAATCAAATTAAATTACATGGTATTTTACCAAAAAGCCAGTTGTATTATAGCAAGATTATCGAGTTAAATAATGATCATCCTGTGATTACATTCAATTATTCGATAAAAAATGAAAACAATAAACAACGCCACTTTTTATGGAAACTACATGCTGCCCTTCGCATTAACCCTGGCGACAAATTATTAACTTCAGCAATAAACGGGCAGGTAGTTGATCTTGATTATAGCAGGTATAAAACATTGGAACCATTTAAATGGCCATTAATTGAAAATACGGATGCAGGAGTTATACCGATAAAAAATAACAGCATCGATTTTTTTTATTTGTATGAAATACCAACCGGAAATATGATGTTGCAATCTGCAGATGAGGATCAACTTTTTTGTTACAGTTACGATACAAAAATTTTTCCCTATCAATGGTATTTTGCCTCCTATGGTGGATTTTTAAATCACTATACAGCTATCCTGGAACCTTGCACCAACATGCCTATGATTGTGAATGATGCTATTGAAAAAAAACAGTCATCAATGCTTAAGCCTGGAGAAACATTAAACACCCAAGTGCAAATTTTTGCCGGTAAAAAAAAGCAGTTTATCAAATCATGAATCAACCAACAGTTATAATTACAGGTGCCGCTTCCGGCATTGGAAAGGCCACTGCTATTCGTTTTGCAGCGGAAGGTTACCAGGTTTGCGCTCTTGATATACAGGGCGATAAACTGCAAGAATTGCAAACTGTACTTGCGCCGGGCAATCATTTATTTATAACCGGCAGTTATGCCGAGGATACAACTATTCTTGAGTGTGAGCATGCCATCAGGCAACACTGGGGTAGTGTGCAGGTGCTGGTAAATTGCGCTGGCCTTTCTGCAAAAACAGATGCCCTGCAAATGCCCATCAGCGAATGGAGATATATATTTGATTGCATGATTAATGGCTGTTTAAAATCTACCCAATTAGCTGCTAAATTTATGCAAGAAAAAGGAGGAAGTATCGTTCATATCTCCTCCATCCATGGCACAAGGGCCGAGCATGGAGCAAGCAGTTACTCTATGGCAAAAGCAGCCATCAATCAATTTTGCCGATCTATGGCAGTGGAACTGGCTGATAAAAAAATACGAGTAAATGCCATTGCACCAGGTTTTGTAAATACGGCTATGAGCATGGTAGATGGTGAAAATGAGTTGGATAGTGAGTGGTTTAAAACTAATTATATAAAATCGCACCACCTGCCCCTTCGGAGGGCTGCTGAGCCAGAAGAAATTGCTGGAGTAGCCTATTTTTTAGCAGGTAAAGATGCATCCTATATCACCGGGCAAATAATAACAGTAGATGGCGGATTAACCATTACTTTTTAAATTAAATTAGAATGAAGATTGAATCAGTTGATTTTTTTTACCTGAGCATGCCCCAGGTGCTTGATATAGGCGATGGTAGCCAGGATGCACTGCTGGTGCGTATAAGAGCCGGAAGCTACGAAGGCTGGGGTGAATGTGAAGCATCGCCGCTAACCAGTATTGCCAGTTATGTTTGCCCTATGTCGCACAGTGCCTGTAAGCCACTAAAATATTCAATAGAAGGCCATGCCATCAACGCTGTTAGCGACATTCAGCACATATCTGATTTAGTGCATGAAAACTCTTTAGATCTGTTACAGGCAGACCATACCTTGTCTGGCATCGACATTGCCTTGTGGGATTTATTGGGCAAAATTACCAGCGAGCCGGTGTACCAGTTAGCAGGCTATAAAAAAGCCTATCCTAAATTACCCTATGCCTCTCAGTTATTTGGGAATACCCCCGAAGAAACTTATCAAAAAGCAGTTAACACCAGGGTGGCTGGGTATAGGGCGGTAAAGTTTGGATGGGGTCCTTTTGGTAAATTAACCCTTAACCACGATAGGGAACAACTGCAGGCTGCGAGGCATGGATTTGGAAAAGATGGCTTTTTAATGATTGATGCTGGCACCGCATGGGGAGAAGATGTAAAAACAGCCTGTATGCGCTTAAATTTTTTGAATGAAGTAAATACTTATTGGCTGGAAGAACCATTTTTTAATATGACCCTTAAATCTTACCAGGCGCTCTCGGTACAACAACCTTTAGTTGCATTGGCTGGTGGAGAAGGTTGTAATAATTTTGTACAGGCCCAGGCGATGATCGAAAATGCAGGCCTCAGTTTTATTCAAATTGATGCTGGTCGAATTGGAGGTATTACCGTTGCTAAAAGAGTAGCAGACCTTTCAGCAAAGAGTGGAGTAACTTATATTAACCATACCTTTACTTCGCACCTTGCACTGAGTGCTTCGTTGCAAGCTTACGCCGGTTTAAAAAAACATTTCATCAGTGAATATCCTATTGAATTAAAATCATTGGCGTTAGACATTAGCCATGAAAAAATAACACCAGATGAAAATGGGTACATCCATATTCCAGAAGGGCCCGGGCTTGGGATTACTGTAAACACAGCTGCTTTATTAAAATACCTGGTGCCGGTTGAAATAAAAGTAAATGGCAATATTTTATACAGTACGCCAGAACTATAATTATAATTAAGCCTTCTTCACTATTTCCTCAAGATACATTGCTGCTAATTTCTTGAAATCGTTTGCGGTAATCTTTGGGCAGTACACCGGTTATTCTTCTAAAATGGCGGTAGAAATTAGAGAGGTTCTCAAAGCCGCTACTATAACTGATCTGGGTAATACTTTCATTATCCAGCATTAATTGATTACAGGCATGACTGATGCGGATTTCAGTAACATAGGATGAAAAATTCTTTCGGGTATGCTGCTTAAAATATCGGGAAAATGAGGCACAACTCATGTTGAGCATTGAGGCTATTTCCTGCATATACAATTCCTGTTTATAATTTTTTATAATGAATTCAAACACTTTGTGAATACGATCGGTTTCCTGTTGCTGATTGGAGGAGGAACTTGTTCGGCTATCTGCAATAAAGCTGTTTGATAAAAAAGGTTTAATTTCTTTACTCTCGGATAGCCGAATTAAAATTTCCATTAAACCAAGTAAGCGGTAGGCAGCGCTTAAAGATCCCATTTCTTTTAATTTACTTATAATCCACTTACGTATTTTTCCATGAATCTGTAAAGCAAAAGAAGCATTAGTTAGCAACTTATACACCTGCTTCAATTCAGGGACGTTAAAAAAATGCTCTCCCAAAAAATCTTCTGTAAAATGTATAAAAATAGAAGAAGCTTGCAGCCTACGGTTGTTTTGGTAATACTCCTCGTGGTTGCGAAACAAGTGCGGAATGTTGGAACCAATTAGCATCAGGTCGCCATCAGTAAACATACCCACTTTGTCACCTATAAACTTGGTTCCTTTTCCTTTATCAATCAATACAAGTTCATATTCTTCGTGAAAATGCCAGGGCTTATCAAAATATTTACAATGCAACTGATCGTATAAAAAAGAGGTATTATTAATTAAAGGTAATTTGTGTAATTGGGGCTTCATATAAAAACGTTAAACTATTAATTGAAGTGGTTTAAAATTACCCATTCTGAATGGTAAAAATGGTTCGTTTTTTTTAAAGGTGTACAAGATATTTTATTACAGGATATTTTTTAAACAGGATAAATAAATGATCAGGCATTTTCACATACCTGTTGCTGATTGCCAAGCCCTTCAATAAATAATTCAACGGTATCGCCTGCTTGCAAATATTGCG
>JANYCA010000069.1 GCA_025360525.1 Chitinophagaceae bacterium | reverse complement strand
TTGTCAACTTTATCTGCAGCAATTCTTAAAAAAATGTACTAATTTTTATAAAAAACATATCTAACATCCCGATAGTATTTTTTTTCATTTAGCTTATTGACAATGATAATAATTAATGCACAAATGCCACTCGCTTTTTTTGGCAAAATTCTCTAACTTTATTTATTTTTTAACTTACAGTAAAACTCTTTTTTACCCTCTTTTTCTCACTTTTTAAAGGCAATTAATTACCATGGAAATAAAAGTAATAGCATTTGATGCAGACGATACACTTTGGATAAATGAGCCTTATTTTAAAGAAACCGAAGAGTTGTTCTGCAACTTACTGGAAGACTATTTACCCCGACATACGCTGGCCAAAGAGCTGTTTAAAACAGAGATACAAAACCTGCCATTGTATGGCTATGGTATAAAGGGTTTTATGCTATCTATGATTGAAACTTCCCTGAGAGTAACTGACAATACCTTAAACATAGCGGTGATTGAAAAGGCGTTGCAATACGGTAAAGATTTGTTGGAAAAACCCATTGAAATACTGGAAGGTGTAGAAGATGTGTTGATAGCGTTAAAAGGCAAGTACCGTCTGGTGGTTGCCACCAAAGGTGATCTGCTCGATCAGGAACGAAAGCTGAAAAAATCAGGGCTTGAACATTATTTTCACCACATAGAAATTATGAGCGATAAGCAGGAATCAGACTACCTGAAACTGATTAAACATCTTGATATAAACCCTGCCGAATTTTTAATGATGGGCAACTCTCTTAAGTCGGATGTATTACCTGTACTGGCTATTGGCGGGCATGCGGTACACATTCCCTATCATACCACCTGGGCACACGAAACGGTGGAGCACAAAGTGGAGCATGTAAATTTTAAACAGGCGCACCATATGAATGAGGTGTTGGGGTATTTGTAGGGAGTATGCAGAATTATGAGTTATGTATTATGAGTTATGAGAGTTCTGAATGATGAATGAGATTGATGAGAATGATCAGTGATGATTAGTCAATAATTCACTATTCACTTTTTACTTTCACTCACAACTCCTTTTATCCAATCACCCATAATTTGCAAAACCTCTGGTGAAAAAGTTTCTTCCAGTTCAGCATATTCATCTACCGAACATTTTACACAATGCTGAAACAAATGATTGAGGCCTGGCATTGATTTAATGGTGGCAGTTGGAATAGCTTTTTTAATGGCTGTTAAATTTGCTTTAGCAGCTACCTGTATATCTTTTTCTCCGTTTAATGCCAGCACGGCGCAGTGTACTTTACTTAAATAATCTTCCGGATTAAATTGCATAAAATACTTAAACCAGGGCAGCTGTAGTTGTTTTACAAAAACAGCAATAAAAGCAGCTTTGCTTTTTTCATCCATAATACCCGTAGTGTTTTTTACTACAGCGGGTGTTGTTTTGTTTTGCCAGTAATTAAAAATATCCATAGCATTTTTTGTAGCAATAGCGGTATCATTTTCTTTGATAATAGCCATCACCATATTTTTATACAGCGGCCTGTATAGTTCAAGATCATTTGCCGGAACACCTGTGGAAGCAGCCACATCCACACTCTGTTGTTCCATCAGGTTAATGATGGGTATCGCCGGCCCGGCAAGTAAAACAATAAACTTTATATCCTTTCTTTTGGCTGCAACCATTGGTGCTATCATACCGCCTTCACTATGCCCAATAATGCCTAGGTTAAATGTGTCTGTTTGGCTTCTGCTTTTTAAATAATTGATGCCAGCTGCTGCATCTAATGCAAAATCTGCACTGGTAGATTTGCTGTAGTCACCCGTTGTTTTGCCCCTGCCCCTGTCATCGACCCTTAGTACAGCAATGCCCTGCCTGGTTAAATAATCTGCAATTACTGCAAAAGATTTATGCTCAAATATCGTTTCGTCCCTGTCCTGCTGACCACTGCCGGTAATCAATATTACCGCTGGATATTTTTTACCCGCTGTCTTTGAGGGATAAGTAAAAGTGGCCCCAAATTGAATGGACTTGTCAGCATTAAAATAAATAACATCTTCAGTTTGGTAAGAGAAAGGTGGCTTAGGCGTTTGCGGTCTTTTAAATTCTTTAGCGGTAACTATATCACTTGTTTTTTTTAAATCAAGCGGCAGGTTGTTATCTCCCTGGAACCAATTGCCGGTGGCTGTTTTTTTATCGGCACTCATTAATCCTTCGTATTTTCCATTCAGCATTTTCATCATCAATATAAGGCTATCGCCTTTTGTAATTACATCGCTGCAGGGCAGGTTGTAGGCGTTTTGTTTTGGACTGTCAAACGTAGCTGTCAGATTATTAATGCTATCTTTTTTAATGTGAAATACAATGGGGAGTTCCGTTCCTTGTATGTTTAATGTTCCCTCCCAATTACCCGAGACGGTTTGAGACCCGGCATTAAAAAACAGGATACATGCAGCTAAAAAAAGAGTGTTTTTTTTCATAAAAAAATTTGCTCGTTAAAGGTAAGTCGTGCAAGGGTGCAAAGCTACCAGCTTTGATAAAGGGTGTATTTAAAAGGTTGTCGTACATTACTAACTGTGGTAGGTGGTACACCGACCGCAAACTCCTCCGCTGTAATCATGCGATGAATACTGCGACAGGTTTCAAGTGCCAGGCGTTACTAAAGCCGATAAGTGTAACATACCAATACAGATTAGTAACAGGGAAGACACAGGAGGGAGTCCTGCGCTTGTGGGATTAAAAATTAATTCTCTACCCATAATGATGAAAGCTTAGAAATTAAGTTGGTAACGTACAGAGGAGGGCATACATCGTAGGAGGAAGTTTTATCACCCACATTTGCGAAAATTCCTTTCATTCCGAGCTGCCGTTCAGGAATTAAGACGCAGGAGTTTTATAGAGCTTTTGGGAAAGACAAATTTTGGCATGTTAGCAACTCCAACGGTGTAAACCCATTAGATACGATCGGCATAGATAGGGCAGATAAACATGTCCTGATAAAAGTATCAATAAATTAAATGATTAAAATGAAACGACTACTAGAAAATGGCACATGTAATCAAATTAAATGTTGAAAAACAAAAAACAAAAAATAGATTAGCAATAAAAAATAAAGAAAAGGAAAGCCTGCGGCAACCTTTGGATCAGTTACAAACTTCGTTTAGTGTACAGTAAAACTTCATTTACAAAGCTTCAAAAAAATGGAAGCGCTTACAATATAGCAAACAGGGAAATAGCCTGAAGCAATTAAATAATTATCAAAACTTTTAAACTTTTTTATAAAAAAAATTACCCTTCTCGCCACCATTTTTTTTGTATTCTTTATACAAAACTATATGCACAGGTAGGCATTGGCACTGCCACTCCTAATACTGCTGCAGTGTTACATGTAGATGCAGGTACAAACACAACCAAAGGTCTTATAATGACAGGCACTATCGATGCAAGCGCTACGGTGCCTATTTTGGGTGCCGGTAGCCGGCTAATGTTTTATCCAGGTAAAGCAGCTTTCAGTGCAGGTTATGTTAATGGCACGCAATGGGATAATGGTTTTGTTGTCCCATATTCTGTTGCAATGGAATACAGCACTACTGCCATTGGAATGTATGCTACTGCAGTGGGATCATATGTTTCTACAAATAACCAACAAGGAGCATTCATAATTGGTGATGCTGATCCGAATGGCCAGGGTACTACACTCTCAGGATTTCCTGATGAATTTGTTGCCCGTTTTAATAATGGATATTATTTTATGACAAGTGGGGATGCCGTTCTCCGTAGCGGTGTTCATATTGGCCATAATGGTAAAAGCTGGGTAAGTATCTGCGATAAAAACCGCAAGGAAAATTTTGAGCCGCTTAATGGAGAAGCTATTTTACAAAAGCTTTCCGCTATCAATTTTACATCGTGGAATTATAAAATGCACGATTCAAAAGCCTACCGGCACTACGACATTATGGCGCAGGATTTTAATACTGCTTTTGGTAAAGATAAAGATGGCGTTATTGGCAACGATATCATCGTAAACCCATCGATATGATAGGCATTGATATGGCAGCCATACAGGCTCTGGTGAAAAGAATCAATGAATTAAAAAATGAAAATGAAAAATTAAAAAATCAATTCGCAGCTCAAAACAAAGAAAATGAAAACCTGCATAAAGCAGTTGCCCAATTACAAACTTCGATTAATGATCAGCAAAAGTTAATTGCACAAAGCCTGCAACAAATGGAAGCGCTTACCAAAAAGCAAATTGATAAAGAACCGGTAGCAAAAAAATAAATTAATAGCATTAAATAAATTACGCAAAAAATTTTCTTTAATTGTTGCGTTGCGTTGTTGAAACCTTCAACAACCTTCAACCAGGATCCCGATGGGGGGCGTATATAATAGCAAGAAGTTTTATCACACACATGGCGAAGATTACTTTTAATTCTCAGTCTCTTGCTGCGGACGAATTAAAAAAAGCTCTTGGTAAATAGATCATCCAATCATTAACGAATGCAAAAGAACAATTGTAAAAGGTAATTGTCAAAACACGTTAAGCCCTTCAAATCTTTCATAAGGGCGTGGAATAAAACCATTCAGCATAAAGCTGATTAATTAAAATTTAATGATATAAACTGCCATTGTTGCAGGAGTGTATCAAAATAAAAATTTGGTCCCAATTGTTGTAGGAGGGTTAACGAAAAAAATTTTTTTTAAACGCTGTAATGAGACTATAGGTTAGTGTAGCATGCTTACTGTGCCGGGCTATACTAAAGCAGGTAGCTGTAAGCTTCGCCCTGTTTATTGCTAAGATATGTTTAATAGTCTTTCTGTTATAATAGTTTGGATATTACAATTTGTAAATGTTTATAATAATCCCCACCAGTTTAGCAGCAAAAAAAACATTACTGTCCCTGTGCAATAACTTTTACGCCGGCAGCCACATTAAAATAAGCACCCGTATTTACCCGGATGCTCCAGATAGTAATATCGGCAGTAACCATGGGGTAATTCGGTTTACCATTATTAATTACCACATTACTCATAGGCCCCGGTATCTGACCGCAACACCAATTAGCCGGGTTAAACCAATTATTACTTACAGCACCCGTCCACTGGGTAGCGTTGGATTGCAACATTTCCAGTCCATACCATAAAGTTTTATCTACTGATTCATCCAACAAAACATCAAAAGTATTGGTGCTAACCGGTAACAAGCTTTTGGTAGCCATCCGTTGCCCTTCGGTATTCAGCGTGTGTACCAATAAGCAACTACCGGCTATAGCTAGCTGCATGCTTACATTTAGCGAAAACTGGCTGGTCGGCTGGCTGCCCCAGTTACCATTTACCGTGGTATTATTATTTGCCCAACCCGTCCCCGTGTTTTGTTGTTTGGCAGCAATGGCAATAAAACTGGTATCGCCGGTACTTAAATTTTTATTGTTGACAGATACCCAGGTGATGGCAGCAAAATCGTTGGCCGATAACAAAGTCAGCGGTCCTGCCGCGGCATTGGCAGCCGCATTTAAATAACCTGCAATGCTTACATATTTTGGAGTAACCGTGGTTAATAAACCGGTGATGGTATTCAACTTTGTTTCTGCAGTGCTGGTAGCATAGCTGGCATTTTGCGGCACGGGCAATGTTTGGGTGGTATAGCCCGAAGCATCGTGGTAGGTGCCGGCTCTTATTACCTGCGATAGCTGAATCTTTTTATCGTAAGGGGTGTACTTTCCCCAGCGACCACTGCCATCCTTCTGGTACGAATTGTAAATATCATCTTCGCTGTAGTTTATCAAAAACGGGATGCCCTCCGCAATCAGGTGATTGCGATACGCAAATGCTGCTGCAGGAAACAAACTCATCACCGAATGATCCCGGTGTATCGAAAAAAAGTTATTACAAATGTCCGCTCCCCAGCTCCCCGGCACATCACTGTTGTAATCAAAAAACATCAACCCGTCCATACCCTGAAAGGCGCCGTAAGCCGCTATAGCAGGCACCATTTCTACCCGGTACCGGTTGGGCGCCGCATGATTGTATTCACTTATCGTCATGGGCTTATTGTTCAACGGAATGCCCGAAAATGCACCGGGTATAGCATCAAAATTATTTTGCTTTACCATCGGTTGGTTGGATATACTCCAGTTGTTTGGATCCCAGCCAGCCCCCGGAAAAATGGGATGGTCCCAATAAGAATGGTCATCGTAATAATCGAGGTTTTCATTTTGAAATCCCTCCTGAATACCCGTAAAAGCATTGTTGCCCGTAATGGGTGCCGTTACCCCGAGGGTGTTGCGCAGGTAGGTACGCATGTCTTCTAAAAAGTTTTTTTGCAGTAGTATATAAAAAGCAGCCAGGTCTTTCATCCGCTGTTTCGAAAAATCGCTTCGCTGGCTATAAAGGTTGCGCTGAATATTTAAACTGCCCAAACCTTCGCCACCTAAAAACGCTATTCGTTGTGGAATACTCAAAGACACATCATCTATCCAAACCGTTCGGTTAGCACCGCCCATGCTAAACGACAATCGTCCCTCGTTCACCACATCTTCTGTTGGTATCACCATCATGCTAAATTGCTGCCAGGCAGTAGTAAGGTTTATAGCCATGCCGCCAAACCAGGTGTAGGGTGCTCCATTGCGCATTAACGCTACCGACTCCGCAACAGGCGCATTAGCCCTTGCCCAGAAAATTATTTTATAACTGCTGTCTTTTTTAAAACCAAAACCAACATGTTTAAACTGTATATGCCATTCGGTACCGGTTGCGCCGGTAATAGTTATTTTAGCAGACTTTGCACCGCTATGCCACACCGTAGCATCTTTTATAAAGCTGGCCACAGCGCCGCTGTTTAACTCCAATTGCCAGTTGGCATTGGGCGAGGCAGCCTCAAAACCCCCATCCGCAATCAGTTCGGTGGCCGTGCCACCACCCGTTTGCCAGGCATTTTGCAAAGCGGTTTGTGTGGTGTATTTGTTAAGCAGGTAAGAATTCCACATACTATCCAGCATGCGGCTATGCCGCCACGTTAGGTGGCCGCCGGGTTGCGATTGCGGCTTCAGCGCATCATCTTTCCACATGCCGTACAGGGAATTTTCATTAATCATTTCCAGCATGGCCAATGCAGGGTCTTCGCTCAATTTTACGCCGGTGTACACATTGGTATGCCCCAGCAATTGCGACGCATATTCTTTTTGCAGCGACACCAGTTGGGGATCAAAAATGGTCACGCCCTTTCCAAATTCCCACAACGAATCAGCACCAGGCACATCATCCATGTTGTTGAAAGTACGGCTCACATTCAGGTTCATGTTGGTATAAATGCCGTGCTGTTTTAGTTGGTAAATAAAATAGTCCAGCCTGTCAAGCGAGGCAGGGTTAAGACTTCGGGTAGTTTGTCCGCCAATAAACAAACTCCCTGCGGTCGTCCACGAAGGATTATCGAGGTGATGAAAACGCACCAGGTTAATGCCCATCTTAGCTGCATGTGCCGCAATACCACTGGCATCCGTTTTATCCGGAAAGGCGCCCGCCGCCACAATATTTACACCCCAGAATTTATACGGCAGGTTATTCACTACAAAATTATTACCCACCGAAGCAACCTTGTCGGCCGGCCCAAGCGGAGCCGTTTTAAACAGCGGCAAAAAAGCGCTGGGCAAACTATCTTTCCAGGGAAACGAAAAATTAAAACCACCGGTAAAGTTTTGAGCGGATACAATTTGTACAGCAAAAAGGCAAAGCAACGAAATCAATATTTTTTTCATAACGGCGGGTGAAGTTGTTTTATAAATAGTAACAATTACCCGCTAAATGTAATAATTAAACCTGGTAAAGTCCGCCGGAAAAAACGGTGATTACAAAGCCACCTGAATGCATGCAAAAGTCAGGTAAAAATTAGGGGCTATCAGCAGCAGTACCAACTTCAACTTCAGTACCGGCTATCCATTACAAGTACTCACTCCGCTGCGCTACGTTCCGTGCTTTCCATTACTATCCGGCATCCATTGGGCGGTTGTTTTTCAATGGGGCTTTTATTGCGTTATTCTGTTCTGTATTGGTGTATTATTAAATAATAGGCGAATTAAAGACTTTCGTAAATAAGGGTTACTTTAAATTTATTGCCGCAGGTTTTTAGTGATTAGTTGCGGAAATACAGACGTCGGCCACTAGTTTATTGTAATAGCTTTTCAAAGCATAAAAATCAATTTAAAATTACTGGCTCTATAGTTGGAATATGCGTAGGCTTATTATTAGGATTTGGAATTTTAAGTCAGACAAAGAAATCTCAACGATCTGAAATTGCTATGTATGCGATTTCATCTGGTGTTATATTAGGTCTATTAGGAGGATATAATATTGGAGCTAAATTGGATCTAGAGACACACATGGAACAAGTTTTAGGTTTTGACAAAGTAGTTACTGAATATTTTCAGAGTGGAAGGTCTTGGATAGCATCATCAAAATGGACGGATTTAAAAAGCAACACCTATTCCTTATTGATAGGAAAAAGCTCCACAAAAGACTTAGTTAGTCAATTGAATGACGATGTTATTATGAATCACACAATTCAGTCAGGAAGTAATGTTAATGTCGAAAAGTATCATCGAATTGCCTGTAACCATATTTTTAAAACCCTTAAGGAGAAACATAACCTGGCAAAGCAAACCAGCGGCTGAATGGGTTTGCTGCAAGTCTGGCAGGATGTTGTATCAATGGTCATTTTATCGCTATTAACATCAGCTGGGCAGAACAAACATCGCCGGGCTTTTGTTTGTTAACTTGTACTTTTATATCTTTAATTAGCAGCGGTTCCGTGGAGGATAAGCAATGAATTCCACATCTACATCATTACTCACCGGTAACGATCATGCTAACTGCAACATTAAAATATTTGTAATTTTAATGTTATGGCAACAGAAACAGTAGATAAAAATAAAATAATAACTGCCATCGGTGACGCAGTATTACAACTCATAGTCCTAATGTCTTCAGTTGAGAATAATAAAATCAACATGGTTCCTTATGAAGGCAGTTGGACTGCACCTCAATTATTACGGCATGTTACAAAATCCATTTCTGGAATGGCGAAAGCAATGGATATGGATGCAAATCCAGCAAGCAGAAATCCTGGAGAAAGAATTGAAGAATTAAAAATTGTATTTCTTGACTTTTCCAAAAAAATGAAATCGTTTGAATTTATTATACCAGAAGATGGCACTTATGAAAAACAAATTGCTATTGATGATCTAAATAAATCATTCAATCAGTTTAAGGAGAAAGCAAATAATGCAAACTTAAACGAACTTGTTGAATGACTTCCTCTTGGGCCTATTACCAAGTTGGAAATTATTCATTTTACCTTAGTCCATACACAGAGACATTTGCACCAGATGAAAGAGATTTGCATTGCCTTAAAAGATAAATGATGCAGCGTTATTGAAATGGCACGAACCGTTAGGGGTTTGGCGTTATTGGGGCAGGAGGTTGAAACTTAGGTTCTAAATTTAGCTTCAATTCCGGGCATACAGTTGGTAGTTTCACTATCCTGGAATACACAAAGCCTCGACTGTACTGGTGAAAGTGCCACATTGTTAAAGTCCTCACGAACCGAAATTGTTCAAAACAAAAAGTTGTTGTAGATTTAGTGAAAACGCAAACTAATAAATTTTAGAAAGGCCAGCAATAGATAAAGCTGTATTCATAGTAAGGCGAAAAATTATATAGCACTAAGTAAAATACTTTTTGTGACAGCAACTAAAGATAACCAGCAACGGTTATTATGAAAAGACGATTATAAAAAGATGATTGATGTAAAACCATTTGTTTACAATATTTTAAAAATAATCGTATGCCTATATATATGGATCGCCACGATGTTTCCGAAACAGTTACAGCAGAGAATGTGGCACAATTACACCAGGCGGATTTAAAAATACAGCATCAATTTGGTTGTAGGGGATTAACTTATTGGTTTGATGAAAAACGAAAAACTGCTTTCTGTTTAATTGAAGCACCGGATGCAAAGGCCATACAAAAGATGCATAATCAGGCACATGGCCAGGTTCCACACAGGGTAATAGAAGTAGATGCCAGCATAGTTGAATCATTTTTAGGCAGAATTGAAGATCCGGAAAAAGCACAAAACACTGCATTAAATATTATTAACGACCCGGCCTTTAGAACAATTATGGTTATAGCGTTACAACGGTTATCGCTGATACAAAATGATGCTGCACAATTTAAATCTTCATTACATAATTACAATAATGCGGTGCTTAAATTATTGAAAGTTTATGAAGGGCAACTGGTTAAACAAAGTGAAAACCATTTTTTAGTTTCTTTTAAATCTGTCTCCAATGCCGTGCATGCTGCTTTTGATATTCAAGCGTTGTTAAAAGAAGGTAGTTATGATATAAATAAAGATAAAATCTTTTTAAAAATTGCGCTGAGTGCCGGTGTGCCCGTAACTGAAAAGAAATTAATTTTTGAAGACAGCATAAAATTAGCTGAGCGGATGTGTACAATTATTAAAGGCGAAATTATAATTTCGTCAGAAGTTAAAGAATTATACAATAGCGAAAATTCAAATGCATTAAGCGAAAAAGAAAGCATATTTTTTCTTACACAAACAGATGAAAATTTTTTAACTCTTTTAATGGATTACACTGAGGCAATTTGGAGCAATACAAATTTAAAAGTAGATGATTTTAGCAAACCTGTGGGGTACAGCAAATCTCAATTGTATCGCAAAATAATCTTTCTCACCGGTAAATCACCCAATACTTTTATAAAGGATTATCGGTTAAATGAGGCTTTAATATTATTGAATAAAAATTCGGGCAATGTTTCCGAAACTGCATACTTAACTGGCTTTAGCAGTCCCTCCTATTTTTCTAAATGTTTTCAAAAAAGATATGGCCATACCCCATCTGATTATTTACCTGGCAAAGCAGGATAACAATTGCCCGTTTAAATATTTAACCGATTTGAATTAAAATTACCTGCTTTTGAACTAAATGTTGCAGTCTTCAAATTTTTATATTTATAGTTTTGATTAAGACATGCAATTGTTTGATACCATGCATGCATCTTATTCTCCGTTAACGAATAAAAAATAAAGTAATGAAAAACTTTCTTTTCCTATCCTCTTTTCTGATGGCCATAGCTTTTACGCAAAGCTTAAATGCCCAAACTTCTACAAAGAAACCACTGGTAACTGCTGATATAGCGGTAACTAAAACTCTTTTTGACAGGCTAGGCGGCACCGCAGGCATCACTGCTATAGTTGACGATGTTATTGCGGCACACATGAACAATCCTGCAATCAGTGCAAGGTTTCTGCCTTTCAAAACGCAGCCAGAAAAATTAGCAGTAATCAGACAACATACGATTGATTTTTTTAGTGCCGGAAGTGGTGGTTCGGCAATGTACGCTGGTAGAAACATGCCTGCCACCCACAAAGGAATGAATATTAACCCCACTGAATACATGTATGTTGTTGATGACATTTTGAAGGTGTTGGATAAACATAAAGTTGATGATGAATCTAAAAAAGATGTGCTGGCTATTCTCTGGTCATTAAAAGACATGATAATTGCTAAATGAATAATTCTTAAAGAATTTTAAGATTCGTTTGTATCTGGACAAATTACTTACTGACAAAGACAAGTCTGGGGCCAACAATCGGGTTAATGAAAAGCCGGCTGACAACATAAAGCCGGGCAATTAGCCTGTTAATATACCTCAGTTTCTTTTCTAACCAAATCTCCCAACCTCCAACGTTTCTCATTCGATATGTCAGGTAAAGTTTTGACAATAACAAGAGTTCATAGGAATTATTCTAAACAGAATAAAATTAGTTCAGTTCCGGCGTGGTTTTCAAATCAGGTACCAATAATTGTTAAGCCAATAAAGTGAAACCCCGACACAGAAAGAGGCACAAAAATTTATATCTGCTCTATATTTCTGTTAGCATTAGGTAATCGTTTATTCCTGCGATGTTGACTGGCTATTTCTGCATATTGACTCCACATGGTAAGCAGGCAATAATTATAGGAACTTACTGCTGCATAAATGTACACTGCGTTACCAAAAGATTTTTTTGGAATTTGGACACAGCAGTGCATCGTTCTGCGAAATACGATTGGTAAAGCATTTGCGGCCACTCCATTATTTAGATTTGCAAATTACCGTTGTTGAAAAAAATACGCCTTTGCCTTGCAGTATATTCGGCGTTGGGGTTTTACGGAGGTTACTTTCACGTTTTTATTGTAAGCTATGAAAACCCCGCCGGAACATAAGACCACAGACCTTTGCAGACAAGTCGCCTAAAAAATGTTAAAGAAAAGAAAACTTGCTCCGGAAGCAGGCTAATTCATAAAAGCAACTATCAGGCTTACCGCATTATCCTTCGCAAACTGGTTTTTAACTGTACCGAAATTAGTTTGATGGCGGTGGTGCCCTTGTATAGGTTGCATAACTTATCTTTACAATATCATAAAGTTTTGATGCTTTTAACATAGTGTGTTATTTTTTGAAAACGACGAGGTTTTTTACAAATTTTCTTTATAAATATTTATCAACAGCAGCTTTTAAATAAATTCACCTTTAATAAAAAATCATAAATAAAATCACCTTTCTTTCCCAGTAAGGTCTTACAATACACAAAGTTTAAAATTTAGCAATTAGCTCAGCTCACAGGTACCTATTTGGTATGGAGGGCATTCATTATTTAGCCTGTTAAAAAATACCATTCCTAAGGAATGTCCAGGGCCGCAGAAATGGCGATAAATAAAAATAATAAACGATCATAAAAAATCAAAATCAAAACAAAAACAAATGCAAACTTACTCAAGCATTGCTCAAATAATAGTTGCCCTGGCAATAGTAATTATATGGGTATTTCGATTTTACAAAGTAGAGGTAGAATTTAGAAGCTATCACTTAAGCGACTTAACCCGCAATATTGTGGGAGCATCTAAAATATCACTATCAACTTTACTGGTTGCTGGTATCTGGTATCCGGGTTTGGTGCTTGTTCCAGCACTGCTTATGGCGTTGCTGATGGTAGCAGCGCAGTATTTTCACTTTAAAGCAAAACATCCCTGGCTCTATCATGTGCTTTCTTTCTTACTCATGATACTGTGCATTTTTATTGCTGCCGTATCACTTAAATTAATGTAGAAATGAGTTTTCTCAATGTCCTGATTTTTATCTCGAGTTTCTCTTTTATAATTTATGGAATTTCCTATTTCACTTCACCGCAAATGAAAAGTGAATTCAAACGTTTTGGACTTGAAAAATTAGGGGCACTAACAGCAGTCCTGGAGTTATTGGGAGCTTTTGGATTGTTGGTAGGTTTGAGATTGCACCCTCTATTATTGGTATCAGCAGGTGGTCTGGCTATTCTAATGCTTTTAGGTGTTGCGGTCAGGATAAAAATGAAAGACAGTCTTTTAATATCGTTGCCCGCTACATTTTATATGTTATTGAATGCATACATATTTTTCCAATCGCTTTAGTAGGTAGTGGCTTATTGGCTTTTAGGTACTATGAAACCCGTGGTTAAATTTGCCTTTTAAATTTGCTGTCACAAATTTACAACACAAAATATTTTTATTTTTTTTTTCATTTGTACATTCTGATAAAAAATTTTTGAATTTCTTCTCTTCTAACCTTCTGCATTTTTCAAACGATTTTTTTGCCATTAAAATCTGCATACAGCGCAGGTAGGTTGCCAGCAAGTCTACTACCTCCAACGTTTCTCATTTAATGCGTTTGCCACAACCTTGTGCAGAAGCATGCAATAGCCGCCGCTTCATTGACATGAACTTGTTTAGTTATCTTTTCTATTTCTCCCTCTAAATTTTGGCGTAAGTTTTGCCTGCAACGCTGGTAACAAAAGTGGATATGTTTTTTTTATCCATATCATTTTTTTTTCGTGCTTTACGGAATTATATTTTCCGTTTTCTTGTTAACCTCAACATTGGTTTGTTATCTGGGTAGCGACACTTAACCATAAACCGGAAAAATAAATTTTAAATTATTTTAGCAACTAAATTTTATAAAATGGCAAAACAAATTTTTATCAACTTAGCAGTTAAAGATCTGCAAAAATCAATGGCCTTTTATGTGGCATTAGGCTTTACAAATAATCCACAGTTTTCGGACGACAGTGGAAAGTGTATGGTTTGGAGTGAAAGCATTTTTGTAATGCTGCTCACACACGAGAAGTTTTTAAAATTTGCCACCAAACCCATTGCAGACACAAAATTAAATGTAGCATGTCTTTTTTCTTTATCAGTCGACAGCATCGACGAAGTGAACAGCATGTTGGCAAAAGGACTAAATACAGGGGGAATTGAGCCAACCGAAATGAAAGATTATGGTTTTATGCAACAGCGTACCATTGAAGATTTTGACGGGCACACCTGGGAAATTTTTTATATGGACATTACGAAATTTCCTGGTTCAATCTAAATGGTAACTCTCATTTACGTACCACCCTCCGTGTATCGTCGGACTAATATCAATCTCTTTTTATAACGGTACTATTAATAGTGATGTTTGAATTTAAATGCATTCTTACATAATATACTCCGTTCACCATGCCACGCAAATCAAGTGACGGCTGAAATCCAGCAACTTCAAAAACTTTTTGGCCTCTAACATTGTAAACTTCCATTGCTTTTATATCCTTTTTATTACCAGCATATGATAAATTATATTTTCCTGACGATGGGTTGGGGTATACATTTACGGATGAAACAGGCTCTCCGGCACATTTCTTAAAAAGAACAACCTTGCTGTATGTATAGTTGCCATTAAAATCGGTTTGTTTAAGCCTGTAGTAAGTGATGTCTTCTGCAGAAATAGCGTCGGTAAATTTATAAGATTTTAAAGTGGATGAATTACCAGCTCCGCCAATAACTCCTGCTGAAACCCATTTTGAACCATTGTTGCTTTTTTCAACTGTAAAATGATTATTGTTGGTTTCTGATTCGGTACTCCAGGATAATAAAGCATGTTGATTTAAACAGGCTGTTGAAAATACAATGTTCTTGAGCGGCAAAATGGCAAGCCCCGATCCTGTACAATTATCGCTCAGTACCTCATTGGTATCCATCGTTACAGCTGCACCCAGTGCAAAAAGTTTTTCGGATGTAGTACAACCCGTAGTCATTGTAATACTTGTTACCGCAATGATGTTTCCACAAAACTGGGTATAAGTTCCAATCGTTGCAGAAGAACCAATTAACCAAAATACATTGGATCCATTTCCGCCACTTTTCATCTTCACCTTTGAATAACTTGCGGTGGTTAGTGTAGATACAATCTTTATAATAAATACCGCATTTGAATTACCAGTATCGTCTAAAACAAGGGTGTCTTTTAAAAGTGCAGCAGAACTAAATGTATAAATCCCAGGGCTGAGTGTTTTAACACCATCTGCATATCCTAATCCTTTACCAGTTAGATTAATCATCGACGCATCTACCCGGGCTGAAAGTTCGCTGTAAAGACGGTGGGCACTAATTTGGGCCAAACCGGCCAAGGAGTAAGCTTCCCTGAATACCTGGCCTGCAGTGATGGTTCCATCTACCGTAACTGGTAAATCGAACCCTGTTACCGATGAACCCGGACTTACTCCTACACTGCAGGAAACAAAAGTTGCGCCTGTATTGGTTACAGTGGTAGCAGCAAGCACGGCAAAAGACTCAGCATCCCCAAAACTTATTAAAGGTGTTTGCGACTGGCTGATTGTCGGAATAATCAAAAATATGATGGTAGTCGAAATAAAAAGGGTGAAGGTTTTCATGGTAGGTGGAGTTTATTGTAGGGTTACTAATTAAAAAACGTGATAATTCGTTGCAAAAAACTGACTTGCTGTAAGAAACGTGTTATCGTGTTTTGCTTCTAATCAATAGATGCTACAATTGTGCCACTGCTGGAGAATGAGGCTGGTGAAGGGTCTTGGAAATATACAATAGTTCCTGGCTCTTGTTACAAGAGAACTATTCCAATAAAGGGAATAAATACGAGTGTATTTATTAACGGTATTACTACTTGTAGAGTTGATGCACTTTCCTTTCTTAACAGGTTTAATTAAGAACAGGCTGTCTCACTAGTGTGAAACAGCCTGTTCTTTAAAAAATATATAAGGATAGCAATTGCGAATTCAATTTGTATGAGTCATGCAAAAAGGTATCTTTTTATTTATTGGCAGCCGTTTTTAATTAATAGCTAACAGCTTTTTATAATTAAAGTTTAATCAACATTAAATTCATTTTTTCACTTTTGCCAATAGCTTCAATAATGTATATACCTGGCCTGTAACCAACGCCAACTTCAACTTTGGCGCCAGCTCCGATGCTTTGAAATACATCAAGGACTTTGCCGCTGAAATCTACGATCCTTAAATCAACCGGTAATTTACCCTTGTTAAAAATCTTAAAGCTTGTATTGCTTGGATTTGGGTAGCTTATCACATTAATTTTTCCAACGATAGGCTTTTGGCCAGTTATGGAATCAACACCTATTACAGATTTGCCTGAA
Organism: Chitinophagaceae bacterium; assembly: GCA_025360525.1. Lineage (GTDB taxonomy): Bacteria > Bacteroidota > Bacteroidia > Chitinophagales > Chitinophagaceae > Ferruginibacter. Next base: position 14,982 of record JANYCA010000069.1, on the reverse strand, counting down.
GCAGTTAAACTACTTACCGCAAGCGTGTAACCTGCCGGAGGTGTAGTAGCGTTTATTGCACAAATATTTATCAAACTTCCTGTAGGGTTACCATTTTTATCTGCTAAATAGAAAATAAAAGAAGCATGCATGGTAGCGTCATTGTCTTTACAATCTGGGTTATTAATGCTATAACCTGCTGGTGGCGTAGTGGCATTTACTGCGCAAAAATATACGATAGCTCCATAACCATAACCATCCTTATCTGCGTCTACATAAAAAGGAAAGATGTTATTTTTAGTTGCATCATTGGGACTACAATCTGTATTATTAAGACTATAACCTACTGGTGGGGTAGTGGCATTCACTGCACAAACACTTACTAAACTACCTGCACCATACCCATCTTTATCTGCATCCATATAAAAACTAAAAGAGGCAGATTTAGTTGCCTCAATGTCGTTACAATCTGTATTATTAACACTGTAAACACATGTTCTTTTTCAAAAACCATACCCCATTTGCGCTATTTAGTCTTCTAACCTCCCATGTTGCTAAGGCGATTTGTGTGCCACGGCCTGGTGTGTAATCATCGGTTTATATTAAATTTTCATTGAAGTAAAACTTATGTAAATAAAGTTTACTTTAGATGTGCTGCCACTAGTTTTGAGAATTTGGTTGGGTAAATTCAGCTGTTGGCTTCAACCTTTGAGAACGACCTTAATAGAAATTGCAAAAATTAATAATAATTTTCACCATAATTTGATTTAACTATCATGAAAAAAGTAGGTATTATCGGAGGTTCTGGCTTTATTGGAAGCTATAACACTCAAAAGTTTTTGAACGAAGGGTACAATGTAAAAGTATCCACTACGGACATTTCCAAAAAGGAAAAATATGAACATTTGCTTAGCCTTAAAAATGCTGAGCATTTGCAAATTGTTCAGCTTGATGTTGAAAATAAAACAGCGCTAATTGATTTTTTACATGGCTGTGAAATTGTAATTCACGGTGGAACACCATTTCAACTGGATGTGAAAAATCCCCAAACAGAATTGTTTGACCCAACAATAAAAGGGACAGAAAACTTTCTTGAAGCAATTCAACAAACAGCTGGAATTGAAAAAATAGTATTTATTGCATCTGTTGCTGCGTACAACACAAATTTTCCAATGTTGCCTGGCAACAAAACCGAGGATGAACAATTTAATGAAAACGATGTGCCGTTTATGAGTGAGCAAAGCCACCCATACGGACAGGCAAAATTCATAGCCAATCAAACCGTCAATAAATTTATTGCTGACAACGCAAATCTGGGTTTTGAAATTACATCAGTTTCACCCGTTGGTGTTATGGGTAAATCGTTATCATCAAGACAAGACTCAACATCTACTGGTATTCAATTTCTCTTTAAAAATAAAATTGCACCCAACCCATTTTTTCAAATGTTTTACGACAATGATATTTACTTTGCATTGGTAGATGTAAAAGACGTTGCAGAAGCAATTTACAAAGCTGCCACCACCCAAAACATCCACGGTAAAAACTATCTTTTGTCAAGCGAAAGTTACAGAGTATCGGATATTACCTCAATGCTAAACAATCAAATTCCAACCGGAAATCCTAAAGTATTTTACAGTAGTGATTTGGCAAAGAAGGACCTGGATATAAGCTTTAAACCTGCAGCTGTGCCCTTAAATAGTTACTCTTCTTAAATCTTTTAAGTACGGCAGTCGCAAAAAAGTAGCCGCATAGTCGGCCAAATCAAATTATAAAATCAAATGAAAATAATGAAACCAACTTTACTTTTATGCCTGATATTATTTGGAGCAAATCTTTTTGCACAATTTTCTTCTAAACAAATAGATTCAGTGCTGCAATATGCTATGAGCAAATTTAATGTAGCAGGTGTTGCAGTCGCCATTGTAAAAGATGGAAAGATCATTCATGAAAAAGGATATGGTGTAAGATCCATTACAAGTAAACTACCTGTTGATGAACATACCAATTTCCAAATAGCATCTAACAGCAAAGCATTTACTACAGCCGCTTTATCTATTTTGATTGATGAAGGCAAATTGAATTGGAAAGATAAGGTTAGAACCTAACTGCCGGAGTTTAAAATGTACAATGATTATGTAACAGAGAATTTTTTAGTGGAAGATTCATTATGCCATCGTAGTGGCCTTGGTTTAGGAGCTGGTGACCTGATGGACTTTCCGGATGGTACAGACTTTACCATTAAGGATAAATTGAGCTTCTTTCAATACTTTAAACCGCAAACGAATTTTAGAACGCAGTTTGATTATGACAACCAACTATATTTTATAGCCGGAGAATTAATAGCCAGCGTAAGCGGAATAACATGGGAAAAATTTATCCAGACAAGGATTCTTGACCCGCTGCAGATGACCAATTCTTTTTCGCAACTGGAAGCATTGAAAGACCAGCGCAATTTAGCTACTCCGCATTCAACTGAAACAGGAACAATAAGAACCATTCCGGCATTTAAAGACCAAATTAACGGTGCAGCAGGCGGCATTGTATCTAATGTAGATGACGTCAGTAAATGGATGATCGCACAGACTAACAAAGGAAAGTATGGAGCCAATTTAGAAAATCAATTGTTTAGCGAAGCAAGGCAAAAAGAAATGTGGACGATCCACACTGTTACGGGTATAAATCCTGACCCACGCTATAATCAGCATTTTGGTGGGTATGGTTTAGGTTGGGGGCTTTCAGATATAAAAGGCAATCTGCGTGTGTCCCACACAGGCGGCTTGCCCGGCATGTTGACAAGCACTACAATAATCCCCGATCTGAAGTTAGGTATTGTCATCTTAACCAATACAGCCAATGAGGGCGGTGCTTTATTCAGTGCTGTAAATAATACCATCATCGACAGTTATCTCGGTCTTAATGATTTTGGTTGGATTGATAAATACAGCAGGAAGATGCAATCAAGAAACAGCAGTGCCGATTCTGTGGTAACACAAGTTTGGCAAACAGTAGCCGCTGCAAAAAACACCAAAATTAATGCTGAAGATTATACAGGTATTTATGAAGATAAATGGTTTGGTAAGATTGAAGTTTTCCTAAAAGAAAATCAATTATGGTTTAGAGCGTTTCGTTCACCCAAACTAAATGGGCCGATGAGTTTCTACAAGGCCAACAGTTTCGTTATAAAATGGGAATACCAGGATATGAACTACGACGCCTTTGCGATTTTCAGTCTGGATGAAAATGGCAAAGCACAAAGTATAAAGATGAAAGGTATTTCACCAGATATGGATTTTAGTTTCGATTTTCAAGATCTGGATCTTCAAAGGAAATAATTGTTGCTTTAAAAATATTAACCCATAAAAAAATAAAAGACGTGAAACCACTAAACATTCCGGTAATCATCCTTTTCTTGTTGGTTTTTGTAGCAGCAAAAGCACAACCTTTAAAACCAACTCATCAAAATTTAAAAGATCCGGCTTCGGTTTTTGCGAACCCCCCTGAGGCAGCAAAGCCCGGGGTGTTATGGATGTGGATGGGCTGTAATCTAAGCAAAACAGGTATTAAAAAAGATCTTGAAGCATTAAAGCAACAAGGGTTTAGCCGTACTACCATGTTTAGCCTGGCAGATATAACAACACCCTGGGCAGGAAAGATAAATAAAAGTCCCACACCGGAAATTATTTCCTGGACGGAGCCCTGGTGGAAGTTGGTACGTTATGCAGCAGAGGAATCAAAACGGTTGGGTATGGACTTCGGAATGTTCAATGGCCCCAGTTACGAATCAAGTGGTGGAAAATGGATAACCCCAGAACTTTCGATGCAGGAAATAATTTGGTCTGCAGATACGATAACCGGTAATAGAACCATCGATATTCAATTGCCAAAACCAACTGTTAATCCACGTGCCAACCAGGATTACCCGGTATTTAATCCCGAAACCGGCCTGGTAGAATATCCGGTGATTGAAGCAAGAAAAACATATTATAAAGACATAGCAGTACTTGCGTTACCGGCTACCGGTTTTGTTTCAAAAAGCAGTGTGATTGATCTTACTGACAAATTACAACCCAACGGTAAAATACTATGGGAGGCACCTGTGGGTGACTGGGTTATTTATAGGTTTGGGCATAGCACAAGAGGAACTTTAATTCAACCTGCACAATGGGAGGCAACCGGGTTTGAATGTGATAAAATGAGCCAGGAAGCGGTGGAGTTTCACATGAATCATGTAATAGGAGAAATTCAAAAACACCTGGGCGATCTTATTGGAACTGGTTTTACACATGTGCATTTTGACAGCTATGAAGCAGGTTATCCAACCTGGACGCCAAAAATGAAAGAGCAATTTCTTGCAAGAAGAGGATACGATTGTACACCATACCTTGCAACTTTTGCAGGCCGAATCATTAACAACAGGGAAGACTCTGCAAAATTCAGCCACGATTTTGATGCAACCATAAAAGACCTGTATCGGGATGTTTATTTTACTACCATCGCAAAAAAATTAGAAGCGGCCAAACTTAGCTTTTTATGTGAACCTTATGGGGGACCCTGGCGGCAGGATGATATTATGCCGTTGATTGGGAAGGTGATGACAGAATTTTGGACGAACGATGGAAAATTTAGTCCGTACGAATTAGAACCAACCGTTGCTGCTTTAAGAAAGTCCGGGCAAAACTTAGTGGAGGCAGAGGCCTTTACAGGACAGCCAAACGACAGTAAATGGAGCGAAACACCTGAATGGTTGAAACCCATTGGCGATGCTGCTTTTTGTGCCGGAGTAAACCGCATGATCTTACATCGTTTTGTGCAACAGCCCTGGGATGACCAATACAAACCTGGGGCTACCATGGGTCGTTGGGGCACGCATTTCGACCGCACCCAAACCTGGTGGAAACCTGCAAAGGCAATGATAGCCTACTGGCAGCGCTGCCAGGCTATGCTACAATGGGGTACCATTGCACCGCCGGTGGAAAACGACTTTACGGTAGTTACCAACGACAGCATTACTATAAAACAGATTCACCGTAAACAAGCAGGTACAGATATTTATTTTGTAGCTAACACTTCCCGTAATGCTGGTACGGCGGTATGTAGTTTTAAGGTAGCGGGTATGCAACCGGAGTTGTGGGATCCTGTTACAAAAAGCATGCGAAACCTGGGTCAGTTTCAGGAAAAAAATGGTAGTACTATTGTCACCATTCCTTTTGCAAAGGCCCAAAGCTTTTTTATTACTTTCCGAAAAAAAACCACCCTTCACCCATCGGCCCCAAAAGCAAATTTTCCTGCTTTAAAAGAAATAGGAATTTTAAATGGACCCTGGCAGGTACAATTCGATAGTACCTGGGGCGGCCCTGCAAAACGGGTTGTTTTTAACGAGTTAAATGATTGGACGACAAACAGTAACCCGGGTATAAAATATTATAGTGGTACTGCTATCTACCATAAAAAATTTGATTGTCCACCTGCCGGGATTACGGAAATAAAAAAGTCCCTGTATCTTAATTTGGGTACCGTAAAACATATAGCCAGCATACAACTCAATGGCAAAGATTTGGGTGTGTTGTGGACCGCTCCCTGGCAAATTCAAATTCCAGCAGGGTTATTAAAATCGAGGGATAACCAATTGGTTATTGAAATTTCGAATGTATGGGCAAACCGACTTATTGGCGATGAACAGGAACCTGCCGACTGTGAATGGATACCGGGTCACCTTGACAACGGGAAATCTTTAAAAGAATTTCCTGATTGGTTTTTGAAGAAACAACCACGTCCTTCAAAAGGGCGGTATTGCTTTACTACCTGGAACTATTTCGACAAGGATTCACCTTTGGTTGCGTCGGGATTACTGGGTCCTGTTAGGATTGTAAGTGCTGATTAATTTTTGCGGATAGAATACAACAAAAGGCAAAGCATGTGTTGGGGTGCAGGTGCCAACGCCAATAAATCCAAATAGAATTAACGCTTCCGGGTTCATAAAAAAAATTACTTTTGCCATCTAAAAAAATCAATATGACAAAAGGACCCGTGTCTCAATACATTGAACATCACTACCGTCACTTTAATGCAGCGGCATTAATGGATGCAGCTAAAGGATACGAAGCTCATTTAACGGAAGGTGGTAAAATGATGGTTACCCTTGCAGGTGCCATGAGTACCGCTGAGCTGGGGTTGAGCCTTGCAGAAATGATACGGCAGGATAAAGTGGACATTATCAGTTGCACCGGCGCCAACCTGGAAGAAGACATTATGAATTTGGTGGCGCACAGTCATTATAAGCGAGTGCCTAATTACAGGGATTTAAGTCCGCAGGATGAGTGGGATTTACTGGAGAATCATTACAACCGGGTTACGGATACCTGCATACCCGAAGAAGAGGCATTTCGCCGGTTGCAAAAGCACATTTATGAAATTTGGAAAGATGCTGATAACAAAGGTGAGCGCTATTTTCCGCATGAGTTTATGTACAAAATGTTGCTGAGTGGCGTGCTGGAACAGTATTATGAAATAGACCCAAAAAATAGCTGGATGCTGGCAGCGGCCAAAAAAAATATTCCGATTGTAGTACCGGGCTGGGAAGACAGCACCATGGGAAATATTTTTGCCAGCTACATTATTAAAAATGAACTGAAGGCGAGTACGATGAAAACGGGTATTGAATACATGGTTTGGTTAACAGAATGGTACCGGGGCAACTCTGCCGGCAAAGGCGTAGGCTTTTTTCAGGTGGGCGGCGGTATTGCAGGCGATTTTCCTATTTGCGTTGTGCCGATGATGTACCAGGATTTGGAGTGGCATGATGTGCCTTTCTGGAGTTATTTTTGCCAGGTGAGCGATAGTACCACCTCTTACGGAAGTTATAGTGGTGCGGTACCCAACGAAAAAATTACCTGGGGTAAGCTTGATATAAACACACCCAAATTTATTGTAGAGAGTGATGCTACTATTGTAGTGCCGTTGATATTTGCATGGGTGTTGGGCTGGTAGCGTTGCACGCAAAGACAGCAAAGGTTTTAAAAAACGCAAATATTTTATTTAATGCTTTTAAAATGAGAAAAGGGGACGGTGAAGAATAAACTTCTCTGTCCCCTTTTATTCTATGGCAATTTGTTAAGTGTTTATCTTTGGTTGTTTCAATTTATTTTTCATGGTGAGATAGTCAAGAAAATAAATAACTCTAAAAGAAAGGCTGTTAAACTGTGGGCCGTTTACAGTGTACCCTAAATTGGAGACATAGTTTTTTTTAAACTCCCTGTTAAAACTTTCTGAAATATTTTTCCAAACGACATTGACAAAACTTCCCGGGGCAAATTGCCAGGTGTACACCATATCCACACTCATAAAGTTGTAATTCTGATTTACATTTTTTGTAAAGGGATTGGTAGGGGTTTGCAAATTTCCATACTTGTCCAGCTCATAAAATTTCTCTGGATTTACTTTGCTCCAATAATGTCTTGCCCTTAGGGTAAGCCCCATGCGGTTGTTGAAATTGTATTTGAGGTTTAAAATATTTTCAACGGTGGCAAGCGCCCTTTTGGAAAAAATTACTGTGTCGGGCTGTAAACCACCGCTGATGGTAGCAGCCCACCCGGCGCTGTTTTTATGGTTCTCGATGCTAACAGCATTGTCGATGGAAAACTTACTGTTAAACCTGATTTTACCATTGAGGCCGTACCCTAAACTTGTTCTGTTAAAAACGCCCCCAGTGCCCGTAAAAAAGTTACCGCCCCACGACAGCTGTTTTGCTTCATTACTATTCCAAAATGTATATAGATTAATTCTGCCTTTATTATTAAAAACCCTTCCGGGTACTCTTGCTTCATAAAAATCATGATTGGCAGCTCCCGCATTAACATTGGCGCCAACCCACCACAAATTTTTAAGTTGTGCATTACTTCTTAAGTTAAGCCCGGCATTTTGATACATGTAGTCACTCCTCTTTAGTATATCTATTGGCGAAACCAGTCGGCTGTACCAAAAACTTCCGTTAAGTCTTAAACGGTTATACCATTTAGTTGGTTTTGTAAAGTTGTACCCTGCCCACACACCCTGCTCCATGGAGTTGTTATTAGTAAAATAACCAAGGTCACTTTTATCGTACTTACTGTTGGATAAATCCTGGAATATCTGGAAATTAAAACGACCACTGGTTTTACCAAAATAGAAAGAATGGGCATAGCCGGTAACGGTTTTATTATTAATACCAACCAAATTACTAATGCTAACATTGCCGCCAACATTCCATGAATTTTTTTTGTTGTTTAAATCAAATAAAGCGGAGGTTACATTGGCATCGTAATCTTTGCCACTGCGCCATACATTGGTGTTTACCAGAGAAACACTGCTGTTGTTTTTTAAAGTTTGATCAAGCACCATTACGTTGTAATTGGTAAGAGGATCTGTTTCGTATTTTCGTTGGGTGCCGTTGCGGGTATTTTCTATTATAGCATATTGTGGTTTTGTTATGGCATTAAGAATTCCGATACCTAAACCTTTTTGTGTTCGTCCGCTTATTTTTGTTGCATTCACTAATTTTACCTGCTTAGGATTGGTTTTTACAAATTCGTGGTCGTTTACCTGTGTTCCGGCATCGCCTGTTTCGTAATAATGCAGCGGTCCGTCATCTACCCTTCCAATGCGCCTGCTGTAAAATAAATTACCCTTACCAAATAAATCAGAACCTTCCGTAAAAAAAGTTCTGTTCTCTGCAAATTTTTGTTCAAATGGAGATAAATTCAATATGCGATTATCGGTTTGTACCTGTCCAAAATCCGGGATCAGTGTCATATCTAGTGTAAAGGCCTGGTTGATGCCATATTTAACATCCATGCCACCATTAAAGCTGCTGCTGCTTTTAGAGACAGCGCCGGTTGCATTATCATCGTGATTCTGGTAGGTGGAAAAATAGGGGGAAAATTGCAAACGCAGAGGCGGTTTAATATCCTGCAAACCTTTAAGCATACCCTCCTGGGTTAAAAACCCGTTTACATTGGGATCAATACTTTGCCAGAATAATTGCTGGCCACTTTTTTGCCTGTTTCGTATAATATTTAATCCCCAGTCCTGTACTTTTTTATTGCCAAAACGGATGGCAGCATAGGGTAAAAATATTTCAAAAGACCAGCCGTCGCTATGGATTTTTGAGGCACTCTTCCAAACCGCATTCCAGCTAAAATCTTCATTATCGCCATTGGTATTGGGAGATTGTTTTGCATCAAATTGTTCGCCTAATGGCGTAGTAAAATATTCAAAGCCGTTTAATTTATCATAATAAGTATCTAAAACAATACCCACAAAATCATTGTTTCCAAAGCCATCCCTGCCTACCAGTTCTGCTGCAATGCTGTCTTTGTTTTTTTCATGAAAATAACCTCCAATGTAAACACCCTCGTCGTTGTACAAAAAGTAAACCTCTGATGTATTGTCAGCAATTTCAGGTTGAAAAGGAGTAGGTTTTAGCGCAATAAAATTGGTAGCAACAGCAGCATCTTTCCATGCAGCGTCAGTTAAATTTCCGTCTACAGCAATTGTGCTGCTAATTCGTTTTGCCGAAATAGATTTTTTCTCAATCTGGCAAAAAGCCGATAAAAAAAACAGCAGGCAAATGCAGGTTGCTTTTAATGGTAAAAAGTTCATGAAGTACACAGTTTGATTTCAACCGAAAACATTCGTTTTATTTTCGGCTACGAAACTAAACGTAGGCCCCATACAATTTGTTACCGTTTATCAAAAGAAAAAATTATTTGGGTTTTTGTTAACAAAAATTTTAAACGAAAAGATCGGTATAAAGTTGCGCCCCCGCAACTACAGAATACTTATTTAAATCGGTAATGCCTTCGCTTGCAAGTACCTGCTCGTCTATAAAAGAATTGCCGGTACAGGTAATGGATGATTTGGACAAAATATAAAATGCGGCATCCGCCATTATATCGGTTGTACGGCTCATGTTCATCAGCATTTGCCCACCCAATAAATTATTTACCGCAGCAGTGGCAATGGTGGTTCGTGGCCATAGCGTGTTGGCGGCCACCTGGTACTTTTCCAATTCGGCTGCCAGGCCCAGCGCAATCATGGTCATGTTGTATTTACTGATGGTGTAGGCAAGGTGATTGGCAAACCATTTCATATCCATATTAATGGGTGGCGACAGGTTGAGGATATGCGCATTGGTAGATTTTTTAAGATACGGTATGCAGGCCCGGCTTACCATAAAAGTTCCCCTAACATTAATGTCGTACATCAAATCAAAACGCTTGGGTTCGGTTTTTTCTGTTGTGGTAAGGTTGATAGCTGAGGCGTTGTTAATAACAATATCAATACCACCAAAGGTTTCAATTGCTTTAGTTATTACATTATCAATCTGATCTTCAAAACGAATATCGCATTGCACGGCAAGGGCTTTTCCACCTGCGGCTTCCATTTCGGCAGCGGCAGAAAAAATAGTGCCACCGAGTTTAGGGTTTTCTTCAATGCTTTTACTGGCAATTACAATGTTGGCACCTGCTGCGGCCAGCTTAAGACCAATGGCTTTACCAATGCCTCTTGAGGCACCTGTGATGAGGACTGTTTTGTTTTGAAATGACATAGCAATTTTTTTCAAATCTAATTAAAAGATTTTTTGTAAAAATAAAAGGGAAGCATTTAAAATTGCAGCTAATTATTTACGTACTGTGGGTGGTGGGCCACCGACCACAGATACTGTAGTGGTGTTAAAGAAAGATGAGGGGACGCCCACAGCCGCATGAAAAAAATATTTTTTTGATAGATTTTATTTTTTTGGTAAAATGGTAACTGCGGGTGCTTCACAAGGAATTAATAAAGGAAGAAATTAATTTTACTCGTTCTAAAACATCATTTTTTGTAAGTGCTGGTATTTTTTGGTTGTTAATATCTCGGTTACTTCGCTTCTTGGAAACATTTGTAGTAATTGAATTAAAGCTAATGTAAGTTTTGGTAGCTCAACTTTTACTACTTTAAATACAATATCTTCATCAATGCCTCTATAATCGTGGGCCAGTACGTTACGCATATCGGCAATATTTTGCCATTCCATACTTGAGTTTGTTTGTAATAATTGTTTATCAGTCTTTTTTACTTCTTCGCCAATTGCTATCAGCAAGGTTTTTGTAGCATTAAAAGGCATTTGCTCATTGGCTTCTAAAAATTCAACTGCTGATGTAAATTGTTGCGTATAGTGCATCGCTTTTTCGGCTGCTGCAATGGCAGAAACAAGGTAGAATATATTCCTTGAGTTATACATATATCACATTGTGTTGTGCGTTTAGCCAAATCACTTCGTTCATCTTCTTTTTGTTTACCAAATCTATTTTTAAATGTGTTATTGCTGCAAGGTCTCGTTGCAAACCTAAATACTGGTGTAGGTCTAAAAAAGTATCGGGCAATGCTTCGTAAAGCACATCTAAATCGCTGGTGGGTGTTTCTTCTCCTCGGCTATATGAGCCAAATATACCCAACGACAACAACGGGTATTTTGCTTTGAGTGTTGGTAAACTGCTTCGTAGTATTTGTATTATTGAGTTCATTGTAGCGGGTTTTTAAGCTCTTCTGGTATTGATGCAAGGTAAAGATAAAATGTTTTATGGGGCAGGACTCAATATGGCATAGTAAAACTACTCCTGGTTGGATGCTTTAATTGTTGCAAAAATACCTTTGTTAACTTTTACGTGACTTGGCAGATAAAGTAATTGAACTGCAAAAAGGCTGGCGGCAGTGGGTTAATGGACAGTTGTGGACACCCACCACCGTGGCCTGCCTTTGCTGTTGCCGGACAATAGCCACCGGCAATTTATGTACACCCAATAAAAGGTGGGCAAGGCTACAAAAACCAAAAGGGAATAGAAAAAGTTAAACAAATGTTTGATTAATATTAAACAACTGTTTAACTTTGTCAACTTAAATTAAACATATGATAGATTTTAATGAAAAGCAGTTGCAAATCATTGAAACATCCGAGCGGCTGTTTGCACAAAAAGGTTTTGATGCTACTTCTGTGAGAGATATAGCAGAAGAAGCCGGTATCAATGTGGCAATGATCTCCTATTATTTTGGCTCCAAAGAAAAATTGATGGAAGCCGTTTTTGAAGCTAAAATCGGAAAGGTACAAATGAGGGTAGAGGCATTATTAAAGGATGAAAGCCTGCTACCATTTGAAAAAATGTACACGTTGATAGATGAGCATATTGAAAGGGTTATGCACAGTCAGCACTTTTACCGAATAATGATCAGCGAGCAACTGACTAATAAAAACCCGGCTATTTTGCAGACGGTAAAACAGCTTAAAGTCCGCAATGCAGAATTAATATCGGAGATAATAAAAGAGGGTCAGCAAAAAGGGTTTTTTAAGAAAAAGGTAGATGTGGTTTTGATGTTAAATACCCTGCTGGGCACCGTTTGGCAATCTATCATTAGCAAAGAACATTACAGGGAGTTTACCAATAGCCAATTGCTTAGCAACGAAGAATATGAAAACCAATTGAAGAAAAAATTAAGTACACATATAAAAACATTGTTCAAAGCAATACTCACCAATGAAGCATAAATTATTATTCATAATTGCAGGTATCATCAGCGTACAAACACTGATAGCCCAGCAAAGCAGAACCATTACTTTAAAGGAAGCTATTGATCTTACGCTGGCCTACAGTAAAACGTTGCAGTCGGATAAAACTAAAATTGAAGCCGCAACATTGGCTGTAAAAGAAGCCTACGAAAAAAAGTTGCCGGAAGCTGGTGTTACGGCCTCTTATCTGTATTTGCCTTTTCAGCCCAACATTAACTTACAAGCAGGTAGTGACACTGGGAACAGGACAGGTAGTACGCCTAAAGTAAACCAGGTGATTTATGGAGCGGCAAGCGTATCGGTGCCTATCTATACAGGAGGCAGATTAAAGTATGGTATTGAATCTGCAAAATATTTGGAAGAAGCTATAAAACTGGATGCGGAAATCAACAGAGACCAGGTTGTTTTGAATGTGGTATATGCCTGTATTAATTTATTTAAAGCATACACGGCTATTGGGCTTGTGAAAGAAAATCTTGCTCAATCGCTGCAGCGGGTGAAGGATTTTACAAATTTGGAGAAAAACGGACTACTGCCCAGGAATGATTTAATGAAGGCAGAACTCCAGTCTTCAAATATTGAACTGGCATTGCTGGATGCAGAAAGCAACTATAAAATTGCCAGTGTAAATATGAACCTGATGATGGGGCTTGCCGAACAAACTGATTTGATACCCGATAGAAGCGGATTGGCTTTGCCAACTTCCGTAAAAACTTTGGCAGAATACGAAGCTGAAGCTTTGCAAAACAGAAAAGATATAGGCGCCTTACAGTTTCGTAAAAAAGCAGCCGGTGTTGAAATTAATACGGTAAAAAGTAATTATTATCCTTCCATCGCATTTACAGGTGGCTACATTGCAGCTGCTATTCCTGGCTTTGTTACCATTACCAATGCAGTAAATATTGGCCTGGGTATAAAATACGATTTATCATCTTTATGGAAAACCAATACTAAAATTCAGCAGGCACAAATAAAAGTGAAGCAATTGCAACTGAATGAAGAACAATTGAACGATAACATACGCCAGCAAATAAACCAGGCATACCAGGCTTATTTGGTGAGCGTTAAAAAAATAGAAGTCTACGAAAAATCGGTATTGCAGGCAACAGAAAATTATCGGGTTACCAAAAACAAATACGACAATTCACTTGCTACCACAACAGAGTTGCTGGATGCAGATGTGGCATTGTTGCAAACCAAATTAAGTGTAACCAACTCAAAGGCAGATTCATTTTTGGCTTACAATAAATTATTACAATTAACAGGCTCATTACAATAATCAATCAACTACCAATAATAAAATTTTACAGTATGGAACAAACAACTCCACCAACAACACCCCCCAAAAAAAGTAGCAAAGCATTTATAATTGTTTTAGTGGTGCTGCTGATAGGTGGCGGGTGGTTTGGATTAAGTAAATACAATCACAGTCAACACCACGAGGAAACCGATGATGCACAAATTGAAGCCAACATTAGCCCCGTAATTCCAAGAGTGGCCGGCTATATAAAAGCCGTGTTGGTAAAAGATAACCAGCAGGTAACAAAGGGTGATACGCTGGTAATATTAGATGACAAGGACCTTGCATTAAAAGTATTACAGGCAGAGGCAGCTTTGGCAACTGCCCAAACGAATTTAGCCGTGGCACAGGCAACTACCAATGCAAGTAAGGCAACGATCGCCAGCACACAAGCCGGGGTATCTACTGCCGATGCACAAATTGAGGCAGCTAAAATAAATGTTGGCAGAACTACAAAGGACTACGACCGTTATCAAAATTTAATAAAAGATCATTCTGTTACACAACAACAATTTGAGCAGGCAGAAGCAGCCAAACAACTGGCAGAAAAACAACTGCAGATATTAGTGTCTCAAAAAAACCAGGTATCGCAACAAACCAATGCCGTTACATCGCAAAGCAATGCAACATCCTCACAAATTGCGGTGGCCAACGCCACTATTAAACAACGGGAAGTGGAAATTGCCGAAGCTAAATTGAATCTTTCTTATGCCGTAATTGTTGCACAGGAATCGGGAATGGTATCTAAAGTTACTATCCAGGAAGGCCAGTTTTTACAGCCGGGACAAAGTGTATTCAGCATTGTATTGAGCAATGAAATTTGGGTAGTTGCAAATTTTAAAGAAACGCAGTTTGAAAAAATGAGGATCGGGCAAAAAGTGACGGTACTTGCAGATGCATTTCCGGATCATCCTTTTGAAGCGATATTAACATCTTTTTCTCCGGCTACAGGATCGAGATTTGCATTGCTGCCACCGGATAATGCCAGCGGCAATTTTGTAAAAGTGGTGCAACGTTTGCCTGCTAAGATTGAATTTAATAAGGCCAACGATTCGATGGTAAATCAATTGAGGCCGGGGATGAATGTGGCGGTGGATGTGCACCTAGCCCCCTAAATCCC
>JANYCA010000044.1 GCA_025360525.1 Chitinophagaceae bacterium | reverse complement strand
TTTGCCACTTACATCTCTAAATTGAGATTTCTTTGGCTTACTTCTGCCTTGAATTAATTCCGGGTTCAATAAATATGATTCGGTATTGAAAGAGCCCTCAGCTCCTCCTCCTTTCATTTCTTTTTTGGCAAAATCTTTTTTTAAATATCCTTTCTCCATCAGGTTCAATTCATTTACCCTGTCTGTCCTCCAGATACAAAAATCTTTGGCTTGTAACCAGTTTACACCAACTACAGGATAGTAATTATAAGCAGGATACCTGAAATAATAATCAACATAAGGCTCATTATAAGCCAGCTCCTGGCGCCAGCAAAGCGTATCAGGTAAAGCTCCTTTTAAAACGGTAGTATCACCACTAAAAGTGTTTTCTAACCAGTAAACATATTCACGATAATGAACATTGGCTACTTCTGTTTCATCAACAAAAAATGATGGCACGGTTACACGGCGTGGTACGTTGTTCCAGTCGCCCATGATGTCTTCATCTTTAGCGCCCATCACAAATGTGCCGCCCTGCACAAAAATTAAGCCCGGACCGGCTTTGGGGTATTTCATTTTATTTACATGGTAATTGCCCATGTTCTTGTCATCGTAGTTCCACCCGGTAACGGATGATTTACCACTTTTGCCGCCTTTTTTACTGTTTTTACAGGATACCAGGGATACGGAAAAAGCCACAAGGATAATCAGATTCTTTAGAGAAAAGTGTTTTTGCATATTCATTCGTTTTGCAAATGTGTTAACGAAAGGTTTTCTTGTATATTGTGTTATTGATTTGGGGATATACAATTGCGAATATAGAGACTTTAGCCCAAAAGCAAATCCCGGCCCGTATTATTTTATAAGAATTAGCTAAAAATTAGCAGATATTTTTTCAAAAAAAATAAAAGAAATTTTTGAATGCTAAATTATTTCTGTAAAATAAGATGTCACTACTACCAACAAATAATCATTTGCTGTAACAAACAACCTTAGCGTTTTTGGAAATTTAAAGGCTCAAATACCATTTTTGTTGCCGATTAAATCAACAATAAAAAGAGGTATGAATCGTTTAAAATATTAAATCTTAGCGAACAGCATTTTTTAAATAATGCACTTAAAAGATTCTAATTAAACAAAGCAACAGGGTGTTTTAAGTTATTATCATTTAAAAACATCTTAATTGTTCTTTTAAACAAAACCCTTTACTTTTACAGCCTAATCTACAAAAAATTGTTAGCTTATAGACTGGAAGTATACATAAACAAGACAATAACGAATGAAAAAAGTAACTATTTATGTAGCTGCCTTGGTATTATTACTGGGAGGTGCAACCAGCGGACTTATAGCACAATCAGTACCCCAAAGAATTAATGTAGTAACTTCTGCTGTTCCCTTCTTAAGAATATCACCCGATGCCCGTAGCGGCGGTATGGGAGATGTGGGAGTTGCAACACCACCTGATGCTAACTCTGCATTTTGGAACTTAGCCAAAACAGCTTTTCTTACAAATAAAGGTGCTATCGCAGTAACCTACACACCCTGGTTAAAAGATCTTGGATTGAATGATGTATACCTTGCTGCTCTTACCGGATATTACAAAATAAGTGATGATGAAGCTGTATCTGCTTCTATGCGCTATTTTAACTTAGGCAATATTCAATTTACCGATAACCTTGGTAACGATTTGAGCCTTTTTCGCCCCCGTGAGTTTTCATTTGATGCAGGCTATTCCAGAAAATTATCAGAGAAACTTTCGTTGGGTATTGCACTGCGTTATATAAATTCAAATTTAGCAGGCAACAATACTTTTAACGGACAAGTGTATAAAGCTGCCAGCGCTGTTGCAGGTGATATAAGTTTATTTCATACAAATACCAGTGCTGATGGATCAGGTTTTAACTATGGTGTTGCCATCACTAACCTGGGGTCTAAAATTTCCTATACAAACGATGCTACACAAAAGGATTATATCCCTGCTAACCTTGGTTTAGGGGTTGCCTATACCAAAGCGTTTGATGAAAATAGCAAAGTAACTTTTGCATTTGATATTAATAAACTACTTGTACCTACACCACCAAGTTTTAGTACCGATGCTGGTGGCGGTGGCACAGCACAGGATACTATAAATTTAAACAACTACCGCAACCAAAGTGTGGTAAGCAGTTGGTTTAAGTCGTTTGGAGATGCACCGGGTGGTTTTTCCGAAGAGTTAAAGGAAGTACAAGCATCCTTAGGAGCCGAATTTTGGTACCAAAATCAATTCGCTTTTAGAGCAGGCTATTTTTACGAAAACGCACTTAAAGGAAACAGGCAATATTTCACTTTAGGGGCCGGTTTAAAGTACAATACTTTTGGATTAAATTTTTCTTACCTGTTGCCTTCTGGCAATGGTGTTAACCGCAATCCTTTGTCCAATACGCTTCGTTTTACGTTGGTATTTGATTTTGATGGAGGTAGTGGTGGTGAAGCTTCAAAATAAAATCAGATAAGTCATTTTAAAATACAACGCCTTGAACAGAGGCGTTTTTTTATGTGTAGTACTGTACATTTGCACAAAAAAAACATGAACCTACGAATAGGCTTTGGAGTAGATTATCACCAATTGATTGAAGACAGGGAATTTTGGCTGGGGGGTGTTAAAATACCGCACAGCAAAGGAGCGCTTGGCCATAGTGATGCGGATGTGTTGTTACATGCTATTTGCGATGCCATGCTCGGGGCTGCTTGCCTCGGCGATATTGGTGTACATTTTCCGGATACAGATGCTGCATTAAAAAACATAGATAGCAAGATACTATTACAACAGTCGTATGAGCTGATTCAACAGCAAGGATACCGCATTGTAAATATTGATAGTACGCTTTGCCTGCAAGCTCCCAAAATAAAAGATTACATCCCAGCCATGCAATCGGCAATAGCCTCCATCCTTTTATTACAAAACAGCGATGTTTCAATTAAAGCCACCACTACCGAAAAAATGGGTTTTGTAGGCAGAGAAGAAGGACTGGTAGCCTACGCTACACTTTTACTTATAAAATACTAAAAAATCAGCCTGCTACAAAATTTCAGGCGTTATGTTGCTGTTCACATCATTAACTTTGCCGCCATGGAAAATGTTGAAATTAGTATAGTTAACACATCCGCAAATGAATTGCCGGCTTATGCAACTGCAGGATCTGCCGGCATGGATATAAGGGCAAACCTTTCGGAAGCTGTTGTGTTGCAGCCCTTGGAGCGAAGTCTTATTCCAACAGGTTTATTTATCGAATTACCAGAAGGGTACGAAGCCCAGGTGCGCCCACGCAGTGGCCTGGCAATTAAACAAGGTATCACCTGCCTCAATTCACCAGGCACCATTGACAGCGATTACAGGGGTGAAATAAAAGTGATATTAATTAACCTAAGCAGCGAATCACAAACATTGCGCCACGGAGACCGCATTGCCCAGATGGTAATAGGTAAAGTAGCAAAAGCCCAACTAAATCCAGTAACTGCCATTAGTGTTACCGGAAGAGGCGAAGGGGGATTTGGCCATACAGGAAAGCAGTAAAGTAAATAAAAGCATGAGAATAAAAAATAGAATAATAATAGTTTGGCTGCATGTTTTTGTATTGGTTTGTTTATCGATATTGGTAAGTTGTAAGTCGACAAAAAAAATACAAGCTGCCATTGTAAAGAAAGACAGTACAGCTGTAAACATTACCAATCAATCTGAACTAGATTCACTTGCAATAATAAGAGCAACCTTAGAAGATATTAAGACGAACCAAATCAACTTTAAAACTTTTAATGCAAAAATAAAAGTTGAGTACCAGGATTCGCATGGCAAGCAACCCAATATAACGGCCTATGTAAGAATATTTAAAGACAGTTTAATCTGGATATCCGGTTATGCAACCGTTTTTAATATTGAAGCTTTCAGGGTATTAATTAACAAGGACAGTGTTTTTGTATTGGATAAAATTAACAAAGAAGTTCAGTATCGATCTATTGATTATTTACAGGAAGTAACGCAAATACCTTTCGATTTTAAAACACTGCAGGATTTACTGATAGGCAATCCCATTTTTTTTAACGACAGTGTAGTCTCTTACAAAGAAAAAGAGTCGGGCACTTTGCTGGGGATAGTTAGCCTTAATTTTAAACACTTGCTAACCTTACATAAAATCGGTCACGTGTTATTGCATAGCAAATTAGACGACCTTGATTTTAACCGGAACCGAACTGCGGATATAACTTATGGTGATTATGAAAATAAAACCGGCGTAAATTTTTCAACATACAGAGAAATAACAGTCTCAGAAAAAAACAAACTGGACATTCAAATGAATTATAAACAATACGAGTTTAACAAAGAATTACAGGCAGTTTTTAATATCCCGTCTAATTTTAAACGCCGGTAATCCTTATTTTTATCGAACTTATATTTCGGCTATTTATTCTATAAGCCTGACATAAAACCGGGATATCATATTACCATTATTAAAAGCAAAGAGAAGTACATTTTTGCTAAACTCTAAACTGAGCGAATGATTAAAATAATAGTAACCTGCTTTTTTTTATGTCTTTCAATGGCTGTGGTAAATGCACAAACGCCAGCCTCTAAAGAGCAGCAGGACCTTGAGCGCCAACGGCAGCAACTAAAAAAAGAATTAGAGCAGGCGGAGGAATTGCTGAACAGCAATAAAAAATCTACCCGGGAAAACCTGAGCACACTAGCCCACATCAACCACAAACTGGACATACAGGAAAACGTAATTGAAAATATCAGCAGGGAAATAAACCTGATGGATAATACAATTTACAAATCGCAAAAGGATGTTACCAAACTACAATTACTGCTGGATACACTAAAACAGGAGTATACTAAAAGCATGGTGTATTCTTATAAAAACAGGAGCAACTCCGATTTTTTAAATTTTATCTTCTCTGCCCCTGGTTTTAATGATGCCATTAAACGAATAAACTATCTAAAAAGCTACAGGAACTATCGTGAAATGCAGGGTGAGAATATTTTACGGACCCAGGCATTATTAAAAGGACGCATTGATGAGTTGAGTGGAAATAAACAAAAGAAAAATACCGTATTGCAAATACAGAGTAAAGAAGTAAGTGCATTGCAGACTCAGCAAGATGAAAAGGCTGCCATCGTAGCCAAATTAAAAGCCCAGGGTAAAGAATTAAGCAACCAGATTGCCGCAAAGAAAAAGCAAATGATGAAAGTAAATAATGCTTTTGCACTTGCCATAAAAAGGGCCAATGATGAAGCCCGGAAAGTTGCAGCAAATAAGGCTTCCGAAGAACGAAGGAACAATGAGGCCGAGATTAAAGCCGCTAAAAACAACAAGCCTGATGACGCAACTGCAACAAAAAAAACAACTACCAAAATAAGAAAAACAACAGCCACTTCAGCAAAGCCAGAAAATGTTTTGTTGCCTACAGATGCTGATATTAATATAAACGCTGGTTTTGAACGCAACCGACGAAACCTGCCATGGCCAGTTAGTGGCGGCTATATTATACTTCATTTTGGGTTAAACAAATTGGCTAATAATGTAGAGGTAAACAGCCAGGGTATTTCGATAGGAAGCGAAATTGGAACATCTGTAAAAGCAATTTTTGAAGGTGAAGTACAAATGATAAATAACTACGACGACTTGCAATTGGTGGTAATAAAACATGGCAGGTATTTTACTGGCTATAGCAATATATCCGGCGTAAATTTAACCAAAGGACAAAAGGTAAGTGTTGGTCAAGTAATTGGTAAAGTAGCTGCCAACCTGGATGGCGTTGGAGCAGTAGATTTAATGATAAGTAAAGATAATAGTGAGCTTAACCCCGAAGCATGGCTTAAGCCACGTTAAGACTTATAAAAGCCCTTGATATAATTTTTCGTACATGGGTACTATATTTGAAATATCAAACTTTTTTGCCTGTGCAAGTGCATTGGCTTTAAAAAGATCGTGGGTGGGTTTGTCTTTCAATATCGCCAGTGCATTTTTACACATGTCATCCACATCGCCAACATTGCTCATATAGCCTGAGTAGCCATTGATGTTTATTTCGGGCAACCCACCTGCATTGGTAGATATTACAGGCACTTCAGCAGCCATTGCTTCCAACGCAGCCAACCCAAAACTTTCATATTCACTTGTTAGTAAAAACAAATCAGCCAACGGCAAAATATCTTCCATCTGCTCCTGTTTACCTAAAAATTTAATCTGGTGATTGGTAACACAATCCCTGCAGAGGGATTCTGCAAAAGGTCTTTCCGGACCATCGCCAATTAACACCAAAGTAGCTGGTATTTCTTTGTTGATTAATAAGAAAGTATTGATTACATCTTCTACCCTTTTTACCTTTCTAAAATTTGAAGCATGTACTATTATTTTTTCTCCTTTAGGTGCCAACAACTTTTTAAATGCATCTACCGGCTTTTTATTAAACCGTTTTACATCAACAAAATTATGGATAACCTCAATATCTTTTTTTATATCAAAATTCCGATAGGTTTCTTCTTTTAAGTTTTGAGAAACTGCCGTAAGAACATCACTTTCCATCATAGAAAAAGTAACCACAGGCCGGTAGGTTTTATCCCTGCCAACCAACGTAATATCCGTACCATGCAGGGTTGTTATTACAGGAATTCGCTTTCCTTCCTTGGCAAGAATTTGCTTTGCCATATATGCTGCAGAAGCGTGAGGTATTGCATAATGTACATGCAACAGTTCAATATCATTATTAGAAATTACATCAACCATTGTGCTTGCCAAAGCCGTTTCATAGGGCGGGAAATCAAACAACGGATAGGTGGGTACTCTCACTTCGTGATAAAATACATTGGCCTTAAACCCACTTAATCTTACAGGCTGCTGGTACGTGATAAAGTGAATATTATGCCCTTTATCTGCAAGCGCTTTACCCAGTTCTGTAGCCAATACACCGCTTCCGCCAAAAGTGGGATAGCATACAATCGCAATGTTCATGTAGGAAATATTTAAAAGAAAAATAACTAAAACAGTGGTGCAATTTACCAATTATTCATACAGTAAGTTAGTCATTCATAGATTAAATTATTGTATTGCGTTTACCGGAATTTGAATGAACGATTAAATTGATAAACAGCTTGTTTATAAAAATCCCATATTAATTTAACAACAGTTATCATGGCAGAAGAAATAGTCTATCGAAAAAATTACCATTACTGCTGCATTCTATTTAGATAAACCTAACACATCTTTCATTCCATAAATACCTTTCTTATGCTGAATAAATTCAGCAGCCAATACGGCGCCTGTTGCAAAGCCCTGCCTGTTATGGGCTGTGTGGATGATTTCAATATCATCTATTGCTGAGCTGTACTTTACACTGTGCGTACCAGCAGCAGGATCTATTCTTTTACTAATAATGGAAAGCTCTTCGGGGCTTGCTGCCTCCCGGTTTACCCATTTTTCCTTATGCAAATTAATTTTTAGCAGTTGATCTGCAATGCTGATTGCAGTGCCGCTAGGAGCATCCTTTTTTTGTGTATGATGCATCTCTTCTATACTTACATCGTAACCCGGGTAATTGTTCATTAGCCTGGCAAGGTACTCGTTCAATTCAAAAAAAAGATTAACGCCAATGCTGAAATTGCTGGCGTATAAAAGCGCACCATCAACTTCCTTACAAAGCTGTGTAACAGTTTCTAACTGGTGCAGCCAACCGGTGCTGCCACAAACTACCGGCACACTTGCGTTGAGGCAACGGGTAATATTTTCAGCAGCGGTGTCCGGGCCTGTAAATTCAATGGCCACATCGCATTGCTGAAGGTTGGCTGTAGTAAATTGATCAAGGTTACTGATATCAATTTTAAGACGTACTGTGTGGCCTCTTTCAACAGCAATGGTTTCTATAGCTTTGCCCATTTTACCATACCCAATTAATGCAATATTCATTGTGGTGATTTATTATTTTTTTGCAAGACAAAATTAAATTGATCTATTGTTGAAATACGCCACCTTATTTTGAACTATTTCTTTTACCAATATTTAATACCAGGCTTATGCCATTGGTGTTGGCCATCAAACTGTGTCCAGGCTTTATTTGCAGGCTTAAATTATCATTTACATCAAATGCTTTTAAGTGTGCATCCACCGCTGCATCTACTACATTCAATCCCCAAAATAAAAGAAAAAAAAGAACCGCATAATCAATATTCTGTCTAAAACTATCCCGGTAACTGCGGATGGCTGTTGGAGACAAGTTGCTAAATCTTGGATCTATCAATACGTTATTTGCAGGTATTGTATCAGTGATATAAATGAATGCCTGCTTGAGTGATCTATAGGTATCAATATTATAAAGATAGATAGCAGCAGTTGTGCCCAAAGCGCCATATACGATAGGGACTTTCCAGTATTTTCTGTTGTAAACCTGGCCTAACCCCGGCAATATGGCAGAACGTATAGTAGCCGTATGAGGATTAAAATATCTGGCTGTTTTTTTTTTGATAGTGTCTTTAGCTACCGGTAAACTATCAACAATCTTTACCTGGGCTATCGCAAGGCTACCAATAGCACTAAAAAAAAACAAGAGACTTGTAAACAATACTTTTTGCATCAACTTACTTTGATATTCAATTTGTCTAACAGGCCGTTCAGTTCTTCTAATGAATAATATTCAAACGTTACCGAACCAAAGCCTTTTTTATTGTGAGCCAGCTTTACTTTGGTGCTAAACTGGGAGGCTAAGTTATCTTCAATCTTTTTAAATGCGGCCGGCAGCTGGGCCTTTACCGAATTTTTAACAGCCAGCCCGCCGGTATATATTTTACGCACCAGGTCTTCTGTTTGCCTTACCGATAAATTTTTATTTTTAATTTCGGCAAAAATAAAAAGTTGCTTATCTACTACATCCACATTTATTAACGCCCTTGCATGGCCCATGGTGATTACACCCGTACGTACCGCTACCTGAATATCCGGTGGTAATTTTAGCAGGCGAATATAATTAGTTACGGTACTTCTTTCCTTACCCATACGCTCCGCCACCTGCTCCTGTGTGTAGTCCAACTCATCCATAAGGCGCTTGTAGCTCAACGCTATTTCAATTGAATTAAGGTTTTCACGCTGTAAGTTTTCCAGCAGTGCCAACTCCAATAATTCTGCATCGTTGGCTTGTCTTACATAAACAGGCACATCTTTTAGACCAGCAATTTTTGCAGCCCTAAAGCGGCGTTCGCCTGCAATAAGCCTAAATTTTCCACTAGGCATCCTGCTCACCGTTAGTGGCTGAATTACATCATGAATTTTAAGAGACGCTGCCAGTTCGCTCAACGCTGTTTCATCAAAATCTTTCCGGGGTTGTTTAGGATTGATTTCAATCTGATCAAGCGCCACCCTGTTGGAGGACGTGGTTTTTTCAACAACTTCTGTTTTTAAATTGCCGGATGTACTTTTTAAATCGGCATCGATATTTTGCAGCAGGCTCCGTATTCCCTTACCTAGTGCATCTTTTTTATTTGGAGCGGTCATATTTATATTGGCTGATTGGCTCATTAGCTATTAGTCTAATTAAGCGATATTAAAAATTGATGAGTTTTTATTTAGAAACAATTCAACAACTGGCATATTAGCACTTCATTAAACTAGCTTATTACTTTATCGTCCTGTTTAATTTTTGTCATATTATTTTTTTGCAAAATTTCTTTTGCCAGGTTTAAATAATTGATGGAGCCTTTACTATCAGCATCATACAAAATTACCGGCTTGCCAAAGCTGGGCGCTTCGCTAAGGCGGGTATTGCGGTGGATCATACTACTGAATACCAACTCTTCAAAATGCCTTCTTACCTCCGCCACTACCTGGTTACATAAACGTAAACGGCCATCATACATGGTCATTAAAATACCTTCAATCTGCAAATCGGGATTAAGCCTGTTTTGCACAATTTTAATGGTATTCAATAATTTACCCAATCCTTCCAAAGCAAAAAATTCCGTTTGTACCGGTATGGCTACGCTATTAGATGCTACCAGCGCATTTACCGTAATAAGACCGAGCGATGGGGAACAATCAATAATTATAAAATCGTAATCAGCTGCAATTGGTTCAATTATTCTTTTTAAAACCCCTTCCCTGTTGGGATAATTAATCATTTCTATTTCTGCACCAACCAGGTCTATGTGAGAAGGTATCAGGTCGAGATAAGGCACATCGGTTTTTAACAAAACGTCTTTTGCCAGTACTTCATTAACCATACAATCATACAAACTCTGTGTAACATTGTGCAAATCAAAACCGGTACCTGTGGTACTATTGGCCTGTGGATCTGCGTCTATCAGTAGTGTTTTATATTCCAATACTGCCAAACTTGCTGCCAAATTGATGGCAGTTGTGGTTTTACCTACTCCACCCTTTTGATTGGCTATACCAATAATTCTTGCCATAATAATTGTAGATCTTTAGTCGTTTTTTACCTTAGGTAAACAGGTTGCAAACTTACTTTAAAGTAGCCATTTGGCATTAAACAGGTTGCGGTAAGGTATTTTATAAATGCCGCCAAAGGTACTGTTTGCAATGCAACTTATTTATACAAAATACCAACAACATCATTTTGCAAGAGTATTTATTTGAGTGCCAAGCTGACAAATTTTGTGATTCGGCATAAAAATGGCAACAAACGGGGCCGACAGTTGTAGTATCAAAAAATTAGCCTGACATCATGTATACCATTATATCCGGAACAAACCGAGTTGGAAGTAATACCCTAAAAGTCGCCAAATTATATCAGCAACTGCTGCAAAAAAAGGGCATAGAAGCTAACTTGCTTTCACTGGCAAACATTAACTTGCTGGTAAGAGATGCCGCATTCGAAAAAATCGAAAACGAATTCCTAATTCCCACAAGTAAGTTTCTGTTTATTACTCCAGAGTACAATGGCAGTTTTCCCGGCGCTTTAAAAATGTTGATAGATACCAGCAAATCCAATG
The DNA here is from genome assembly GCA_025360525.1 of Chitinophagaceae bacterium. Taxonomy (GTDB): domain Bacteria; phylum Bacteroidota; class Bacteroidia; order Chitinophagales; family Chitinophagaceae; genus Ferruginibacter. Next base: position 67,870 of record JANYCA010000044.1, on the reverse strand, counting down.
GCATTTGGGCCAATAAAAAAGCTTTGCTTACGGGTGTTTCAACAGGAAGGGCAGGTAACCTGAGGGGAATGGAACACTTGGCAGGTGTTTTAAATTATTTAAAAATAACCGTGCTGCCTAACCTGTTGCCTATTTCTGTAATTAACAGTTTAATGGATGAGAATGGTCAATTGCACGATGAAAACACTTTTCAGGTAATTAACCAACAAATAGATCAGTTTATTAACTGGGCCTGATATTTATAGGTTTACTTGTTTTTTAAGATGTAGATCAATAACAATTTGTTAAGTTGATTTAATTTTATCTTCACACACTAAAAGGAAACACTACATATGCGCTCAATTTGGGGACAAATTATTTTTATCGTTATTATTTTATTAATCGATCTATATATATTTCAGGCCGTTAAGGCAGTTAGTGCTAATTCAAGCACCAGAACCAAAACAATCATTCAAGGCATTTATGTTGGATTAAGCATACTATTTATTACATGCTTTCTTCTCTCAAGCTATTCCAATTCTCTTTCCATACCAAAAATAATACGAACTTATTTGTTTGCAATGGTAGCTGGCTTATTTGTTACAAAAATTGCAATCATTTTTTTTATAGCCATTGACGATGTTCGGCGGTTATTTGTTTGGACTGTTTCAAAATTCCAAAGTAGCAGTGCAACTGCAATAAACGATGGAAGCGACGGTATCAGCCGGTCTGTGTTTTTAAGTTGGGTAGGTTTGGCAACTGGTGGTACTTTATTTGGAAGCCTGATATATGGCTTTGGTAACAAATACAATTATGCCATCAAAAAAAATAAACTTGCGTTTGAAAATTTACCCGCCGGCTTTAAAGGACTAAAAATTGTACACATAAGTGATATTCATTCCGGCAGCTTTACAGACTCAGATGCGGTGAGGCATGGTGTTGAAAAAATACTGAATGAAAAGCCTGATATTATTTTATTTACCGGGGATCTTGTAAATGATATGGCGAGCGAAATGCAGGAGTATGTTCATATTTTCAGTTTGCTGAAAGCCCCGATGGGTATTTATTCTACGCTGGGTAATCATGATTACGGAGATTATGCTACCTGGCCCCGGGACGGCATAACCAAGGAAGAAAATATGGCAAACCTGAAGCAGCTTTACGAAATTATGGGGTGGCGTTTACTAATGAATGAGCATGTGGCATTGGAAAGAGGCGGTGATAAAATAGCATTATTGGGCATTGAAAACTGGAGTACCAAAGCAAGGTTTCCAAAGCACGGCCGAATGGACCTGGCACATAAAGGCACAGAAGAATTTACTTTTAAAATATTAATGAGCCACGACCCAAGTCATTGGGAGGGACAGGTAATACCCGATTATTCCGACGTAGATTTAATGCTGAGCGGCCACACCCATGGTATGCAGTTTGGCGTGCAAATCCCCGGCTTTAAATGGAGCCCAGTTCAATATTTATACAAGCAGTGGAGCGGCCTTTACGAAAATGAAAAGCAGAAATTATATGTTAACCCCGGCTTTGGATTTATTGGCTACCCCGGCAGGGTGGGTATTTTACCGGAGATTACCGTGATTGAGTTGGTGTAAATGAAACGCTGCCTTGGTTCGAATTTCCACGGACTAGTTTGTCTAAAATAAAGCACCTGCCCTTTTTCTCTTTTCCTCCATCTAACTTTCATCATTTTTAAGCTATGGACAAAGACCTATTTGCCGATTGAAAAAAATCATTCATGTAAATTGGTGAAGTCATTTATTGGACAGCATTAGAGACTTTTAAAGTTTAAAAATGATTATGTGAGCGATAAGCTCCAGGAGACCAGAACCAAGGCGGAACTACAGGTGGCAACAGGGAAGGAAACCTGCACATAGGAAGCTAGCCAAAAAGCTTCAGCACAATCTTAATTTTTAGATATTTTTACGAAAACAGTTTATTGCAAATTGAAAAAACTTAACCTCAATAAAATACCCAGGCCATTGCAATATGGTTACAGTGTTTTTTTTGTATTGCTTATAGCAGCTGGGTGTTATGCATTCTCCAATTTTTTGGGTTACCAGGTAGCGGCCCTCATCTTATTGGTTAGCGTTTCTTTAATTGCCATGTTTTTTGATATACTGCCAGTATTGCTCGCTGCAGTGGTAAGTGCATTGGTGTGGAACTTTTTTTTTATCCCACCAAAGTTTACTTTTCATATTGAAAACGCAGAAGATTTACTGCTGTTTTTTATGTATTTTATTATTGCTCTTTTAAATGCAGCACTCACTTTTAAAATACGAGCAATTGAAAAGGTAGCCAATAAAAAAGAAGAAAAAGAAGTTACCATAAAGCTCTACAATACTTTACTCAACTCGCTTTCGCATGAGTTACGCACACCAATTTCCACCATTATTGCAGCTACAGACAACTTGCAGGCAGATAGTGGACAGTTATCTGTACCGGAAAAAGCAGACTTGCTTGCAGAGATTTCCAAAGCATCGCTGCGGCTGAATACACAGGTCGCAAACCTGCTTAATATGTCTCGGCTGGAGGCTGGCAATATACAGGCAAAGCTAAACTGGTGCGATGTGAATGAACTGATATATGCTGTACTCAACCGGCTTAAAGAAAACCTCGGTTACAGGCAGGTAAATATCATTGTAGAGGAACCAATGCCCCTTTGTAAGCTAGACGAAGGCCTGATGGAACAAGTACTATACAACCTCATTATAAATGCCCATTTATATACCCCGGCCGAAAGCAGTATTCAAATACACAGCAAGTTCAGCAGCGAAGGCCTTGTGTTGGTGGTGCAGGATAATGGCAACGGCCTAGACCCTTCTGAAATTAACCTGGTATTTGATAAATTTTACCGTTCAAAAAATACCCTCGTAAATGGAACCGGACTGGGACTGTCTATAGTTAAAGGTTTTACTGAAGTACACAAAGGAAAAATTGTGTTAGATAATATACCGGGTGGTGGAGCAAGATTTACTATTACCATACCTGCTGAAACAAATTATATAAACAAATTAAAAAATGAATAGCCCGGAAATACTCATTATAGATGATGAGCCTCAAATTCGCAAACTGCTAAAGATAACCCTGCTCACTAATGGCTTCAAAATAACAGAAGCGTCCACTGCCAGGGAGGGCATCACCGCTGCTGCAAATCACCCACCTGATCTTATTTTACTTGATCTTGGCTTGCCGGATGAAAGCGGCCATATACTATTAAAAAAACTGAGGGAATGGTACCAGAAGCCTATAGTGATACTATCAGTGCAGGATGAGGAACAAAGCATTATTACTGCTCTGGACAATGGCGCTAATGATTACCTCGTAAAACCATTCAGAACAGGGGAACTGCTGGCAAGAATTCGTTCTGTTTTAAGAGATGCTATTAATGTGCAGCAAAACCCGGTTATTAATTGCAACGACCTGGAACTAGATTTGGCAGCTATGCAGTTAAAAAAAAATGGAGTTGTTGTAAAATTAACAAGTACCGAATTTAACCTCCTTTCCCTGCTGGCAAAAAACCAGGGCAGGGTGTTAACCCATCAACATTTATTAAAAAATATTTGGGGGCCCAGCTATTTAAACGAATCGCAGTACCTCAGGGTTTTTATAGCCCAGTTACGCAAGAAAATTGAAAATGATCCCAATCAACCACAGCATATTATTACACAAAGCGGCGTTGGATACCGGTTTTTGTAACTTCTTTATAAAATCCTTATACCGTTTGCCATCATCTTTATAAAACACTTGCAGGTTATGAATTTATTTTGAATTCTAATTTCTGCAATCATGAATACCTCCTCCCACAACAGTGTAAATAAAGTAACGGTAGCCTCTTTGTTAATAGCCCTCGGAATTATTTATGGTGATATCGGTACCAGCCCCCTCTATGTTTTAAAAGCCATTATCGGTGAAAAGAAAATAGATGAAACGCTTGTGTATGGCGGTATTTCCCTCATCTTTTGGACACTGGTTTTTCAAACTACCGTTAAATATGTGTGGCTTACGCTAAGGGCAGATAACCAGGGCGAGGGCGGAGTTTTTTCTCTGTATGCTCTTGTAAGGCGATATAGCAAGTACCTGGTAATCCCCACCATTTTGGGTGCTACCACTTTGCTGGCAGATGGCATTATTACGCCACCGATTTCTGTGGCCTCCGCAATAGAAGGATTGAATAGTGTACACGGGCTTGAAAATATTATTGTACCCGGTAATGGATTAACGCTTGGCATTGTAACAACAATCATTTCCGGGTTGTTTTTCTTTCAGCGCTTTGGCACCCAACTCATCGGCAAAGCATTTGGTCCAATCATGGCTATATGGTTTAGTATGCTCCTAATTGTAGGTGCTGTAGAGATTATGCATTTTCCAGATGTGGTTAAAGCAATTAGCCCATATTATGGCTATCAGTTATTGGTGCATTACAACCAGGGGTTTTGGCTGCTGGGTGCTGTATTCCTATGTACTACAGGGGCAGAGGCATTGTATTCGGATCTGGGGCATTGTGGCATTAAAAATATCCGCATCACCTGGATATTTGTAAAAATAAGTCTGGTGATAAATTATATAGGCCAGGCCGCCTGGGTAATGCACCAGCAAAACCCTTATCTAAAAATTATCAATCCGCAAACAAAAATTGCAAGCCTTGAGCTAAACCCTTTTTTTGAAATGATGCCCCACTGGTTTTTGATACCAAGTATACTTATTGCCACCGCAGCCACTATCATTGCCTCACAGGCATTAATAAGTGGTTCTTTTACCTTGGTGAGCGAGGCTATGAATCTTAATTTTTGGCCAAGAGTAACAGTGCGGCAGCCAAGCAATATTAAAGGGCAGATTTATATACCAAGTGTAAATACCATTCTTTGGTTTGGCTGTGTATTGATGGTGATTTATTTTAAAACATCTTCCAACATGGAAGCGGCGTATGGTTTTTCTATTACAGTTGCCATGATGATGACTACAATTTTGCTGAATTATTTTTTGATTTTTAAATTAAAATGGAAACAGCTGTATGTTACCCTCATTATAGGTGTGTTTGCCATTATTGAAACGTCGTTCTTTATTGCCAATGTGGCTAAAATAAAAGAGCGCTGGATGTTCCTGTTTTTTGAGTTATTTATTTTTATGACGATGTATGTATGGCACTATGCCCGCAAGCTCAATAACAAGTTTGTACGATTTGTGGACATTGGACGATACACACAGCAGTTGCTTGAATTAAGCAAAGACGATGAAATACCGAAGTTTTCTACACACGTCATTTATCTTACCAAGGCCGACAGCCGATCACAGGTAGAAGAGAAAATTATAAAATCAATTTTTTCCAAAAAACCGAAAAGAGCAGATGTATATTGGTTTCTGCATATTAACCGGACCAGCGAACCTTATACCATGTCTTATGATGTATCTGAATTGATTGACGATAAAGTAATAAAAGTCAATATTAACGTTGGGTTTCGCATACAGCCCAAAACAGAATTGTATTTTAAAAAGATAGTGCAGGAACTGGTTGCCAATAAAGAATTGAACCTGCACATTCGTTCGGACGGATCTACAAAATACAACCCCGAACCTGATTTTAAATTTGTGGTAATTGAGAAATTTCTTTCTATTGAAAATGATTTTGCATTAGGAGAAGGTCTCTTACTAAAAGCTTATTTTATGCTAAAGGATCTTGGCTTGAGCGATGAAAAGGCATTTGGACTTGATAAAAGCGATGTAGTGGTTGAAAATATTCCTTTACTGTACCATCCAATATCGCATATTGATCTTGTACGAGAATACCGGGGGCCTGTACTGTAGCAGGCCTGGTTTTTATTCTTATGTAATAAATGAACTTACATCGGGCGTAGGCTTGCCCGTCTTTACCTACTGGTTACTGTACCATAAAATTTAATAAAGCAGCTTGCCTTGCTTAAACAGGACCAGGTCGGTTTTCCGTGCTATTGGCAATGCGGTTTGCAGAACCTGCCGCTATTTATTGCCGACTCCCACGACTTTGCTGCACGGCTATTCGTGTAGACCCAGGTCGGAATAAATAATGTAAGTGAACGATTTTGTGAGCGATTGATTTGTACAGCGACTAACCAAGCAGGGAGTGAGTCGCAGCAGTAATAACTAATAAAAACGCAATTAGTTTTTATCTCATTACCAAATTTTTATTTTTTGTTGCTTTTAAATATGTTGATATTTTTTTTATGGTAAAGCCAACCTTTTAATACATAATCACGTTTACATACAAAAATAAAATTATGAAAAAAACTACGCTGCCATTAGCCCTGATGTGCATTGCACAACCCATTTTGTTTATGGCTTGTAAAAAAGAAACTGCTGCGCCTGTGGCTACCGTGGTGAAAGAATGGACAATTGCTGTATCACCAAAAAATGAAATTCCGGCTCGCTCTGGAAGAACGGAAACAGGCACTGCTAATTTAAGCCTGTACAGCGATAATTCATTTAAATATGTAATTACAGTAACTGGGCTGGCTGCTGGCGATGCACTGGTAGCAGCACATATCCATGTTGGAAATGTTATTACAAACGGTTCAGTAGTATTAGGACTTGATCCGGTATTTGCTGGTGCTACTGCTACTGGCACCATCACCAATTTAAGAAGCACCTTTGTGGATAGTTTAAAAAGTGATGATAACGAGTTGTATTTTAATGTGCACTCCACGCAACAACCTGGTGGCTTATTAAGAGGACAAATGAATGAAAACATTGTAGTAGCAGAAGATGTGGTGCTTCTCGGCACAAATGAAGTAGTGCCGGTTACGACCCTTGCAACCGGAGTAGCCATTTTAAGGTTAACAGATCGTAAAAAATTGTATTCAAAGGTTACCGTTAGCACTTTAGATGCTGGTGATGCAATAATGGCTGGTCATATACACACAGGGGAAGTTGGTACTAATGGACCCGTAATTGTGCCCCTTTGCGCCACTGCTGCTGATTTTGGTATAGTTAAAATGTTTACCCTTACAGATGCAGTTTATAATGCTGTAAAGACGGACGCAGTGTATGTTAATGCCCATAGTTCAAATAAACCGGGTGGCTTAGTTCGTGGTCAAATCAGATAGATGATTATTAGTGGTTTTTAAATACTCCCCAATACTTATATTTATGGTGTTGGAGAGTATTTTTTCTAATTTTTGTAAAGCTTGCAGACTTAATTTTAAGTTGTCCCCAAGTCTCCCATTAATTTCCTGAAACACCATAAATTAAATATTTCCCAGGAGGCTTTCCGTGCTCAGGGCAATGTGATTTGCTGAATAGGGCTTTCCATGCAGGCTAATCGTGTTGACCCGGCTTGCGACTTCTGAATACAGGAGAGGCTTGGAGCAGAAAAAATCAAAAGTTTAACTTTGTAAATTTTCTGATTCTGATTGCACCATTTTTTCGATTTCTAAAGAAATAGCAGTTATACTTTCTTTTGTAACCTGTGTCTCAATTGAACCACCTCTAGAGTCAATACTTTAACAGCAGCCTGTAGTGCAATTATTATTTCTTTACTACCAGGGGTGGGGTTTTGAAGATTAATTTCTTTGCCTTTTAAAAATTTGTCCAGTATTATTGCATCTTCCAGCTTTTGAAAGGCCTTTTTTTGCAGCCATTTGTAAATTCTTGGTTCGGGAATGCCCGTAGCCCTTTATAATTTGCTAACAGTAATACCGTTTTCTTTTATTTTGTCTATTATATCCATTGGAATGAAATAGGTAACAGTTGTTATTGGGCGTTGTAATTTTTTTGGAGGCCCAGATTGTAATATTTAAAAATCTAATTGATTTTTCAATTGTTGACTCAACTGTTAACTATTACCTTAATTATTTGATCCTTTAAAAATGACAGAAAAGCCACAACCTTTAACAGTTGTGGCTTTCAGAGTAGTATCGGGAAGCAGACTTGAACTGCCGACCTTCGGGTTATGAATCCGATGCTCTAACCAGCTGAGCTACCCCGACAACATCCTTAACCTTTCGATTTCGGGTTGCAAATATAGGAGATTTCAGTAAAAACATTGCCACTAATACTGTAATAGTTGTTCCAGGCGGTAAAGTAACTTTGTTGCATTGGGCAACATAGCTGCCTCCAGTGCTGTGTTCATTGGAACCGCTGGCAAATTTAATGCGCCCAATACTTCAACCGGGCCATCTAACCATTTAAAACAGGCTTTTGAAATACGACCCGCCAAGGCTTCCGCAAATGAATTATTCTGCTGCTCTTCTGTAAGCACCAAACATTTACCATGCAGTTTTACCCTTTCAAAAATCAATGTTTCATCTAAGGGATATAATGTTCGCAAATCAACTATTTCAACTTTACCCGGTAAATGTTTAGCGGCAGCTTTAGCCCAGTAAATGCCCATCCCATAGGCGATTACGCAACAACTCTCACCATTGTCAACACAAAGATTATCTGCCTGTAAAACGATCAGCGCTTTTCCCAATGGAATAATATAATCAGCGGATGGTTCCGGCGATTTAGCTTCTTCGGTGCCCGGCACTTTACTCCAGTATAATCCTTTATGCTCCAGCATTAATACAGGGTTGGGGTCTGCAAAAGCTGCTTTCATCAAGCCCTTCATATCTGCAGCATTGCTGGGATAAACTATTTTAATGCCTTTAATCGTCAGCAATAAAGTTTCTATACTGCCGCTGTGATAAGGCCCGCCACCGCCATAAGCACCAATGGGAATTCTTATAACTGTTTGTACAGGAAATTTGCCACAGGTTAAATAGCAGCTTTTGGAAATTTCTGTAACCAGTTGGTTTAACCCGGGATAAATGTAATCTGCAAACTGCACTTCTACTATGGGTTTTAAGCCAACGGCACACATTCCCACTGTTGATCCGATTATATATGCCTCCTGGATGGCTGTGTTAAAAACACGGTGTTCGCCAAACTGTTCTGCCAACGTAGCTGCTTCTCTAAAAACACCGCCCAATCTTTTACCTACATCCTGTCCGTACAAAACTGCTTCGGGTGACAGTTCCATTATTTCTCTTATGGCAAATAAAGCAGCGTCCACCATCACAATCTTTTCTCTTCCCAACGGGGTTCTTATACCCTTTTCCTCCGTCACTGGTGTTGGTATAAATACAAAATCTTCAACAGTTGCAGCATCCGGTTCCGGAGCATTTATGGCTGATGCAAATTCTGTTGCAACTAATTCCTGTGCATTTTTTTCTATATCGGCCAGGAGCATTGCATCCACGCCCAATGAGAGCAATGTATTTTTTAGTTTGATGAAAGGGTCTTTTACGGTGTGTTGGGCAAGGTCTTCATCGGACCGATAAAATTCTTTTCGTACCCCGCTGGTATGATGCCCCAATAAGGGAACTTTTGCATGAACCAGCCAGGGCTTTCTGCTCTTTCTTATTTCACCCACTACCCATTCCATAGTATTGTAACTCTCCGCAAAATCGCTGCCATCAATGCTGATGCTGCTAATGCCCTTAAACCCTTTAATAAACTCAAAGGCATTACATGATCTGGCCTCTTCAGCAGTTACGCTAATTCCCCAATCATTATCCTGCACCAGGTATATAATGGGCAGTTGGTGCAATGCTGCAAACTGGAATGCTTCACTTACTTCCCCTTCCGTAACCGATGCATCGCCTAAAGAGCAAATAACCACGGGTGCCAACTGAGGCGTACTAACTGCCTCGCTATGCTGATTCAGCGAAAATATTTTTTCTTTGTACTGTATACCCTGAGCAATACCGGTGGAAGGTATCACCTGCATTCCGGTGGCGCTGCTTTGGTGTATAATGGTTGGTTTATTGTTGCCCCTGTTGTTTGGGTGACTGTAATATTCCCGTCCACCGGTAAACTCATCCGTTCTTTTGGCAAGTAACTGCAGCATCAATTGCAGTGGCGTAAAGCCAAGACCTAACAAAAGGCTTTCATCCCGGTAATAAGGACTAACATAATCATAAGGTGTTAAATGAAAAGCAGTAGCTAGTTGAATGGCTTCATGGCCCTTGGATGTGGAGTGTACATACTTGCAGGTTTGCCGATTGTTTTCATAAATATCGGCCATGGCTCTCGAGGTGCACATTAAACCATAAGCCTTTAACATTAAATCGTTGGTCAACATATTTGGAATGTAGAATATAAAGCGGCAAGTTAATAAATACGGCGTTGGTATTACCAGTGAAAGTGATTAATTAAATGGGCGGAGACTATCCAAAAACACAAAAGCCTTCTTGTTTTTGCAAGAAGGCTTTATAATAATAATTGCGGTTATTTTATTTCCATTTTCAGCAGCATTTCTTTTTCAACAAAGGCCTCCAATTCATCGCCTACCACACATTCGCCCACTCCTGCGGGTGTTCCTGTAAAAATGAGGTCGCCAATATTAAGTGAAAAGTAGTTGGAGATATGCTCAATAATTACGTCGAAACTAAAAATCATATCGCCGGAATTACCTTGCTGAACCAATTCTTTATTTTTATAAAAACTAAAGTTGATGTTCTTTTTATTAAAACCCGGTGTAATATCTATGAATTTACCAATGGCTGCACTGTTGTCAAAAGCCTTGGCCTTTTCCCATGGCAAACCTTTTTCACGAAGTTGATTTTGTATATCCCGTGCAGTAAAATCTATGCCGGTTGTAATAGCGTTGTAATAGTTAGAGGCATGGCGTTCCTGGATATATTTACCGTTTTTGCAAACCCGTAAAACCAGTTCGCATTCATAGTTAAGTTCGTTGGTAAACTCAGGATAGTAAAACGGTGTATGACTTTGGAGCAAAGCACTTTTTGGCTTCATAAAAATAACTGGCTCCGTCGGTATTTCATTGCCAAGCTCTTTGGCATGTGCCGCATAGTTACGACCTACACAAATAATCTTCATGGTTCAGTAGTTAAGAGGATATCAGGTTTTATTAACGAATATAGACAAAACACGTAATAATACAAATTTGTTACTAGTAAAACTACTATTTGCTATTTAATAGATAGTTTATTCACTTCAGTCATCGTTTTATCTATACCAATCGTTGAAAAATTTTCTATTACATTAACGCATGTTTGAATTTTTAATTGTACCACTTCTCTTTCATCCTCCTGCCATTTGCCCAGCACAAAATCAACCTGCATCCCTTTTGGGTAGCTGTTACCAATACCAAATCTAAGCTTTGGATATTGATCTGTGCCCAGCGTTTCCTGGATATCCTTTAGCCCGTTATGACCTGCAGCACTTCCTCCCGCCCTTAACCTTAGTTTATCCAAAGGCAGCGACAAATCATCGACAACTGTGAGTGTATGCTGCAGTTGAATTTTTTCTTTATCTATCCAATATTTAAAAGCCCGGCCACTGAGGTTCATAAAAGTGGTAGGGCAAATACACACAAATATTTTCCCTTTCCATTTAACTTCAGCTACGTATGCCAGCCTCTCCAACCGGAATGCACCTCCATGTTTTTGTATAAAAGCCTGCACAACATCAAAGCCAATGTTGTGCCTTGTATTTGCATATTCGTTGCCTGTATTCCCCAATCCTGCAATTAAAAACTTCGACATACATGAATTTATTACGTAAAACCGAATTTATTCCTTTTGTTTAAACTTGGCTTATAATTTGACAATTTAACTTTTTACTCTTTAATGTTTCTTCTTTTTTTAAAATGAGTGTATTATTAAAAAATTGGTCTATTTTTAAAAAAATATAATCTGTTTTTTTATGAAAAAATTTCTTTTAGTAGACGACCATGTGGTGGTAAGATCTGGCATTAAATTACTACTATTAGAAATTTTTAAACCTGCAGAAATTTATGAGGCAGCTTGTGGGGAGGATGTGCTGGAAAAATTAAAAGAACATGTTTTTGACTTGATCATCCTTGATATTCAAATGCCTAAGACCGATACTATTGGTTTGATGGAAACCATCCACCAGAAATACCCCGATGCAAAAGTTTTAATGTTTTCTATGAGCGCCGAAAAAATTTATGCCAAACGATTTTTAAAAGCCGGTGCCAAAGGGTTTGTTTCAAAAGAAGCGCCTTTGGAAGAAATAATTAAAGCTGTCAATCAAATTCTTAATAACCGCCGCTACATCAGCGATTCGCTGGCTGATTTTTTGGCAGATGAATCCGTATCTGCCAAAACCGACAATCCTTTTAACCGCCTTTCTGCAAGAGAATTCGAAATTGCCACCATGCTTTTATCCGGCGGCACCATCAGCTCAATTTCCAAACAAATTAATATAAAAGTTTCTACAGTGGGTACCCATAAAACCCGGTTGTTTGAAAAACTGAATGTGAATAATTTATTGGAGTTAAAAGAAATGGCAACCAACTATAACTTATAAGAATAGGAATTCTTATAATTAAAAGATTCCTCTCAGATTCGCCTTATCGACACCCACTCTCCTACAGGGATCCGACAAAAAGAGGCTGTCCCGTACTTATGAGACAGCCTCTGATATTTATTTTCGGTTAAAGATTATTCTTTTCGCCCATCTGCTGCATGGCCATAATTTGGCGCATTGTTTTTTCCATGCCATCACTGCTGCCATCCAAAAAAATTACGTTGCCTTTACCGTACTCTGCAAAGTTTTTAATGGCTTCTACCCACATGCTAAATAAAATTACATTAGTGTCAAGGTTAGCTTGCTTCATTTCGGTAGCAGCCTGGCTCATACCACGTGCTACTTCTTCCCGGAACAATGCCACGCCCTGTCCACGAAGCTGGGCAGCCTGACGTTCTGCCTCTGCAGCAATTTTAATAGCATTACCTTCTGCTTCTGCAGCTTTTGTTTTAGTAATCAACAATGCCTGACCTTCATTTTCCGCTGCAGCTTTCAGGTTGTTACTTGCTACCACTTTGCTCATACTTGTAATAATGGCTTCGTCGAAAGTGATATCATTTATTTGCAGGTCCTGTAAATGATAACCCCAGCTTTCCAATTGAATATCAACCTGGTCTTTTACATTTTCAACAATATCCCTCCTTACATTTAAAACCTCCGCTTGTTTTTTTGTAGATACAAATGCCCGTATGCTTCCTTCCACGGTTCTTATCAATGCCTGCATCAAATCTTTATCACTGATAAATTTAAAGGCCACATTTTTAATGGTTTCTTCATCTACATTCAACACAGAATACAGGAGCATCGATTTAAAATAAACGTTGGCCTGATCAACTGTTACGGCTTGAAACTCCAATTCCACCGAACGATTTTGAATGCTCACTCTTTTGTACAATTGATCAAAAAAGGGTATTTTAAAATTTAGTCCAGGCCGTTTGATGCTGTGGTATTTGCCTAACCTGGTTACTACTCCAATAGTGCCCTGGTTGATGGTAAATAAGCCACCAGCGATAATTGCAAAAATTGGTATCAGCCACCAAAAATCTTTTATTAGTTCCATTGTTTTTAAATTTAGCTTTGAAGGTAGTTGTTTTTATACTGGTAAATCAAAAGCTGCAGCAGAGATAAAACAACAAGGCCCATTAAAGGATTGTAACAGCATATCTTTCCTCCCAAATCATCGCCAAATGCACAATTGTTTCAGCGGCCTTGGCCATATCCTTTGTGCCAATCCATTCCAGTTTGCTATGGATATTTTGCATGCCCGTAAAAATATTGGGGCATGGCATTCCAATATAACTAAACCTGCTGCCATCGGTACCGCCACGGATGCTTTCTTTTTTTACAGATAAACCTGCTCGCTGGATGGCCTCTTCTGCATAGGCTGTAACCTGTGGATATTTATCCAGCACCATTTTCATATTCCGGTATTGTTCGGCTGCTGTGTATTCCATCGAAGCCCCAGGAAACTGATTCACCACATCAACAGCAATTTGTTTTAATCTTGAATGATGGTTTTGCAAACTTGCATCCGTAAAATCTCTTACAATAAATTGTATGGTAGCTTTTTCTGCAATGCCATTTACAGCTACCGGATGCACAAAACCTTGCCTGCCTTCAGTTGTCTCCGGACTCCATTCTTTTTTGGGTAATGCATCCAGCACGGCGCCTGCCACTTTCAACGCATTAACCAGTTTATCTTTTGCATAACCTGGATGAACGATCACTCCTTCAATGGTAATGGTAGCAGCATCTGCACTAAAAGTTTCATCTTCTAAACTGCCTGCTGCTCCCCCATCCAACGTATAGCCAAATTGAGCTCCTACTTGTTGCATATCAACCTTAGCAGTGCCCTTCCCTACTTCTTCGTCAGGAGTAAATAGTACCCGGATATCTCCATGCTTTATTGCCGGATGTTGCATAAAATATAAAGCAGCTTCCATGATGACTGCTACGCCGCTTTTATCATCGGCCCCCAATAAGGTTAAGCCGCTGGCAGTAATAATACCATGGTTGAGATGTTCTTGTAAATACGGGGAGTCGGCCATTCGTAATACCTGTGTAGTATCATCGGGCAATAAAATATCATTGCCATCATAATAGCGGTGATGAATGGGCTTTACATGCGTACCACTGCAATCCGGCGCTGTATCTACATGACTGCAAAAGCAAATTACGGGAATGTTTTTATTATCGCTGTTACCTGATATGGTTGCATACACATATCCAAATTCATCCATTACGGCATCTGTAATTCCCATACCCAATAATTCTCTTTGCAATAATTTACTCAGGTCTTTTTGCTTTTCGGTTGTGGGATTTGTAATACTGTTGGGATCACTTTGTGTATCAATTTGTACATAGCGCAACAGGCGTTCAGCAACGTTATCAGCACTTATTTGTATCATGGTGTAGTGAAATCAATGGTTAATGTTTATTAATAGCTGGGTCAACTTTTTTAAAAATGCAATGTAGTATTTTATGCCGTGCAATAAAAAGCAGCCTTTAAACGCAGGCTGCTTTTTTATTGAAATACTATTAACGTACTGTACTCCGCCCAATCTTAAAATACTGCTCAATCACCATTAAACAATCTCTACCAATTCAATATCAAAAACCAGCTCTTCACCAGCCAAAAAATGATTGGCATCTAAAATAATCACTTCTTCTTTTACCTCCACCACCACCACGGGTACGGGGTTACCATTCGGATCGGTCAACGTCAATTGCATACCTGGCTCTAACTTCATATCAGCAGGGATATGCTCCTTCGGAAACTCAATGATTGCAGCAGGATCCTTTGCGCCATACCCTTCTTCCGGAACAATATTGATGGTCTTTTTTTCACCAATAGTCATCCCTGGCATTGCCGCATCAAAACCTTTAATCATTTGGCCTGCACCCACTGTAAACTCCAGTGGTTCCCTGCCTGCAGATGAATCAAATTGATCTCCGCTTGTTAATTTTCCTGTGTAGTGTACTCTTACCACATCACCTTCTTTTACTTGTGCCATTGTGTTTAATTTTGTGTACCTGCTACTTTTTTAAGTAACAGGATTGATTAATATTTTTTGTACCCGTCTGATAAGCTTTTATCAGCTTCATTGGCGTCGCCCTCTTGTGCTGATTATCTTTATTGTGCAATAAAACAACCAGTTTCCCAAAAATGTAACTACCAATTTTTGGCAATTTAAAACTTAAAACATTGCCAACCGAATTAAAAAGTTTTGTGGGTGCATTGCAAATTGTCGCAGGGCGTTCAATACGAACAGATGCAGGGTTTCAATGAGAACGCCCATTCTAAAGCATTGGCTCCCCTTTAGGGGATGGGGGCAATAGCGACAATTTGAAATGTACCCTTTTTTGTTGAACTTAGCAGCATGAATAATATCCTTGGTTTCATCCTCTTTTTGGTAACCATATCCCCCCAAACAAGCCGGGCACAGCAAAAAAAAGCAGTTGTAAAACCATCCGAGATTGCAACTATCCAACCAGGTGCAGAAAGAATGGAAGTATATCTCCCCTTGCTAAAAGGTAAGTCTGTAGCGGTTTTCGCCAATCAAACCAGCATGGTAAAAAATTCGCACCTGGTAGATACATTGCTTAAAAGAGGTGTAAACGTTACCAGGATTTTTGGTCCGGAGCATGGGTTTAGGGGCAATACCGCTGCAGGTGAACACGTAGAAAACGGTCTCGACACAAACACCGGCATCCCAGTTGTCAGCTTGTACGGCGATCATAAAAAACCAACCGCAGCAGATTTTAAAGATGTAGATGTTTTGGTGTTCGATATACAGGATGTGGGCGTCCGATTTTATACGTTCATCTCTTCATTGGAATATTTTTTAGAAGCAGCCCTCGAAAACCACAAACCTTTGTTGATTTTAGACCGGCCAAATCCCAATGGATTTTATGTAGATGGACCCGTGCTGGATAAAAAATTTAAAAGCTTTGTCGGCATGCAGCCCATCCCCATAGTGTACGGCCTTACCATGGGAGAATATGCATTGATGCTGGTTGGTGAAAAATGGTTGTCGCCCCAAGCCAATAGCATCAACGATTACAATGTAACAACTCAGCCAACTGCGGATACGCTGTTTCATGTACAGGTAATAAAATGCAGCAATTACAACCACAACAGCAAATATATATTACCGGTAATGCCATCGCCCAATTTAAAAGATATGCAAAGCATTTATCTGTACCCCTCTACCTGTTTTTTTGAAGGTACGGTACTCAGCGAAGGCAGGGGAACCGACAAACCTTTCCAAATTTTTGGACACCCGGATTTACCCAACACACTTTTTGCGTTTACCCCCAAACCCAATGCAGGAGCCAAAAGCAGCAAATGTTTTTATCAGCAATGTTATGGCTGGTATATAAATGGCAGTACCGAACAGGTTTTAAAAAAACTCAATTGCAGGATAGAATTACAATACCTGCTGGATGCCTATAAATTATTCCCGGGCAAAGACAGCTTCTTTTTAAAAAATAATTTCTTTAATAAACTGGCCGGCAACGATGTGTTGATGCAGCAGGTAAAGGAAGGCAAAACTGCCACAGAAATAAAGCAAAGCTGGGAGCCGGAATTGAGCGACTTTAAAAAAATGAGACAAAAATACTTATTGTACAAGCCATAAGTTTAATGAACATACACTACCTGACTTTCGGTTAGCAAGGGCAGATTTTTAAAACGCAGTATGATGTTGGCCACTGTTGCCACATCCTTTTGGCAATACACTGCAATGCGTTCAACATCATTTTGTTTCCAGTACACATCGCCTACCATACTGCCATCAATATCATCCTTAGGAGAGGGTACATTTAATGCTGCAGCCAAAAGTTTTAAAGAGGTAAAATTTTTATAATCGCCAAACCGCCAGTATTGAAAAGTATCTACCATATTGGTTTCCCATGGTTTCATGTTTTGAAAATCGAGGTAAACCGGTATAGGCAGACCATTGATTAATAAACGCCTGCATAAAAAAGGGATGTCAAATTCTTTTATGTTGTGCCCGGTAAAACTCCACCGGTTGTGGATGGCTTCCAGCTGGTTAACTGATTGTACAAATTTTTC
Source organism: Chitinophagaceae bacterium (assembly GCA_025360525.1). Lineage (GTDB taxonomy): Bacteria > Bacteroidota > Bacteroidia > Chitinophagales > Chitinophagaceae > Ferruginibacter. The sequence goes on along the minus strand of JANYCA010000044.1, from coordinate 50,493 downwards.
CAGCAGTTCTTTTTCATTGTGCCCGGCAATAGATTTTACCCTAAACTGGTATTCCTTATTTTCCTTTTTAAAATACCCTAAACTAATGCACACCACTTTGGCAAACTCAGCCATTACCCCTGCACGCTGTGGGTAATATTCTGCAACAGTTATACCATCAGGCACGCTGCGTTGTACTTTTTCTTCCCACAAATGTTGCCATTCAACCGGCATTGTTTCAAAATCTTTTTGGGTAGATACGGTTTCGATATCAATCACCAAAAAATTTTCCAGTGGCATTTTTACAATCATAATGTTTCAATATTTCTTAAATATAAAACAGGATTGCGGTATATGCAATCCCCGTGTAAATAATTTTAAGAATAATTAATTTGCAAAACAATACAAAGAATGATAGGAAATATTTACTGGGGCCCGGCAGCTATAACAGCTATCTCGTTCGACTCAAATATGCAAACGCCTTTGTAATCTGCGTTCATCACCAATTGCATGGCAGCTGCTACTGATTTACTTTGAATGGGCCTGTATTTTTGAGGTAATAAGAATGCAATTTTAGGAAGCACTATCTGTGCGATTGATTCGCCGAAGCGAACGTGGGAACGATGTCCCAACAACAAGGAGGGACGAAAAATAAGGCAGCTTTCAAAACCTATTTTTGTTACCGCTTCTTCTATTTCACCTTTAGTTTTATTATAGAAGAACATTGATTTTTTATTGGCTCCCATGGATGACACCATGGCAAACTTTCTACAACCATATTTATAAGCTACCTGTGCAGTTTGCAAAACATATTCATAGTCCACCTGGTAAAATGCCTTTTTGCTACCTGCGTTTTTAATGGTTGTACCCAAGCAGCAAAATAATTCGTCGGCAACTATTTTATTATAATCCGGCGAATCAAAATCATAAGGAATCTGTTCCAGCTTTTCATAGATTATATCCATTGGCTTTCGAACCAATAGTTTTACATGCTGGTATCTTTTATCAGCCAATAAAAGTCGGGTAAGTTTTTTACCGGTAAGGCCTGTGCCACCGATGATTAATACGGTTTTCATTTAATCAATAAATTTAAGGTTAAATAACTTGACTCATTGATTGTTCTAAATGTTTTGAACACAGCAATATGGAAACATTTTACATGCTACCGTAAACCATTTATTAAATATTCTTTTCCGGCGGACATTACATGTAAGGTGCTTACCCCACTTGTAAGTACGTTGAAAAAATAAGCACAACATTCATACGCCGTTAATTAAAGATATTGAATATCAAAAAAACACAATCAGCATTGTTTAACGATTATTCCATACATTGAAACCAAAATTTATTTACCATGAAACTATTTTTTACGAGGTGCCTGTTGCCAACTATTCTATTTGTTTGGTTTACCACTGGTACTTTTGCTCAAACTAATAATGATTCTTTTGTTATAGGTGATGCATTACCGGATGCGCCTGAATTAGCCGCAAGAGGTAATTACAAAGTGGGCGTACAAACACTGGAACTTATCAATAAAAACCAGGTAGACGTGCTGAATTCTAAAGGAGGTGTGGACCCATTTTATGACAGGCATTTAAAAATTGAAGTTTGGTACCCGGCAATTATTGCTGCCAACCAAAAAGAACTGGAAACTTATAATGCAACACTGGGTATATTGAAAGATAGTACAAGGCCATTGATACCATTTTCTTTTACAGGCAGGGCTTTGCGCAATGCGGCGCCAGATCTTTCATCTGGTAAATTCCCTTTAGTCATTGTATCGCATGGCTATGTTGGGTCAAAATTGTTGATGACTTACCTCACCGAAAATCTTGCATCCAAAGGTTATGTGGTGGTGGCCATCAACCACACCGAATCTACTTATAATGACAGAGCCGGATTTCAAAGCACCTTACTCAACCGGGCAAAAGATATTTTATTTATACTAAACCAGGTGGCAGATTTGAGCAAAGCTGGTAGCAAGAGTTTTTTAGCTGGTATGGCAGATGCTGACAACACCGCATTAATTGGTTATTCAATGGGCGGTTATGGCGTACTGAATGCTGCGGGCGCAGGGTATAGCTCAAAGTTAACTGCTGCCTTTAGCCAAATGTCCGGGGGAAGCAAGGCAATTGATGTACGTACTACTGACAATGCTGAATTTAAAGCTTCTTCTGACAAAAGAATAAAAGCAGTTGTTGCATTTGCACCTTGGGGCATGCAGCGAGGCGTATGGGATTCAGCAGGACTGGCAGGTTTAAAAGTGCCTACCTTATTTATTGCAGGCAGCCTCGATGATGTATCTGGTTATGAAGATGGCATTAAAGCCATTTATAAAGGAGCTGTAAATGCAAATAGGTATTTGTTAACGTATATCAATGCAAGGCATAATGTGGCACCCAATCCCCCGCCGGCTGCATCTTTAAAAGCGGGTGTGGCTTTCGATGAATATTATCATTATGCAGAACCATCCTGGAACGAGTACCGGATCAATAATATTAATCAGCATTTTGTTACAGCTTTTACCGGTATTTATTTAAAGCAAAAAGATTATGGCAAATACCTTGATTTACCAGAACAATCAAACCCTAAAACATGGAATGGCTTTAAGCCCCGTACCAGCACCGGGCTGGAATTATTGCATGCCGTGGCTAAATAAAAGCAGGTTAAATTGAGGTGCATTACTAATTGTCGCAATACCAGGCTTTTCGTGAGCGGAAGAATTTTATGTTTACAAGACCTAATATTACCCTTTCAGGGTTTCGGCAATTGTTAATTAATTTTTCTATAGTAATATCATCCCTTCGGGATTTTAAAGCCTGAAAGGCTGACATTAAAATAGCCTGAATAAGCACAAGCCTATAGGAAACCCTGAAGGGGTGACATTATTTTACCGTATATTTTTCAATGTACTACAAAAGACTAAAATCTTCGGAACATTAATTGTGGAGGAAATCAACCGGCGACAATTATATATACACCATTGCTAACCTACTGGTAGTCAATAAAAATGAGTTGCCTAATTTTTAGAGTCAGGCTCGCCTCTCCTTCGGAGAGGGTTGGGGGTGAGGTCAATCATTCGGTGTATATGGGCTTTTTTGCAGCCATAGTGCGTAGCTAATTTGAAATGCGCCCGTTGAATTGCTAAAATTATAATGGCTGAAATTAATTTGTTTTATGGTTTGATGTAACCACTTTAGCGCAAGGCAAAATGTAAAATTAAAAAAGGACTGACTTAAATTAAGCCAGTCCTTTTTTATGTTACTACCATATATTTATTTAAGCTATTTCTTGTATCGTCCACCGCCAATGCAAGCACCAATCTTAAAACCGATGTAGCTATTGTTCTCACTGTATTGGCTTTTGCCGATAGCGTTGTATTCAATACCTAAACGGAAATGACCGGCTTCGAAACCACCACGGAACATAAATCCAAATTTATTTTCTGTGGGTACATTAATTGGATCCGAGGGATTCGCAGAATTTACATCAACACTACCTATAGTGTACAAACCTGCGCCTGCACCAATAAAAGGGCGAAATTTATTGTTATTAAAATAGTAGTCGCCGGTTGCAAGGTAAGATCCGTTTCCCTGCACCTGACCTTCAAACTCAGTGCCTCCTATTACTGTACCCCGTGCCATTGCAGCAACCTCTAAACGCAAGCCAATAGAAAATTGTTCTGCTACTGCATACTTTGGTTCTACAACAAACAGAAACCCTACTTTAGAAGAGCCACTACCACCAAGCGGCAATGCAAAACCTGTACTAACATCTACTTTAAAAGGTTTAAAAATCCGCTGATTTTCTGTCTGTGCAGTTGCAGCAGTTGCTACAAAAAAGATGGCAAAAATTAAGCTTATATTTTTCATGTTTTAAATTTTTTTCGAATATAAGCCTAATTGTATCAAGAAGAAAAAACTTAATTTCAGCTCTATTGAATTGTAATAAAAGCTCCTTGATGGTATGCCGTTGAACCGAGCGTGGCAACGATGCCGCCATGAAATACAATTGCTGGTTACCAAAAAAAATTAATCCACCACTACTGTTTTGTTTCCATAAACAAATACCTTATCATCCAGCACTAATTGTAAGGCTTTAGCCAACACGGCTGTTTCTATTTCCTTGCCTGCCTTCATCATATCTGCAGCGGTAAAAGAGTGTGTTACCGGAATAATTTGTTGTGCAATGATGGGGCCTTCATCCAAATCGTTGGTAACAAAATGGGCTGTTGCGCCAATTAATTTTACACCACGTTCAAATGCCTGCCGGTATGGATTGGCGCCAATAAATGCCGGTAAAAATGAATGATGTATGTTGATGATTTTATGGGGGAACTGTGCAATAAACGGTGCCGATAAAATACGCATAAATTTTGCCAGTACCAGGTAATCTTTTTGATATTGATTTATAACGGCGGTCAATTCTTTTTCGAATATTTCCCGATCTTTTGCTTCGTGAGAAACGAGGTGGAAAGGCACCCCAAACCGTTCGCAGATATCCTGCAACGAGCTGTGGTTGCCAATTACACATTGCACAGATGCCTGCAGGGTTTTAAAATGGTTGCGGATAAGGATATCACTTAAGCAATGGTATTCTTTTGTTACCAGCAGTATGATTTTTTTTTTCGGTGATGGGTTAACGGTGATTTCTGCTGAAGCAGGCAACACCTGTTGCAGTTGATGGGTAAGTGTTTCGGAATCGGTTTCAGCGACTGTTGCCGCAGTTACCAATCGTATAAAAAACCTGTTTTGGGCAGTATCTACATGCTCCCGCATCGATAAAATATTAACGTTGATTGCAGAAAGCACCCCTGCAATGGATGCCACCAAACCCACCCTGTCTGTACATTGTATGCGTAATACCATATGAGCTTTATTTTAAACAGCCTGTTTGCAAATCTACCGGGTGGCAGGAGAATTATGAATTTTCATAGAATAATTAATTTAGGCCGCAAAAGCTTAACCAGATTAGATAGACTCAATTTACTTCTTTGCCTTAATGCAAAGAAGTAACAAGAAAGATCAAGGCTTCATTAAAAAGGCTAAAAATTTAAATGTTTGTCTAAAATAAAATTAGCTCCAACTTCAGTATTTGACTGGACTATGGTGCAACCTACGAGCAAATTGCAATTGCTATCACCTGTAACAACAATTTCATTTCTTAACGTCACACATTCAAATTTTCTTAACGTCTTTTTTATGAGGCCGACAAAAAAATCCGGCCTATGTTTATTATCCAAAATTTTCATTTTAAAAAATCCGGGGTCCAATATCTAAACGTATCATTTCCTAAACCAACCTATCCAATACACAACAAACCCTGCACTTTCGTACAGGGTTGTTGGTTTATTTATTTGGCCACTCTATTCTCCGTTTTGGGGATTTTAGAGGACTGTTAATCATCTGATTTCTGCTTACCTTTTTGTTTAGCTATCACTTCTTCTGCAACACTGTTTGGTGCAGGAGCGTAATGACTGAACTCCATGGTAGAAGTAGCACGGCCACTTGATAAGGAACGCAATTGCGTTACATAACCAAACATTTCGCTTAATGGCACTTTGGCTTTAATAACCTGTACACCATGTTTGCTATCCATACCTTCCAGCATACCACGACGACGGTTTAAATCACCCGTAACATCACCCATGTACTGATCTGGCGTTAATACTTCTACTTTCATAATTGGCTCCAGCAAAACAGGTTTTGCTTTACGGCCTGCTTCCCGGTATCCTTGTTTTGCACAAAGCTCAAAGCTCATGGCATCACTATCTACCTGGTGAAAACTACCATCAAATACACGAACCTTCATGCTTACCATCGGGTAACCTGCCAACACACCTGTTGTCATAGCAGATTCAAATCCTTTTTGAATGGCAGGAACAAATTCTTTTGGAATTGATCCACCAAACAAACCATTTACAAACTGGAAATTCGATTTACCTTCTTTCAAAAATTCTTCGTCTGCGGGCCCGATTTCAAAAATGATATCGGCAAATTTACCACGACCACCAGTTTGTTTTTTCAACGTTTCCCTGTGCTCAATGCTGTTATGAAAAGCCTCTTTGTAAGCAACCTGTGGTGCACCCTGGTTTATTTCAACTTTAAACTCACGACGCATCCTGTCCACAATAATCTCCAGATGCAACTCACCCATTCCACTTAAAATGGTTTGGCCGGTTTCTTCATCCGTTTTTACACGAAGTGTAGGATCTTCCTCTACCAGTTTGGCAATTGCCATACCCATTTTATCAACGTCGGCCTGTGTTTTTGGTTCAACCGCCACACTAATTACCGGCTCCGGGAAGGTCATTGCTTCCAATACAATTGGGTTGTCCTCGTTACACAAAGTATCACCGGTTTTAATATCTTTAAATCCTACAGCTGCACCAATATCACCCGCTTCAATAAAATCAACCGGGTTTTGTTTGTTGGCATGCATCTGCATGATACGGCTGATACGCTCTTTTTTACCAGTACGGGTATTCAAAACATAACTACCAGAATCCAGACGTCCAGAATAGGCCCGGAAGAACGCCAAACGACCAACAAACGGATCGGTCATAATTTTAAATGCCAACGCACTAAATGGTTCTTTCGGATCGGAGTGACGCAATAATTCTTCACCCGTATCCGGGTTGATTCCTTTTACTGCTTCAATATCCATTGGTCCGGGCAGGTAACGTACAATTGCATCCAATGCAGTTTGTACACCTTTATTTTTAAAAGAAGAACCGCACATCATCGGAATGATAGAAATATCGATGGTTGCCTTGCGGATAGCTTGATGAATTTCATCTTCTGTAATCGTGTTAGGATCATCAAAGAATTTTTCCAATAATTTATCATCATAATCAGCAACAGCCTCAATTAAATGTTGTCTCCATTCGTTCACCTCTTCAATCATATCTTCAGGAATGGGCACTTCGTCAAACGTCATTCCTTGTCCAGCTTCATCCCATACAATACCCTTCATGGTAATTAAATCAACCACACCTTTAAAGCCATCTTCTGCACCAATGGGTAACTGCAATGGCACTGCTTTAGCACCCAGCATTTCTTTAATTTGCTTTACAACATTTAAGAAATCGGCACCGGCACGATCCATTTTATTTACAAAACCTACACGGGGTACTTTGTATTTGTTAGCCTGGCGCCAAACCGTTTCGCTCTGTGGCTCTACACCAGATACTGCACAAAACAAAGCCAGCAACCCATCCAGTACACGTAGGGAACGTTCTACTTCAACTGTAAAATCCACGTGACCCGGCGTATCAATAATATTGAATTTGTATTGTTTGGTATCAGGTGTTTTTTTACCATTAATCATTGGAAAGTTCCAAAAGCAGGTAGTGGCAGCACTGGTAATAGTGATACCTCTTTCCTGTTCCTGTGCCATCCAGTCCATGGTTGCGGCACCATCATGCACCTCACCTATTTTATGATTTACACCGGTATAATACAATATACGTTCGGTGGTAGTTGTTTTACCGGCATCAATATGAGCGGCAATTCCAAAGTTGCGTTGATAACGTAAATCTGCCATTTAAATTAAATTAAAAATTAAAAATTAAAAATCTTGAATGTTGTAAAGTCATTTTCAATCTAATCCGTTTTTTGACTTTTGGATGTTGACTTTTCACTTATATTTTTTGAGCCAGGCTGCTGTATCTCTATTCAGCTTCATTGGCGTCGCACTCTTTTACTGTATATGTTTATTGAGCAATTGCAACCAGTAATGGCAGCAAAATCCCCGCAGAACTCCCCGCTAGCAAGGGGGATGGGAGGCGATATGATGTATATTCTCTCATAGTATGCTAAGTAGTGCAGCGCCGTTGTAAAATCCCTGCTGCAGCCTTTAGCGGCGCAAATGTACAGGCTTTTTTTGGATTGACAAACATGTAACAACGTTTATATAAGTTCACTTGTAAGCATTTACCAGCACGAAGGTTAACACGGCCAAAAACTGTCTTAGTAAAGGAAATAAAATTGAAAAGTAGGTGGCAATGTAAGCCTGATTGCTGTTTTCTGAGCTATGAGGTAAAATCAATCACAACGTTTAGGACATTGTAATGGCTTTTTTAAATGCGTGCTGTTGTTAAAATTTCGAAGTTGCCAGATTAAAAAAAGGTAAATCGATTTTTACATCTTGTAAAAAAATAGTTGGTATTTTGGGAAGTAGTTTCAGTAAATTATAATCAATTGGACGAAGGACTGAATGCGGATCTTTGATATAAAAACACCTTTTACCTTACTGCACTATTACGTTTAGTAGTTGTTTCTAAAAACAATGTTTTAAAACCAAACGTTTAATGTAAATACCAGCACTACAACAATAGAAGCTGCAAGAATTGCCATATCGGGTATCATCGATTGTAAGATTTTTATTTTGCTTGTCATTTTGTTGAATGCAGAAAATTTTGAATTTTAATTTCTTCCTGCATAACGTATGTAAGGAATTCCCTGCCACAAATGAACAATTGCTTAATGCCTGTTAAATCAATGGGTTAGCCAGTTGAAGATTCTAAATTCAAAGAAATTGAAAATAAAAATCCCGTTTATGGGGTGTGTACTACTCGCTATTTTATCCCATTACGGGATACTTGGGATCACCTGCATTTCGTTGGGAGTAAGTGAACAAAAGCATTGTTGATGAACTATTTTATAGTCTTTAAGAAGCATCAGATATACATATTGTAATAGAATAGCCACATAGATTTTAATCTGCTTCGCACCCTTTGTCTCAGCTGGCTATGTCATTCAGTTAAGGAAATTAAGTGCAAATAAGGTAATAAGGTTTACTGCTTTAGATATATTTTTCCACTAAGGTTAAAGAATAACCTTAGTAGAAAACAGAATAAAAAATCCAATAACCTTATTACCTTCTTAACTTTAATGACATTGCCCACGGGGGCAAAATACTTTATCTTTCATTATCTACAAATAGGCTACGCCTCTGGCGTAATTGATATAGATTATTCATTTTCATTAAAACAATTTGTTGTTCAGTAGCCAAATCTTAAAAAGGTAACTTTCTAAAAAAACCTCAACTTCTATTTACTCCCCACAAAATGAATCTGGTACGCTACCAGCATATAGGTACATCAATAGTAAAATGGATTGTTGAGTCAGCTTGTTGGTCTTTTATTTCAATGGCTTTTATTGGCGAAGCTTTATGCCACCCACTTGTAGTGCAGCAGGATACAATCATTTTTGGGCTGTAATCCGCCAGATGGTATTACTTACATCATCCGATATCAACATCGACCCATCTGCTAAAACCGCTATACCAACGGGCCTGCCGTGCACTTTGCTGGATGCGATATCAGCAACAAAACCGGTTAAAAAATCTTCGGGAACACCAGAAGGTTTACCATTTGCGAAAGGAATAAAAACTACTTTATAACCCGAGATTACAGATCGGTTCCAGGAGCCATGTTGTGTAACGAATGCGCCGTTTTGGTATTTTGCCGGAAATGCATGATGCCTGTAAAACAGCAAACCTAAAGAGGCCGTATGCGATCCCAAAGGTACATCCGGCACAATAACTTTTTCTATTGGTACCAGACTATGCTGGCCTGCCATCCGGGGGTCAGTATGTTGCCCGAAGTAAAAAAATGGCCAACCATAAAATCCACCGGGGTGTACACCCGTCAAATAATCAGGTACCAGTTCGTCGCCTAGTTCATCTCTTTCGTTTACAGCTGCCCACAAGGTTTGTGTAACAGGTGCCCAATCCATCCCTACCGCATTTCGCAGTCCGGATGCGTAAATACGCTCATCGGTTCCATCAAGGTTTACTTCCAGGATGCATGCCCGTCTTACTTCATTTTCAAGACCTTTTTCTGCAACATTTGTACCCGAGCCTACACCGATATAAATTCTATCTTTTGCCTTATTGGTAATTATATTCCTTGTCCAGTGACGGTTATATTTGCCTGCCGGTAAGTCCACTATTCTTTTTGCTGTCGATTGCCTGAGCAAGGTGTCTCCGGTGCTGTAGTCGTATTTAACTAAAGCATCGGTATTACCAACATAAAAATGATTCCCAATTATCAACATGCCAAAAGGCTGATTAAGCTCTTGCGCAAAAACATAGCTTTTTTCAGGAATGCCATTTTTATCCGAATCCCTGTACATGGTTATTCTATTGATACTTTCACCTATATGCTGGGTTTTTATTTTCCTTGAAACAGCAGCGCCCAATTTTAATATTCCTTTTAAAATAGTGTTGGATTCGGCGACAAAAATATCGCCATTTTCGGCCACATAAATCCATCTTGGATGTTGTAAACCATTGGCAAACTGACTGACCAAAAAACCAGGGGGAGCAATGGGCATCTCCCCATTTTTCCATGAAATAACTTCGCTGAAGTTTTTAGCTGAGCCGGTAGCAAATGGAGCCGGCAAACTGTCCACGTTATAGCCGGCAGTAGTTGAAGAACCGCTATAAGAACCCTTGTTAATTTTTTTGGTATTACAACCACACAGCAAAAAAAATAGTACTGCAGGTATAAAATAATATTTCATTGGGTTACATTAAAAGCTAAAAAAATGGTCTGCAGCATTACGCAACATTATCATCTTAATTCATTAAAATTTTTAATTAACGTTGCGGTTAATGGCTTTTGCCTATTGGACCGCCTTCTATAAAATCAAGTATGTCATCATTTAAACGATGTTTTTCTGTGTAGAAAAGACCATGCGGAGAACCTTCGTAAATAATTATTTTGCTGCCCGGTATGGCAATAGCTGCAAGCTTACCGGTAGCCTCAAACGGCACTGTTTTATCTTCATCTCCGTGTATAATTAAGGTAGGCACGTTTACCGTTTTCATTTCTTCTCTAAAATCGGTGCTGCTAAATGCCTTGGCACACTCTACTGTTGCTCTTGGTGATGCCATTGAACAGAGATTACGGAAATAGTCCATCAATGGAAAGCTTAATGGTTTGTGAAACATGGTTTCGCCAAAAAATGTTTTTCCAAAATCATCCAGAAAACCTATCCTGTCTTGCCGCATTTTAAACAACATATCATCAAAAACTTCGGTTGGAACTCCATCCGGGTTACTATCGGTTTGCAACATATAGGGTGTAACTGACGAAATCAGTATCACCCTTGTGACTCCTTTTCCGCCATACTGGCTAAAATAGCGCACTACTTCGCCACCACCCATTGAAAAACCAACCAATGTGATGTCTTGCAGGTTTAATCGATCGATTAATACTTTTAAATCATTGGTGAGTGTATCGTAATTATACCCATCCCACGGCTGAGATGACTTACCAAATCCACGCCTGTCGTAGCATATAACCCTATACCCATCATTTACCAGTGCTTCCATCTGGTATTCCCACATGGCACCGCTTAATGGCCACCCATGTATTAGAATAATGGGTTTACCCGTTCCATAATCTGTGTAATAAATATTTACCGGATTTCCCTTGGTGTCTTTTGTTACTTCAATGTAATTCATGTTACCTGCTTTAACTGTTGATATAATCGTTCGTACTATTTCAAAATTTTAATTTAGCAATTTGCTATAATAGTTTTTATTACGGAGCACTAAAAACTCTCTCTGCAAATCTTTTTTTGCTGCTGCCTCTGTGATATTTAATTTGTGCGCAACATCTTTTATAGAGTTGCATTGTGTGCACAGCAAATGGACAAGTTGCAAATGAACCGCTTTGTCATTGCTGACAGGATTTATTCCTTCCCTTTTTAAATACTCGCTTGCATAATTGTACGTGTACCTTAGCAAAAAAGGACATAACCCAAACCGGATTTTCAATAAAACATTTTTCTCTTTTAGTTGCAAAAAAGCTTCTGTAAATATTTTGTTTGCTACTTCATTATTATGTGTAAGCTGCCTGACAATGCTATACATGGCAGCTGAATATTTATCATATAAATTTATCCAGGCATTTTTATCATGTTTACCTAACATCGTGAGCAGTTGCGCTTCTGATATATAATTAGCTTGCTGGGTCAAATTGCTATATTTAAATTGTTGCTTGTAAATGTTTTTATTCTTTTATTAAAAAACCTTAGTAAGAAAACATATCACTGGTTTAATATTTTTATTCAAATTAATTTCCATGCCATTTTTAAAAATTTACTTTTATTTGGTAATCATCAACTTCAAATTTTAATACATTCGTTTGAGCAAATTGCACACTTTCGGCAACCACTAAACCTCATTGGCTTTACCTATTTTGGCAGCTTTAACTTGCCTTATTACCAAAGCCCATTTTTAACACAACCAGTAATGCGCTTGCAATAAGCCCTTTACCACACTAATTAAATCTAATAATGTACCAATAATAAACCTGTACCTTAATCTTTATATAATAGTAAAAGGAATCGAAAGGAATTTGAGTAAATGAAGGAGACTTTCATTAATTAGAAATGGAAAAAGAAATTTAATAAAGAAGGGAATTACAGGCAGGGAAAATTTTACCGGCTAAAAAGTATTGAAAATAAGCCAATAGCGTTAACCTGCCATAGCACGCAGAGCCTATGTTTATGGAGATAAATATTATAGATTAAATTTATTTTTTATTTTTTGACGGGATGGATAAGAAAATAATGCAGTTCTTTAATTGTAGAATAAACTACACAACATGCTGCTAAATAAAAACATTAAAAAAAAGCTGCTATGTTTACCCCTGGATTTTATTAAAGAAAAATTTAATGTTTTACCTGCCTGTTTGTACAAAGTATCGAGGCATTATAACATATTTTTTTTTATCGTTTCATTAAAATTACTGATGTCAAAAGGCTTTTCTATAAACCCGTTGGCGTTTACTTTTTTGCAGATAGTTGCAATTTCTGCATTGGCGGAAAATATAAGCATCGGGATATGTTTAGTTTCCGGATTTTTTTTAACGATATCGATTGCTTTTTCTCCACCAATTTCCGGTATCCATAAGTCCATCAAAATAATATCGGGCTTTATACGGGCAATATCTTCCAATACATTTTCACAGCAGGAAAGTGTTTCTACCCGATAGTTACATTTTGACAAAATTGCCTTACACAAAAACAAAATTTCCAGGTCATCATCGTATATCAACACACACTTTTTTTCGGAACTGTTCAATTTTGTTCCGGTTATACTGCCCTTTTCAAATGGCTGAGTGGCTATATTTTCTGTTGCGTTCATTATCTTACTTATTATTTGTACCCATGGATAAAACCCCCGATATTTTATTGCTTTGTATCATTTGTAAACACACTATTTTTCATTGGGCTAAGTATTATATCCCCGAAAGCTCATCCCTTGTTGATTTGGTCTCTGCTTACTTTTCATCCTCATTTTTTGGAACAGGTTGATAAAAAAGTGCATAAAGACGAAGGTATTAATTGCGAACCAGCTGCTACACTTTCTTTGCCTTTACTTTTTATTTTTATTTTTAACTTTCACTTTTGCAAACGATCATTGAACACCTGCTCACTTTACAGGGCTTGCATTTACCTGATTTTTACCTGTTTGCACCGGTATGTTAAAAGAAAAAGTGCTTCCCTTTCCTTCTTCACTTACAGCCCATATTTTCCCGTTGTGACGTTGAATAATTTCTGATGAAATATATAACCCAATACCAAGACCTTGAAATCGAATGGCATGAGCTTCTACCCGGTAATACCGCTCAAATATTTTAGACAAATGATTAGGTGCTATACCGATGCCATTATCTTTTACTGATACATTTACATTACCGTCACCGTCCACCATCTTTATATCAATAAAAACTTTTGTTTTTCCAGGCGAATACTTGATGGCATTACTCAGTAAGTTGACTATTACCTGTTGTAATCTTTCTTTATCTCCAGCAACCTGCCGGTGTACCTCGCCGGTTTTCACAATGAGGTGTGTGGGTGAAGTGTATCGAAAACTTTCAATTGTTTGATCAATGAATTCATCAAAACTGAATCTGGTAATATTATAGTCTAATTTGCCATTTTGTATTTTACTTGCATCCAATAATTCGGAAATCAAATCATTCAATCTTGCTACCGATTGATTTGCTTTTTTAGCGTACAGGTATGCATTTGAATCTTGACCATCCAAAGCAAGTTCCATCAATTGCAGATAGGCTTTAACCATTGTAAGGGGCGTTTTTATTTCGTGACTGGCAATACCAATGAATTCATCCTTTTGTTGTTCTTTCATTTTCTGCACATGGATATCCGTATTAGTTCCTATCCAAAGAATCACTCTACCTGCCTCATTCTTTTGGGCAACCCCACGGCTTAAATGCCAGCGGTAAGTTCCGTCAAAACAACGAAACCGGTGTTCAAACTCAAATTCGCTTCCTGTGCGGACAGCGTTTTCCCAGATTTTTTTGTTTTGATTCAAGTCATCGGGATGGATGATTTGCTGCCAACCAAAGCCTTTTAACTCATCAAAGGTATTATGGGTAAAATCGTACCATTGCTGGTTAAAGTAATTTACCAAGCCGTCTCCATCTGCAGTCCACATTTTTTGAGGCATGGCATTCGCCAGAATCCTAAAAGTCTCATCAGCTTCCTGCCTAATTTTTCTACCTGTTATATCTTCTGTTAGTTCCAGGTTTACACAAACCAATTCTTCGTTGGAACTTTGCAATTCTTCTTTACTGGTTTCCAGTTCTTCATTAAGGCTTTGCAGTTCTTCGCTACCGCTTAATAATTCTTCATTAGCACTCTGTAGTACTTCATTTAACGCCTCCTGCTCTTCAGTAATGCTGATCATATCTTGTTTTGCCCTTGACAGTTCTTTTTCTAACTGCATAATGCGAATTTCCTGTTGATCTTTTTTAATCTTTGTATGCTGTTCTTTGCTTTTAATACCTGCACCAGCAACATCTACAGCTAAAATATCAATGTCTTTAAACAGGATTAAAAAATGCAAATCAACCGTATTTAATAAGGGAATAGCATCGATGGTTACCATTTTTTTACCATTAGCAAAGGGAATGCCCCACATTGTGAAAGGCGCTTTGGTTTCTTTTACCTTGTGCAAAGCATTTCGGATTTCCAGCGCAAGGCCTTCTTTAGCCATTTTTAAAACATTAAAGCTTGCCTTGCCGGGGGCAGATTCCAGGTACGTCGCCGTTAGGCCACGAAACTGTACAATTTCATATTGTTCATTTACAATTACACCCACAGGCATATATTTTGCCAATAGAATTTCATCTGCATTCTTCTGAAAATCGTTTGATTTTAAAATATTATCAACTAAAGCTGCATCATTTTCTCTTTTATCAGCATTGCCGGAATTTCCTATAATATTTGTAAAACGGCCGGGCACCTGCTTTCTGGCATATAGTTTAACGTTTTTGCCAAATGGCAAAAACAGTTCGCTGGTGCTAACCGGGGCTTCTGATTTCCCCAACAATAACATACCTTTTTCATTTAAGGCATAATGGAAAACAGCCAATGCTTTTTTCTGTAAAAAAGGCTCTAAGTAAATTAATACGTTTCTGCAACTGATTAAATTGATTTTTGCGAATGGCGGGTCTTTTAAAAAATCATGCACAGCAAACACACACATATCCCTCACTGGCTTTTTAATCAAGCACTTACCATCTTTTGTTTTATCAAAAAACTGCGAGAGCCTACTATCCGAAATACCTTCTAGTTCTTTTTGGGAGTAGATGCCCGCACGGGCAATTTTAATGGCTTTTTCAGAAAGATCGGTAGCAAAAATCTGTACCCTGGTATTGTTCTCATTTTCTCCTAAAAATTCGTGCAAACAAATGGCGATAGAGAAAGCTTCCTGCCCTGTTGAACAGCCGGCAACCCAAATGCGGATGGGCTCTTGTATTTTTATATTTTTAATTATTTCAGGGAGAACTGTATCGCACAGTATATCAAATGTTGCCTTGTCTCTAAAAAATGAGGTGACTGGTATCAACAAATCCTGAAATAAAATATCCACCTCGGGTTTATTATTTTTTACGTAATTCACGTAATCTGTTATGCTGTCGATTTTTACCATTTGCATCCGCCGGATGATACGCCGGCGAACAGTTGTTTGTTTATAAAAATTAAAGTCTACCCCCACTTTTGTCCTTAACAATACGAATACCTGCCGGAAGGCATCTTCTACCACTTTATCTTTTGAATCGTTTATGATACTCGTTTTGCTTATTTTGTACGATCGCTGCAACTCCATTAGTTTGCCGGAAATATTCTCCGGAGCAATAATAAAATCAACAATGGCCGCATCGATAGCGTGCTGGGGCATGCCTTTATAAGCGGTTGTTGAAGGTTCCTGTGCAAAGGTAATACCGCCTTGCTCTTTTATAAGCTGCAAACCGACGGTACCATCAGATCCGGTGCCGGATAATACCACACCAATTGCGTGCGATTGGTGCACTTGTGCCAATGACGAAAAAAATACGTCGATCGGTAAGTTTAATTTATCTATTGCAGATCTGGGGCTTAGTTGCAATACACCATCATTTGCCACCAGCAATTTATTGGAGGGAATTACGTAAATATGATCTGGTTTTACTTCAACATTATCACTTATTTCTACAACAGGAATGGGTGTAACCCTTTGTAAAATTTCGGGTAGCGCACTTTCGTGGCCGGGGTGCAAATGTTGCACCAGTATGTAAGCCATGCCTGAATGTTCAGGTATAGTTTGGATGAGTTTTTTAAAGGCATCTAAACCTCCGGCCGATGCGCCAATCCCTACAACAGGAAAGAGGTTTTGTGAAAGAATGGAGTGTTTATCCTTATTAGTTGCGTTCATACTAAGTTGATGGGCTGGTTGCTTTTTCTTAATAAATAAAGACCTCTTTCTTGTTTAGTTAAAGGTAAATCATTCATAATGAAAAAGCATTGTTCGTTTGGAGCAACAGGGTGCCTCCGCAGTTTCATTAACAGCAAATGCAGTTCCAGTTATTTTTATAAGATGTTAACGATAAACATTTGTTCATTAATGCCTATTATAGCTGCTTTAATTTGACGGTGGTAAGGATGTAAATGTGCAGCGCATCCGGGATAAAATCCTCCAGGATTTTCGACATCAAGAAATTCACCAAACATATCGCTACTATCCAGTAACAGATAATCTCGTGGGTGCTTTTCAAATTGTCGCTTTTGCCCCCATCCCCTAAAGGGGAGCTAGTGCTTTAGAATGGGCGTTCTCATTGAAACCCCTGCATCTGTTCGTATTGAACACCCTGCGACAATTATATACACACCATTGCTAACCTACTGGTAGTCAATAAAAATGAGTTGCCTAATTTTTAGAGTCAGGCTCCCCTCTCCTTCGGAGAGAGGTTGGGGGTGAGGTCAATCATTCGGTGTATATGGGCTTTTTTGCAGCCGTACTGCGTAGCTAATCTGAAATACACCCAATCTCGTTCGAACTTAGCATATAAATTAATAAGTGTTAACTTGCAGTTCGTAAAATTTGAGTTTATTTAACTTCAAAAACCTATCTCCTAATATGTCGACAAAAAATGATCAGATTGAAAATCTTCAGGAGCTGAATGATGAACTTGAAAACTATTTTAGAAACACCATCATACCCCAGCTATTTGTAGATGCCAATTTGGTATTACGAAAATTTACGCCCCCTGCTATGAAACAGTTTAAGCTTTCAGCAGATGATTTAGGAAAATTAATTAACGAGGTTATAGATAATACCCGTTTTCCCTCCATAATAGAAAATATCCACCAGGTAATTGAAAGTAATGAAATTCTTGAAAAAGAAATTCAGACAAATGAGTTTAAATGGTATCAGATGAACATTATTCCCTACGTGACGATGAGAACCAATAAACCGAACGGGGTAATTATAACATTTGTGGAAATTACCATGCGAATAAAAGATTTAAAAGAGCAGGAAAAATTGATTGCCGATCATGAAATTTTGCTGGACACCATTTCTCATGATATTAAAACACCGCTTACCAACCTGGTACTTGCCATTGACTTATATAAAAATGCATCTGAAGATGACCCTGCAGAATCTAAAATGTTGTTTAAAATTGTAGAAAATGCTGTTAGAAAAATGAAGCACATTATTGGGGAACTAACAGATGCAAGAAAGCAGGAACACAAATATAAAACTGAATCAGAATTATTAAACTTTGAACACATTTTAGAGGATGTGCGCCTTACCCTTAATGAAAACATCAAGCAATCGGGTACTGTTATTAAAATTGATATCGGTGTTTCGGAAATCACTTTCTCCAGGAGAAAGCTTAGGAGTATTGTTTACAACCTGGTTAGTAATGCCATAAAATTCAGATCAACGGAAGGTAAATGTGAAATACATATTAAAACGGAGCAGGAAGATGGATTCATCATTATTTCCGTAAAAGACAATGGTATTGGCGTTGATGTAGCCAAGCAGGAAACGATATTTTATAAATATTACAGAGTAGAAAATGAAATTGAAGGCTCGGGTGTTGGGCTATACCTTGTAAAAGAAATAGTCAACAATGCGGGTGGTAAAATTGTGCTGGTAAGCGAGCCGGGAAAAGGTTCGGAGTTTAAAGTGTATTTAAAAGCAGAATAACTTTATCAGCAGTAAAAAATTTATTAATCGTTTTGTAAATATTCTGCATCAATAAATAAACTACAGGTTATTTTAGCGGGTATTGGGGATTTTTTCACGCAGTAAATTGCAAACCACTAATTAAAACCCTCGCTTTGCAGCAGTAAATTTTACTTAACAGCAGGGCTTCTTTTTTTATTTTTACTGCTGAACAAATTTTTCCATTTACGTGCCGGTTTTGGCGCAACAGAACTGGCTTCTTCTCCAAGCAATAGTCCCCATGGTTTTAGTTCTTCTACCGAATCGAAAATTATTTTTAATACCGCAGCAATAGGAATAAAAAGAAACATGCCTGCGATGCCCCACAGTGCACTTCCCACCAACACCGAAAGTAAAGTAACTAATACATTAATTTTTACTTTTGAGCCAACTACTTTTGGTAAAATAATATTGGCATCTATAAGATGTACTACCAATAATACCAAACCAACACCCGCTACAGTCCCGGGCGTATTTGTGGTAGATGTAACCAACAAACTGATTGCGCAAGCCGTAAAAATTCCCAGGTAGGGTATTACATTTAATAAAGCCGCAATTACCCCCAACAGAAAAGCATACTTGACACCTAATAATAAAAATCCTGTGCAATTCATTACTGCTACAATTGCCATTTCAATAAATAACCCGAGGATATAAACTTTTATTACATAGCGTACTTTCAACAATACGCCCATTACTACTCCTGTATGTTTTGGATGGAATACAGTAACAAAAAACCGTACAATTAATCCACGATAATACAATAACAACATTGTATAAATGGGTATCAACACCAAGTAAATGAGCGCACCCGATACTGTACCTACAGTTGTTTCAATGATACTGGTAGAATTGGAAAGCGCCTTGGTAGTAGCACTATGAATAAACTCATCAATACTATAAGTGCTGACGTTAAATTTTCGCACAATCCATGCCTGGAATTGATCGAGTCCGGCTAATAATAAATTGGTTAGTTTGGGAAGATCATTTTTAAATGCGGCTATCTGTGTTGAAATAAAAAACAATACAACAGTACCTGCCAAAATAAATAGCAGCGTCGAAAACAAAGCAGACAACCCCCTGCTAATGCCCAGCCGTTCAAAAAAATTGCAAAGCGTAACCAGTAGCAGCGCAAACAAAGTTGCAAATGCTACGGGAATTAAAATATGCTGGGCCCAAAACAGGATGAGGAAAATCAACACAATGCTTATTAAGCTACGGTTCAATTTATCGTAAAAGGCAGACGGATGCTGTAAAGCCATAGGTTTAATAACTTGGTTGTGCCTGTAAATATAAGGTTTTCTTAAAGCATTTCTATTACTGTGAGCAAGCTGATAATTGCAGTAATATTGCACATTTTAGATAAAAATGAAAGCCTTAAAATAATAGGCAGTCAAAACTTTTTATTGGTATTTCTGTAGCGTTATTTTTTATGTTACCAAGCCTACTGGCATCAATGTAAAGCGCTCATCAGTAAACCGAAGTTTGGATGCAATTTTTCCAGGATTTGTTTCCGTGCACCCATCTTATGCTTCTACCACCATCTTGCCTTTATTCTCGCCTTTAAATAACCCAATCAATGCAACAGGTAATTGAGTAAAACCATGTATGATAGTCTCAGTATATTTTAATTTTCCGGCAGTTAACCACTGTGCCAATTGCTGAATTCCCTCGGGAAAACGGCTTTGATAATTACTTATAATAAAACCCTGCAGCAATACACTTCTTGTTAGCAACATAGGCTGCAATCTTGGTCCCATAGGTACTTCGGTGCTGTTGTACAAAGATATCTGGCCGCACAACGCAATGCGTGCATGAAAATTTACATTACTAATAACTGCATCAGATATTGTACCACCTACATTGTCGAAATAAACATCTACCCCATTGGGGCAAAGGCGGGCAATCTCCTGCCTTATATCGGCAGTAGTTTTATAGTTGATGGCTTCATCAAAGCCAAATTCTTCTTTTAACAATTTGATTTTATCATGTGAACCTGCAATACCAATAACACGACAACCTTGAATTTTTGCTATTTGCCCAACCACCACACCAACTGCACCGGCAGCACCGGATACTACTACAGTTTCGCCAGCTTTTGGTTTGGTAATATCCATTAAGCCAAAATAGGCAGTTAACCCCGGCATACCCAAAATACCGAGGTAATAACTTGGAGGCACTTTTGTTGCATCAATTTTTTTTACTCCGGTTGCAAGTGCAACTATTTTTTCACTCCAGGGTAACAGCCCCAATACGATATCGCCTGTTTTAAAATCGGCTAATTTACTGCCAATAACTTTTGCCACCACACCACCCTCAATCGGGTGCCCCACCTTAAATGGAGCAGTATAAGATTTAGTATCATTCATTCTTCCCCTCATGTACGGATCCACAGAATAATAAATGCCTTGCAATAGCAGTTCATTTTCTTTCATTGCCTGTAACTCAACATTTTCAATTCGAAAATCTTCAGGAGTAGGTGTACCTTTTGGTCTTGAGGTTAAAACAATTTGTTTAGTAGTCATTGATTTTGTTTGAGACATTAAAGGTCCCTTATTTTTATTCTATTTGTGAGCGACTCCAACCCCAAAATAAATTTACTGATAAACTCTTTGGTATTTTTATCAACGAGGTTGCCCTCTCCGTCAAATTTTGTGTTGGCTTGTGCAATCATAACTTCGGGCTGGTTCAAAACTACAGCATTTACAGCCACCATAATCTGCCGCAAATGATATTGTGCCCTTACACCACCAAGCATGCCCGGACTTGCGCTTATAATACCAACCGGTTTATTATCAAAAGGTTTTAATGGATGTTTGGAAAGAAAGTCAATTGCATTTTTAAGTACGCCAGGTATTGAATAATTATATTCTGGCGTAACAAAAATAACTGCGTCGGATTCATTAATAGCCTCACTAAGTTTCTCAGCAGTTTCAGGCTGTTGGTGAGAGTACAGATCAAAATTATATAATGGCAAACCTTCAATAGTTAACTGTTGAATAACCACTGACGGCGGAGCAAGTTTTTGCGCTGCCTGTAAAGCCATTGTATTATAAGATCCCTTTCGCAAACTTCCGGAAATGGCAACAAATTGTAACACATTCTTCATTGTAAAAATTGATGCTATTAACTAAATACTTATTACTTTCTTGTTACTGACTGCTTTTTTACTGTGCCTCCATCAGCTTGCTTTTCATTCTTTTAATTTGTTCCATCAACGCTTCTACAGCTGCATTGGTTGCAGCTTCAAACGTTTCATTTTGCCTTGAAACAAATAAATCATTGCCTGGTACTGCAAGCCGTACATCACAGACTTTATTTTCTCTTGTATCAGATTTTTCCAGTTTCAACGTTACGCTGGCACATTCAATTTTATCAAACAGATGTGCCAGTTTTGCCACCTTGTCCGTTATGAAATCATTTAATTCTGATTTGGAATTAAAGTGGATTGACTGAATTGTTATTTCCATATTTGTTGTTTGTAAAATTTAAGACATCTTATAATTACAAAATAGCCGACTGTATTTTTTTATTGAGTATCTACCTCTATTCAACGCCCGAATAAATAGTTCAATCGTAGTGATCTTCTTACAACTCAGTGTGGTTATCGCCGCCTATGCTGTAGTAATTATTTTCTTCGTCCTCCTCACCAATTTCTTCATCAGCGTCGTCTAGTTCAGCGCCTGGCACATCCAAATCATCTCCATCAAAATTGGTAGAAAAGTCAAGCTCATCAGGTATATCATTCAGCTCATTCGGGGCTTTTGTAACAGTAACATCCTCAGGATCTATATCCTGCATTTCTTTTTCCTTTTTATAGATATCATCCTCTGGCCGGCACTCGATGTGGTTAACAGAATCTGCGGAGAGCGCTTTAACTGATTGCTTTTTTTTACTCATCGCATTTTATATTTAGGTAAAAAAACAATTAAGTGCTGCATACCAATCGTACTACTTTCTTTGATATCAATCTCTATATGGAATAGATAACCCGAACAAGTAACATACTTATCGTGTCGCATTGGTTGCTATAGATTATAATTTTATAAAGCTCCTGATCTTGCCAATACTTTACACTTTATCACCCGTTGCAGTGCTGACAAAAAAAGTCGTAATCGAAGTCTTTTTAATTATATTTCCAAAAAAAACAGCATCGCTTTTCAACTTTAAAAACGATGCTGTTATGAACAATTAAAGTTCAGAAATCAATTTGTGTAGTTCGTCTTTTGATTTTCCAAGTTTTATCTGAAGTCTGCCGAGCATTTCATCTTTTTTACCTTCTGCAAACAAAAGGTCATCATCAGTTAAAGATGCAAATTGCTGTTTCAATTTGCCCTTCTGCTCTTCCCAGTTACCTTTTAATGTGGTTGTATTCATTGCTTAAATTTTAAATTATGATTAAAATATGCTTCTATAAAAATGGTGACTTTTATCCCGTAAAATGTTACACTATTAATTAAACACATTATACAATTCGCTGCATTTCTTATTCTATTTTAAAAAAAATTTAATCCCTGAACAAGGTTGTGTTTATTACTTATGCTTTGAGTTGATCGCAGCTTTTTAAAACCTCAAAATAGATTTTAACCTTTTTTTGAAATAGGAATCTCACTCATAATCGTTATCACTTCGAATAATAGTTGATAACATTTTAAATTGCACATTGGCATTAAAATAATGTGTAGAATGAGCTGGAATGATGATTCCATTTCCCATATGAAGAATATAATCCCTGTTATTAATACAAAGCTCTGCCGTACCCTCTATTATTTGAATATAGGTATCAAAAGGGGCATTTTTTTCCACCAGTTCATTACCCTCCAAAAAAGAACTTACAGTTATATTATCTGTGTTTTTCTTTATAACAGTTTTGCTGACTACCACATGTGGGATGTATTCAATTATTTCAACAATAATTTGGGTGTTACGTTTGGCTAAACCAGGCTCAGCAGCGCCAATATGTACCGAACTATCAAAATTGCCGTCAGAATAAAAAGATTTTCTCATAAGGTTTTTTTCTTTAATTAATTTGAAAAAAGGTGGGTGCAATTTTAAAACAGAATATAGAAGTTCGATCTATTTCAATAATAAACCCTTCAATTTAACGGTTAAACATTTTCAAGATTGTGAATTCTATTTTTCTTAAAATGTTTGAAATAAGAGGGAGACACACCAGTAACTTTTTTAAACTGATTAGATAAGTGTGCAACACTGCTATAGTTTAACCGGTAAGAAATCTCCGTAAGATTCAATTCACCATAAAACAGTAATTCCTTTACCTTTTCAATTTTATGGCTAATAATATATTGTTGAATGGTTGTTCCTTTTACCTCTGAAAATATGTTAGAGAGATAGGTATAATCATGATGTAATTTTTTGCTGATGTAGTCTGAATAATTATTACCAGGCATGATGTCGGAATGGTGTACCATATCAACGATTACATTTTTTATCCTTTCTGTAAGAATACTTTTTTTATCTTCCAGCAACTCTAATCCTGAACAAAGCAGGTTTATCCTTATTTGTTCGTGCTGCCACCTTGAAATCACCCCTGGTATTTCAGCCATGCCAAGGTCAATAGACTGGCAATGAAGGCCTAGTTTTTTAAGCTCTTCCTTCACCATCAATTTACAGCGAAGGCTTACCATGTTTTTAATGTAGAGTTTCAATTTCCTATTTCTTTACTATATGAATTATAAAGCAACTGACAGTCAAAAAAATACTTCTATTTACCTTTTTTTGAATCATTCATCCACTCAATTTGCTGTTTGCGAATCACAGCAAATACACGTTGAGCCGGTGACAGGTCTGCAATATTTTCCAGCTGATCGATTTGCTTTTTGATCTCAATGTCAACAAATATATTTTTTGAAGGCTGCGCCTGTTCAGTTTGCAAAAGTCCTGATGTATTGCGGCCCGCCATACCGGCTTTTGAAATAGCCAGTCGCCACATAGCTCTTACAGGAGATTGATAAGCAGCATACCCACTATTTAAACTCATTGTTTTATTTCTAAATATTTCCATGCGCTTGTTTTTTATCGTTATCTTGCTATTTTTCTTAATATTTCTATGCCCTTGCCGGCGATAAAAGCAGAATTGCCAATTACACTCCTTGCCACAGCAAATTCTACCATTTTCCCCATGATGCGGCGGAACATGTTTCCCGATTTTCCTACAATCATTTTCCGTGATAAAGCCCCCGCTTCCACTGCTACAATTGTTCCCACCGCAACTTTGGCAACACCATGGTTTGCAGCAAAATTATTTACAGCAGTTTTTAACAAGTTTGCCGGTTTAAGGCATTCAATCACGTCGTCAAATTGATTTTTAAGAGCGGCAGTTTGTGCGCTGCTTTTTTGGGATAGAGAAGCAATGGCATTCTCGAGCTCTGTTGTATTATTAATCTCCATAAAAAATTATTTTAGGAAGCTTTTAATCAATGAATCTTTTATGGGTTTTTTAATGATATTGTCTCTGCCAAAAAACAAGATCAATATCACCAAAATATAAAAAACACCTACTGCAAAAAAGCCCAGGTACATTTTATTAAATATCGTCCCAAGCCATATCGCCAATCCAATATTGATTAAAATCACTATCATGCACCCAATGCCAACCATGATAATTTTGGAAACAAGAGAAGAAATTATATCGGATGTTTTGCTTGCTGTTTTTAAACGAAGTAACTCTACCCTTGTTTCCAGATACTCTGCTGTTTTGTTTAACAAACCATCAAAAGTATTTGCCATATTTTCCATAAAAACGCTTTTTGGAATTTAATTAATTGGATGAGCTAATTTTTAAAAATTCTTTTGGCCTCCGTCGGTACTATAGCTTGCATATTTTTCTTTACCTTCTTCTACCAGATCTTCGGTTTTACCTTTAATAGAAGTATATTGATCTTCTACTTTTCCTTTTACATTTTCATATTCGTCCACCACATCGTCAATTAAAGAACTAAGTTTCGATTTCATACTTTCTTTTAAATCTGTTCCCGTTTTGGCAATTTTCTTCCTTGTTTCAGAACCTTTGTCCGGTGCCATCAATATTCCTAAAACTGCACCTGCTGCCATACCAGCAACAATTCCTGTAATAACTTTTCCTGTACTCATAAAATAATTTTTTAAGATTGTTGAATAAATAATTGATAATTTGAATTAAACCAATATCAGGCCAAAATAAATAAGTGTAGAATGTATTTATCTGCCAATGTCCCTTCATTTATATAAGTGATGATAAGTGAAAAATGGTGTTTGCTGTATGTTTTTTTGCGTAAATTTTTCTACAGTTGAGATATTCTAATATTGGGTTGAAACATTAGTATAGATAGAATTTATCCACATTAAATATGGCAATATTTTGAACCTTTTAGTTTTAAACAAAAAATAGATAATGGAACAAAATATTGAGAATATCGAAAAACTAAAAGGCTTGGTAAATAACATTGGAATTGGGATGCTGGTAACGGTAAATGAAACGAAAAAATTAAACTCAAGACCCATAAGTACTGCAGATATAGATATCGAAGGAAACATCTGGTTTTTCACCGATGAGTTTTCTGATAAAGCAGAAAAAATATCCTATAATGATAAGGTGATGATAACCTATTCGTCACCCGTTTTAAAAAGCTGTATATCCATCTACGGAAATGCGATGCTTGTTAATGACATTGATCAAATTAAGGATTTATGGAGCCCGGCGTTTAAACCCTGGTTTCCAGAGTCTGAAATGGATGATGCG
Source organism: Chitinophagaceae bacterium (assembly GCA_025360525.1). Classification (GTDB taxonomy): domain Bacteria; phylum Bacteroidota; class Bacteroidia; order Chitinophagales; family Chitinophagaceae; genus Ferruginibacter. Next base: position 24,233 of record JANYCA010000044.1, on the reverse strand, counting down.
GTTAAGTTGCTAAAAGTTAGTCCCTCACATATTGAGTATTGGGATGGTGGCAGCCTCAAAACTGTTATCAGCCCAAATACTGAAAATGCCTACAAAGCGATGGACTATAATTATTTGAAGTCCTTAAATTATTGAAAACAATAACTGAATTTTTGTACTTAGTTGAAATACCTGCGCAAAGTCCATGCAATTGTTTCATGCTGTTGCATCAACCCGGTTATAAAATCTGCAGTACCTGCATCTTTGAATTTTTCTGAACAATCATCAATATACTTACGCATACTTTTAATAACTGTTTCGTGATCGGTAAGTAATTCTTTTAGCATATCAATTTTCTGAGGATATTTTCCCGGCGATTCTTTTAATGACGTATTTTTTAAAAACTCAGCAAAAGTACCAATTACAGGAGCTCCTAATTTATTGATTCGTTCAGCAATTTCATCGATCGCTTCCTCCAGTTGGTTATATTGAACTTCAAATAATTTATGGAGTTCCATAAAGCTTTCGCCTTTTACATTCCAGTGAAATTTTCGAGTTTTGCTATAGAGCACCATAGCATCGGATAATACACTTGAAAGCAGTGCGGCAACGCCCTGCAAATTTTTTTCTGCAATTCCAATATTTGGTTTCATACTAAATTGTTTTATTAAGTTATAAAAGGCTTTACTATCTTTAAAGAGTTGGCAAGTATTATACCAGCTTTACCTAAAACCATATTAAATACGATAGCGTAAATAACAAGCAACCAGGGGCAATACTTTCGCTATTGCATGCAAGCACTTACCCGACATAATTTTGTATGAAAAAAAAGCAATCTTTTACAACTGATTACCGCCTTGTTACAGGGTATATCGTTGCGTTTATATTATTAATTTTCAGTTATCTTGTTACGCTGTTTTCAAACAGAGAACTAATAAGACACACACAGTCCGTAAGTTCAACGCATATAGTTATCAGTGATGTAGAAAAACTTATCTCTTTGGTAAAGGATGGTGAAACAGGTTATAGGGGATACATTATTACAAAGGACAGTAATTTTCTTAAGCTATTTGAACAAAGCATATTAAGTACCCCCAGTATATTTTTAAAGCTTGAAAAAGAAATTAAGGATAACAAGTTTCAGCTGCAACTCCTGCAAGAAATGAAACTTTTAACCAACCGGAAATTCGATATTATAAAAAACAACATTGACTATTATAATGTACATAACAAAACTTTTGATAGTTTTTTGTTGAACATAAGTTATGTCGGCAAAGACGTAATGGATAGTATTAGGTTGCTGGCAAAAACTATACAGGATCATGAACAAAACCTACTAATTATAAGATCAAAAAAAGTGGATAATGAATACTTTGCATTAAACGGCATTGTAGTGGTCTCTTTAATATTGGCCCTTATTTTTGCCACTTTTGGAGTAGTAACTTTTATTAAAGAAAACATAGCAAGACAAGAAGCTGACAAAAAAGTTATAGCCTTCCAAAACGAGCTTACACAAAGAATTGAAGAACTTGATAAGGCCAATAAAGAACTTATAGAAATGCGAAGGGAAGAAAAATTTGCATCTACCGGAAGAATAGCCCGGATTATAGCGCATGAAGTACGTAATCCGCTTACAAATATTGACCTGGCCATTTCCCTTATTAAAAAAGACGTAGATAAAGAAAATAAAGAATTAGATTTTTTGTTTGAAATGACAACGAGAAACAGCAATCGGATTAATCAGCTGATAACAGAATTGTTAAATGCAACAAGGTTTACCGACTTAGTTTTTACCAAAACACGTGTTAGTTCTATACTAAGTGAAGTGATAGAAATGGCGAAGGATAGAATTGAACTGAACTATATAATTGTACAAAAGAAGTTTAGCCCCATACCAGACGAGGTAATGGTTGATACGGAAAAATTAAAAATTGCGTTTTTAAATATCGTTATAAATGCTATAGAGGCAATGGAAGGGAAAGAAAAGGGCATACTGCAACTTATAACAAAAAACGAAAACGGAAAATGTGTGGTAGAAATCATTGACAATGGAACAGGGATGGACGAAAAGGAACAGAGCAAATTGTTTGAAGCGTATTATACCACAAAGCCAAAAGGCAATGGCCTTGGCCTAACAAATACTCAGAACATTATACTAAACCATAAAGGAAGTATTGAAGTTAAAAGCAACCCGGGGGAAGGCAGCAAGTTTATTATAACACTTGATATTGCACCTATAAAATAAATAACCATTGAGTTTTGTTGCAGCGACTTAGGTTTATATAACGCAAGCCTTTATAAAAGATATCGAATTTACCATTAAAAGGATGATAAATACAGGCTTTTACATAAAGAGTAAATGCAAAATACATTGGTTGCCCTACCATGACAATTTATAACATTTAGCAATTATGTAAAAGCCTGCTTAAACAGATACTCCGTTATTAAGCCCTTTTAATAACATTTAGTATAACCGCAATAATAGCGATCACCAACAGAATATGGATAAGACCCCCTGCATGATATCCCAGGAATCCTATAGCCCAGAGAATTATCAAAATTACCGCTACTACGTACAATAAATTTCCCATGATAATAAAATTTAAAAAGTTAAAATGATTTTAATATCAGTAAGAAAAAATTCTGCCAAAAATTAAATATTATAAACAATCTGCCTAATACGGCAATCCGGTAAAAAAAATAAAAAAAGGGGAGTAAAGGGAGATAAAATTGAGGAAAGTTTTCTACGACTTTAAAGTAAATTATGCATGTAAAAGCTTACTAACAGTTTGAAAAATTGTTTCTTTTGTAAAGGGTTTACAAATAAAAGTATCGGCGCCATTGTTAAATGCTTTTACTCTTTCTGAATCATTATCAAAAGCAGTTATCATAACAATCTTCATATCCGGATTATTCTTCTTAAAAGATTGAATGTAATTTATACCAAGTCCATCAGGTAAATGGTTATCGAGGAATAATATTTCTGGATGCTGGTTTAACAGCGTTTTGGTTGCTTCTTCTATAGAATTTACATAATTTACCATGCAATTTTTTGACCGCAAAATACTGCTTAGCAAGTAGCAGATATCCACTTCATCATCGATAATCAATACGGTCGTTTTCATATTGCAGAACTCTTTTTAGATCGTGTACCTATAGCACATATAATGAACATATTTTTTAGCGATTTATTGTATAACTTTCTAATTTCTGTCACCCCGTCCATACTTCCAAAAGCTTCTACCCATCGTTAAATTCCTTGTATTCTTTCATTTTATTATACAAGGTTTTACGATCTATATTTAAAATTTTTGCGGCTTTACTTTTATTATAATTAGCCTTTTTTAGTGCTATCACTATCGTTTCATATTCCGCATCAATACTGGCACCTTTGAGGCTGTGTTCGTTAATTTCTGATGAATTTGAATGAATTATATTTCTTTCTGTATGAATAAAACTATCCTCCGCAGGAACGCTGTCTTGGCTTAGGAAACCGCTACCTTCAAATAGCAGTTTACCATGGTTTACCATTTCAAAGGGTAAGGCAAGCAATTCTATGTTTTCCGTTTCAGTCAATAAAGCTGCCCTGTTAATTACATTTTTTAGTTCCCTTAAATTACCAGGCCAATTGTATGTTTTAAACAACTGCTCTATTGCTGGAACAAAACCTACAATATTCTTTTGCAATTCCGCATTGGCCTTTTTTAAAAAGAAATGTGCAAAAACCATAATATCGTTTTTTCTTTTACGAAGCGGTGGTACAACAATGCTGAATTCATTAAAACGATGATAAAGATCTTCCCTGAATTTCCCCTTACGGGCAACATCATAAAGCATTTCATTACTGGCTACAATAATTCTTATGTCAAGTTCTATATCCTTAATTCCACCTACCCTCTTCATCTTTCTTTCCTGCACAACCCTAAGTAAGGATATCTGCACCTCGTAAGAAAGATTAGATACTTCATCCAAAAAAACGGTACCTCCATTTGCTAATTCCAGGCTGCCAATTTTTTGATTTAAGGCCCCGGTGAATGCCCCCTTTTCATGACCAAACAATTCACTTCCGGCTAATTCCTTGGACAAAGCACCGCAATCAATTGCCACAAACGGCTGGTTGCATCTTTTACTTTTTTCGTGTATATGCTGTGCTACAGATTCTTTACCACTGCCACTTTCGCCATAAATAATCACGCTATAATTTGTGGGAGCCACCAGGTTTATCTGCTTAAGCAAATCGCCAAAAACACCTTCAGGACTAAAAATATATTTTGTATCCGTACTTAATGCATTTTCACTTTTTGCAGAAGCGATATTTATTCTCGTGTTTTTATTACTGTCTAAACTGGTTGAACCACCTTGAGTGGTTGCCTTTTTTATAGTTTGCAGAATTTCTTCCGGAAAAAGAGGTTTGGTGATATAATCAAAAGCCCCGTTCTTCATCACATCTACGGCCATCTTTATATCACTATATCCCGTAATAATTATCACTGGCATTGCCGGCTTCTTCTCTTTAATTTTAAGCAACAATGTTTTGCCATCTGTGTCCTGCAGCCGAAAATCGCATAAGATAATGTCGGGGGATTGCATATCCATCATTTCCAATCCTTTCTTACCACTATGTGCGTATGAAACTTCGTATCCATTTCTGGAAAGAAACCGATGTAACAACATACACATGTCCACATCATCATCAATAATCAAAATATGCTCCATGTTTCAAATATTTCTCATAAAGTTATCGATCTATTACGACAGCTTCATTTATTTTAATATAATTAGGCACTCAAAAACAATGAACCTAAACACCTTTAAAAACTTATGCTAAAAATGTTTTTTTAAAATCCAGAAATAAGAAATAAAAAAAATAGCGCTTCCTGGAAAGGAAGCACTTTTTTACAAAACCTAAACCTAAAACCCTAAACCTATATATAAATTTGTCTTTTTGCTTTGTCTTACCAGCCAAATACTGAATTATAAAATAGTTTACTTTTTTAAACCTTTTTGCCTGGCATACCGCTAGTAGCTCTCTTTCAACCTGCGTTATTAACTTAGAGTAAATACCATACCAAAAATTAGAAAGCAGCCTTCTAAAATAAAATAATTTGAGTTTTAAGAATTAAAAACAAAATTAGTTGTGGAAATAGTGCTGGGCAGGCATTCAAAAACCATTTTACCTGAAGTAATAATAGCCTTACCAAATAGGAAACTGTGGAGTGCCATAAAATGCGGAAAATGTGTAGAATAGGTTCCACATAAATTATGAGATTTTTTTTTAATTATTTTTGAGGAATATGGTATGCTTTTAGAATATAAAGGAATTATGAAAAAAGTATGGACGTTAGTCAAATGGGTATTGCTGGTTTTCCTGGTATTAGTTATTGGTGCAGCTATTATTATTCAAACAGGTTTTTTTAAAAGCTTTGTTACCCGTGAAGTTACCTCCTATATAAAAAATAAGATAAAAACTGAATTCCGGGTAGGGAAAGTTGATTACAGCATACCAAACTGGATTGAGCTAAATAATTTGTATATAGAAGATAAATCGGGTAAGATATTAGCAAAAGGCAAAAAGATAAAGGTGAACCTGAATATGTTCGGTTTACTCAGGGGCCGATACGAAATAAACAATATTTTACTGGATGAAATTCAACTCAATCTCACCCGTAAACCTTTTGATTCTGTTTACAACTACCAGTTTATTCAGGACGCATTTGCAGGCAAAGAAAGCCCACCGTTAAAAGATACCATTGCAACTAAGGCAATCAAGATAGTGTTGGAAAAAATTGAGCTTAAAAATTCAGCAGTTAACATCACAGATAAATACAGCGGGCTTCATTTAAATGCCCATATTGTTTCGTTTACAGCGCAGGCAGATAAACTCGATCTTAAAAAATACGCCTTTAGCTTTAAAGCTGCCAACCTACAACAATCTGTGATTAAAGTTCGGATGCTGACTTCTACGGCGCCTGTGTCTAAAGCCGTTGAACCCACCATCAACCCTTCATTCACTTTACAAAAAGCTGTCGTACTAAATTCGGAAATTTATTTTGAGGATAGTGCTTTGCAGATGCGGTCTAATAACAGGCTCGATAGTTTTGAAGTAAACAACCTTGATAATGCTGTCGATAAAATCAATATAAACAGCATCCGTTTACAGCACAGTAAAATTGAATTCACCCACAACACAGCACTTTTTAAAAGTAAAGTGCTGGCAGATACCATCACCACAAAAGTGATTGAAAACAACTTTCAGGTTTTGGTTGGGTCAACGGTGCTGTCGGAGAATAATTTCCTGTACAAGGATGCCGGAAAACCTGCTGCAGTCGCAGGTTTTAATCCTGCAAATTTTGAGTTAACCAAACTAGCTGCCAGTATAAAAAACATTCATTACAGCACTAAAAGCACCGATGCCACTATTGAAAATATTACCTTGCAGGATACCAAAGGCTTTCGGTTAGATTCTTTGAGTGGTGTAATTTCTATAACGGACGATACTTACAAACTGGATAAACTTTTAATAAAAACCCCCAATAGTTATATAGCCGGCGATGCACTTATAATGCCTGCCACGTTCACAGTAAATCCAACGCTAAACAATCAAATCAATATCATCAATACCAATATTTCTTTAAAAGATATAGCGTTTATCAATCCTGCAATAGTAAAAAAATACCAGCAGCAAATTGGCAAAAACAACACCCTTTTCATCAGCCTTTCTGCCAGTGGAAATGCACAACGATTTTTTATTCAAAATTTATCGGCTCACAGCAACAGCAACGATATAAAGCTGCAGGCAAGCTGCACCTTGCGCAACTTAAATAACCTTAAAAATGTGTTGTATAATATTGCCGTTGAAGATATGGTTGCAAGTAAATCTTTTTTGCAGCCTTTTGTCAATGTGCCCAACACTGAGATAAAGCTTCCACCCGCTATACATTTAAAAGGAACTATTAGCGGCAGCACTACGAGTGCAAAACCTAATGTTGTTATTAGCAGTGCTTATGGAACCGCATTTATAAACGGTGTTGTTGCAGGCTTTAACGACCAACAAAATCTTACCTACAATTTACGCCTGGCAGCAAAACAACTCGAAACGGGTAAATGGATCAACAAAGATTCTATACTGGGGAAATTAACAGGCTTTGTGATACTAAAAGGCAAGGGCATGGACTACAAAAAAGTTACTGCGACATCCGTTATTAATTTTTCGAGCTTTGTTGTAAAGCAGCACGAGTACAATAATATTTTGGTAAATGCTAAAGCCAACAAAGGCGTGTACCAGCTGGATGGTAATATTAAAGATGATGCTTTGCTGATGAATTTAAAAACGGGGCTCACTTTTAAAAACGGCTATCCATCTGCAAAAGGTTTTATGGATATTGGCCATGCTGATTTTAATGCAATGGGATTTATTGCTGATTCCGTTGCTATAAAAACTTCCTTAAATTTTGACATCGCTGATTTAAACCCTGCCAGCCTTAAAGCGTTGATTCAAATAGATAGTAGTAACGTTAGCATTGGTTCAAAAAAATATCAATTGGATAGCATGCAGGCTACAGCTATTAGGGATAGCAGCCTTACCAAACTTACGTTCGTGTCGCCTATGGCAGATGCTCACTTGTCGGGTGGATTTACCTATACTCAATTACCTGCACTTGCTCAATTTTACCAGGAGAAATATTTTTCTAACCAACGCAAAACAAATATCGATTCCATAGCCAATAGCAGCATCAACATGGGTTTAACAGTTAAGCCCCACCCCATGCTATTACTGTTGTTACCGGGATTGTTCTTTGATAAAAATATCACCCTTACTGCCAAAACAATTAATCACAATGATAGCAGCATGCTGCTGAATGCCGGCGCTCCATTACTGGTGTACAATGGCAATAGAATGGTTGGTTTTACTGCCACTGCTGCTGGCTTTAAAGATTCTATCAAATATGTTGTGGGGATTGATTCTGTCTCTGCAGGAGCCATCCAATTATTTACCACCAACCTCAGTGGCGGATACAGTAATAATAATCTGAATACAAATTTTGTTACTACAGATGCAAATGGGAAAGACAGATATGCCTTTGGTATCAGCGGAACAAAAAGCACTAATGGCTACGGGCTTAAATTAAGTGACAATCTTTTAATTAATTATAGCAACTGGGAGGTAAATAAAAATAACCAGGTTAACCTATCCACAAATGGTTTTAACATACAGCAGCTTGACATCAATAAAAAGGCAGAAAAAATTTCTTTCCAAAGCATTTCCGGGAACGAAAATGCACCGGTGAAAATTGATGTCAACGAGTTTGCATTGGCCAACATTACCGGTATTTTAAATCAGGATTCGATGATGGTTGATGGTAAATTAAATGTAGCATTAACCATCGCTGACTTAGAGAAAAAAATTCCAACAGCGAGCGGAAGGGTAGCCATTGATAGTTTAAAATATCAACAAATACCCGTTGGCAATATTGTACTAAATGCCAAAACAATTGATAACAGCGGCGTTGCTATTGATGCAGCTTTAACCGGTTATCAAAACAAAGTAAGTATTGCTGCCACTTACAACCAGGAAAAAATTGATGGCGACATTACACTAGAACCCATAACGTTGCAAACAGTGCAGGCATTTTCCCAAGGTTACCTCACGGAAAGCACTGGTGATATTACTGGCAAATTATCTATTACAGGCGCTGTCAGCCATCCTGAATTAAACGGCAACCTGCAGTTTAATAATGCCGTTGCAAGATTGACTGGTTATGGTACACAGCTAAGGATAGATAAGCAACAAATTATTATAAGCTACCCCCAAATAAGGTTACAACAGTTTACCATAAAAGATTCATTGAATCAACCCATTGTAATAGATGGTACACTTACACAAGTTGACGGTATGGATTTTAATACAAACCTAACCGTAAATACTAACAACTTTACGGCGTTAGATAATACAGCTGCCACCAACAATGCCATCTATGGGAAAGCCATTATAGATGCAGATTTACAGATAACAGGTTTGGCCAGCGCCCCGGAAATAAGTGGTGCTGTTGCCTTAAAAGAAAAATCAGCCATCACCGTTGTGCGGCAGCAACAGGTACCCGGTGAAAAAGACAGAAAAGGGGTGGTAGAATTTGTGGATATGGATACCATTCACAATGCGCTGCCGGCTGATAAAATTGCATTGCCTGCTGCAAAAAGCAAACGTGCCGGCGTACTGCAATACAACCTGAATATTGATATCAGCAAAGATGCAAAACTAAGTGTGATCGTTGATCCGCTTACCAGAGACGAACTAATGGTGGAGGGCAGTGCCCAACTTAACGCCGGCGTGCAACCCAATGGCGATATTGCTTTAACGGGGGCATACAATTTATCAAAGGGTAGTTACGAGTTAAATTACCAGTTTATTAAAAGAAAATTTGAGTTGCAGGAAGGCAGCACCATCCTCTTTAGCGGCGATCCTTTAAACGCAGAAGCAGACATTACTGCCATCTATGAAATTAACGCAGTACCCTTCGATTTAATCGGCAGTGAGCTGGGCAGCACAACTAATTTAGATGCTAACCTGTACAAACAAAAGCTGCCATTCCAGGTAGTATTGATTATTAAGGGCCCGGTATTGCAGCCTAAACTAAGTTTCAGTATACAACTGAAAGAAAAGGTTGCAGGGGTAAGTGCCGATTTAGCTACCACCATCAATAACAAATTATTGCAATTGAAGGGCGATGCATCGCAGATGAATAAAGAAGTATTTGGCCTTTTAATAATGGGCCGTTTTATTGGCGAACAGAGTAAAGATTTTTTCGCCAGCAGCGGCTCTGGCGGAGGGTTACAGCCACAGCAGGTAGTAAAAGAAAGTGTTAGCAGGTTTTTAAGTGACGCTGTTAATCAACTGGCAGCCGATTTAATAAAAGGTTTAGATGTTAATGTAAATTTAAAAACGGTAGATGATTATTCTACCGCTAATCAACGCACAGATTTAAGTGTAGATTTATCCAAAAGATTATTAAATGATCGGCTTACAATATCTGTGGGTAAAGATTTTACCATTGAAGGAGACGACCCATTAGCTAGAGGACAAAACAATAATAATCTGAAATTCCTACCCGACGTTTCCACCAGTTACAAGCTCTCTAAAGATGGAAAATATGCCATGAGGCTTTACCGCCGCAATCAATACGAAGCCATAATGGATGGCTACTTTACAGAAACCGGTGCTGCATTCACCTTTAGCGTTAACTACAACCGGTTTAAGGAATTATTCAAAAAAAACTCCGACAAATGAATTTTCAAAAAAAGTTTTTATACCTCATTTTGTTGGTTGTATCCCTAACTACAGGTTGCAATATCAGCAAAAAATTACCTGCAGGCTCCTACCTGTACAAAGGCGCCAGTTTTAGCCTAACCAAAGACAAAGACAATAAAATTAAAACTGCCAGTTTAAAAAGACAGCTTAAAAAAATTGCTGCGCCTTTACCCAATAAAAGAATACTGGGCTACCCATATAAAGTGTGGTTTTGGTATGCCATTGGTGAACCCAAAAAACAAAAAGGCCTGCGGTTTTGGCTGCGTGATAAATTTGGGCAAGCACCTGTACTTAGCAGTATGGTGGATGTAAAAACCAATGCAATAAATTTTAAAAGTTATTTAGAAAACCTGGGCTATTTTAAATCGGACAGTAACGGTGACACAACCGTAAAGGGCTACCAATCGGCAGCTGTTTACAAAGTTAAAGTAGGATGGCCCTACAGCATCAATTCCTTTAGCTGGATTATCGATAGCACTTCCGCACTCAGCCGGGATATAAGCACATTAAACAATAAAGAAAACTACATCAAAAAAAATGAGCAATACAATTTGGCCAATATAAAAGCTGAGCGTACACGTACGGACATTCACCTTAAAACCAAAGGCTATTATTTTTTTAGCCAGGATGATATTATATCGTGGATAGACAGTACCATCGGGCAACAAAAAGTGAATGTGTACTTTAAATTAAAACAGGATTTACCGCTGTCAGCAGTTGTACCACATACCATCCGCAGGATTGTACTTTTCCCTAATTATACCTTGCTAAATCCTGCGCCAGATACCAGTAAAAGGGGCATGGAGCAATACCAGGACATCTTAATAAGAGATACCGTAAAAAACATAAAACCCAGTGCTCTGGCCAGATCCATCACCTACCGGGTAAATGATTTATACGATATTAACGAGCACAACAAAACACTCAACCGATTTATTAACCTCGGCATTTTTAAGTTTGTAAAAAGCAGGTACCAGGGCAGCACAGACAGTTTAAACCCTGGTAAATTAGATGTGTATTATTATCTCACCCCCTTGCAGCGAAAAAGCCTGCAGGTAGAGTTAGCGGGCTTTTCTAAAACCAACTCTTTTACCGGAGCACAGGTAAACCTAAATTATAAATACCGGAATATTTTTGGAGGAGCCGAATATTTACAAACGAAAGTATTTGGTGCCTACGAAGTATCATCTGCAGATACATTGAGTGGAAACAATAATTTCCGGCTGGGGGGCGAAGCCAGTATTGTAGTGCCCCGTTTCCTGGTTCCGTTTTGGATAAAAGAGAGTAATTATTTTCCACCTAAAACAAAATTTACCCTTAGTTACGAATGGTTGAGAAAACAGGCACTTTATACAAAAAACTTTTTCCGTATTCAATATGAATTTACATGGAAAGAGTCCATCAACAAAGAACACACTTTAGCACCGCTATCAGTTACCTACAATATCACCAGCAAAATTACCCCGAAATATAAGCAGGAGTTAAACCAAAATCTCCCCTTAAAACTTAGCATACAGCCGGAAATTATTGCAGGTAGTTTTTACAATTTTGTTTACAATACCATTAACCCCAATGCTACCAATATTTATTATTTTAATGGCAATATTGATGTGGCCGGCAACCTACTCGGTATTATCAATAAACCAACAAGTTCTTATAGTAAGACAATTTTTGGTGCGTACTTTATGCAATTTGCCAAACTCGATTTTGACTTACGGTACAGCCGAAAATTAGGCACTGACTTTTACTGGGCCAATCGTCTTATTGCCGGCGCTGGACTGCCCTATGGCAACTCCTTATACATTCCTTTTTCCCGGCAATTTATTATTGGCGGTGGTGGCAGTGTACGGGGATTTCAGCCACGGCAGTTAGGCCCCGGAAGAGCAAGGGCTACTGCAGTTCAACAAATTAATTATCCACAGGTAGGTGGTGATTTTAAACTGGAAGCCAACACCGAATTGCGGTTTCCACTCTTTACCAGGCTAAAAGGTGCCGTGTTTGCAGATGCAGGTAATATCTGGGTAAAAGATAGCATATTGTATGGAAAGGCAGGCCAGCTTACTAAAAACTTTATGCAGGATATTGGTGTAAGCGGCGGCGTAGGTTTAAGGCTGGATATTGCTGTTTTACTCATCCGGTTTGATGTTGCTATTCCATTTAGAAAACCTTTTTTGGAAAGAGGGAAAGAATGGGTGCTGGATCAGGTAAATTTTAGCAATAGTGCCTGGCGCCGGGAAAATCTTGTTTTCAATATTGCAATTGGCTATCCATTTTAAAAGCAGTAATCAGGAGACAAAAAACCATCCCTCATGCAGGCACTTCTATTGACTCTGTTTTAATAATATATACGGCCTGTGCATTTGGTTTAATACCGCCGCCTTTAAGCTTAGCGTATGTTTTTGTAAACTCGGCTCCCAGGTACAAAATGATGGAAGTATAGTACACCCAAACCAATATTATAATGATGGAAGCTGCTGTGCCATAAGTAACACCCAGGTTGGCTTTGCCCACATAAAGGCCGATTAAAAATTTACCTAAAATAAATAAAACTGCGGTGAACGATGCTCCCAATAAAGCATCCTTCATTTTTATATACGCATCGGGCAAAACTTTAAATATTACTGTAAACAATGCTGTAATTACAACAAAGATGAACACCATATTAAGAGCATATAAAACTACTACAGATGCTTCGGTAATGTGCAAAAGATGTTGAAGCCTGTCGTACAAAATATCCATGATGGAATTTACCAGCAACGATACCATCAATATAAAACCTATGCTAATGATTAGTGAAAAAGACAACAACCTATTTGTAATAAATTTCAAAATTCCTTTTTTAGGTTTTGCCTTTACACCCCATATATAATTGATGGAACTTTGTATTTCAGTAAAAACGCCTGATGCGCCAAAAAATAGGATGCAAAAACCTACGATGGTTCCTGCAACGCCTTTATCCTGCAGTTGAACGGTAGCAATAATATGCTGTATCTGCAAGGCAGCATCCGAACCTATCAGGCTTTTAATCTGGTAATAAACCCTTCCCTCCACCGCATCCTGGCCAAATACCAAACCTGCAACGGAAACAACAATTATGATTAAAGGTGCAACGGAAAAAATGGTATAATAAGATAAGGAGGCACTGAACTTTAATGCTTCGTCGTCAATAAAACTTTCCATTGTTTTTTTTATCAACGTCCATGGACCTATCAAGTGCTTCATATATTTCTTTAGTTTTCTCATTAATAAATGTTAAGATGGTATATGCTGTTTAACAACTGGTAATCATTGGCAAAAAATCTGTTGTTGCATAAACACGCTGTACCAAGCGCAAGTAGCAGTTTATTTTGGGAAGATTGCCAGATTCTACTATAAAAAACAACGCCAGAAACACTCTCTTATCGGCAAAGTTCCCTGGTATGCTGATTTTATTCTTAGAAAAGTAAAAATAACTATTTTCTGTTTTAGTTAAAGCAGCCTTAACGTTATTGCCGCCCCTGTAAGGGGATTTAATTCCCCAAACCAACTACCATTTTAAAAATGAAACAATGAAATCAATTAATTAAAAGACGATAAATAATACGGCATAGTTTTTTACCTTAATAAATAAAAGCATCAATATGAATATTCCAACGCAATTACAGCAAACATTAAACTACCCGGAACTCCAGGTAATTGATCCCAATACAGGTCTTCCGGAAAATGAAGCTGCATTTGACAACTTAAGCCAGTCTTCATTAATAACATTCCTGGCCGGTTTGTACAAGGCAACCCGGACAACAGAAGGGGCATTTTTAATATCCTCTCAGCATACGGCGACGGAGTTACTGTCTTCCATATTTGTTCACAAAGAAGCAATTTTTGAAAAAATTGCATTACATACTAACCATACATTTGATAGTGTAAAAACGAAATTGGAGGAAATAGCAACCGGCTGGCTGTCGATAGATGCGTATAAGAATGGTGATGCAACAACCAATAAAGATGATAACCTTAAAACGCTGCTCGCCTCACAGCGCCATGAAATATTAAGGTATTTACCAGGCAAATTAAATATCGGGGACTTATTAAATGATAATTCATTAGAAGATAATACCAATAAAATGGAGGGCCCGGTTTCGTCTTTGATGCACAAAATTGAAAACGCCTTTTCTTCACCTGAATAATAAAGTGTTGTTGCGGGTGTACCAACATTTTATAGCAAATATTTTTATTACAAACGAACAGTTTAAACTAAAAAAGAAAAAATTATGATGACTACTATGAGCCAGGTTTTAGAAAAACTCAGGTTAAAAAAATACGATAATGAATTTAGATTTGCCGATGGAAAATTTGGAGCGCCCTCCGGAAAACAATACGAGGCAACAGCGTTAAAGATTATAAGAACCTATCGTTTTGAAGGCGATTCCGACCCATCCGATTCATCTGTTATTTACCTGATTGAAGCCAATGATGGCTTAATTGGATACAGCATAGATGCATTCGGCGCCTATAGTAACCATGATAATGAACAAGGGTATGACGATTTTCTTAGAGCCATACCGGTAGTAGAAAAAGACGAAGCTGAAATTTACTAGCAGCTTGTTTTAAAATGAAAGAGCCTGTCTAAAAAGTATAGACAGGCTCTTTTTATTTACTGCTTTAATTGGATAGCTACTGTCCATTTTTTATATCATCAAATAAATCAGAACTCAGGTACCTGTCACCCCTATCGCATACAATAAAAACAATTACACCCTCGGATAATTCTTTTGCCAGTTCAATAGCTGCATGTGCTGCTCCCCCACTGCTCATACCACTAAAAATGGCTTCCTCTCTTGCCAATCTTTTCGCCATAACACGGGCATCTTTTTCACCAATTTCAATAACCCGATCCACTCTTTTTTTATCAAAAATAGTTGGCAGGTAAGCTTCCGGCCATTTACGAATGCCGGGTATCTTAGATCCATCTGTTGGCTGGCAACCTACAATTTGTATGTCAGGATTTTGCTCTTTTAAATATTTTGAAACGCCCATGATGGTTCCGGTGGTACCCATTGATGAAACAAAGTGCGTTACTTTTTGCTGGGTATCCCGCCATATTTCGGGTCCGGTAGTATTGTAATGCATCTTCGGGTTATCCTCGTTGCCAAATTGATTTAACATCAGGTAGCCACCTTTTGCAACCTGTGCATTGGCATAATCAATAGCGCCTTCCATGGACTGTGCCTTCGGTGTCAATATTACTTTAGCGCCAAAAGCTTCCATGGTTAAAACCCTTTCCCTTGTGGCATCTTCGGGCATTACCAATTCTATTGGCACGCCAAACAAACTGGCAATCATGGCCAATGCAATACCTGTGTTACCACTGGTGGCTTCTACTAAGGTTATTCCTGGAGTAATTTCTCCACGGTCAAGGGCACCCTTTATCATTCCGTATGCAGCCCTGTCTTTTACGCTGCCGCCGGGGTTACTACCTTCTAATTTTCCGTAAATGGTCACATTTTTATTCAGGTTCAATTTCAATAATTCAACCAGGGGCGTATTGCCCACTAAATCTAATATTCCTGCCATAATATTTTTTTATTCAGATGTTTAAAATAGAGACGGATAAATTATTTCTCGTTGATAAAATTACCGAAGAAAATAATATAAGAACAAAAAATGCCTTACCCTAAGGTTTTGAAATCAGGAATTAATTTTAATTTAACCAACTATCCATTTAAAACGGGTTTTGATAACATTGTTTCTTTGCAAAAAATTCCGACAACACTTTTTTATTTTAATAATTAAAAGAATTCAGGCAGTATTTCTAAAGGTTTCTTTAAGAGGATAATGAATTTAACAGGAAACATTTTACGCTGATTTTTTTACCTAAAAATATTAACGGTTCTTGTTACACATGCTTTATATCTTCACAAAAATATATAGCAATAATGAAAAATGGCACGATGATATGGATGCTGCTGGTATCCTGCCTTTCTGTAAAAGCACAGCAAGGCTTGTGGGGCGCTCAATTACACAGAACGGATAGCAGTAACATTACTTTTACTTTTGAATGGAAAACTGAAAAAGGCAAACCTGTATGGTACATCCGCAATGCAGCAGAAAGAATTAAGGTAACCAATATTGCTTTAAACGGAGATTCACTTTTTGTGCAGATGCCGGTGTTTGAATCTCAATTCAGACTAAAAAAAACCGGTAATAAATTGTCTGGCGTTTGGATAAAGAACGGCGCTGTAAAAATCCTGGTCATACCCTTTAGTGCATCGTATGGAGGAAAAAGATTTATTGCCGGTACTGTTGCAACTAAAAATATTACCGGGCGCTGGGCAGCATCTTTTCCCAACAGTACCAGTGATAAAATAGCTGTAGCTGAATTTAAACAGACAGGCAATAAACTAAGCGGCACTTTTTTAAATGCGACAGGCGATTATAGATACCTGGAAGGCGTAGCAACAAAAGACTCTTTGTTTTTATCGGGCTTTGATGGTGGGCATGCATTTTTATTTACAGCAAAAATTGAAAACGATCAAACTATTACAAATGGCGTGTTTTATTCTGGTGGAACCCATAAGGAAAACTGGAATGCTGTGAAAGATGCAGGGGCAAAAGTACCTACGGAATCGGTAAAAATGTTTGCAAAACCAGGCGAAGAAAGCCTGCATTTTAGGTTCAATAATTTAGAAGGCAAGCCTGTTTCTATCAGCGATGAACGTTTTAAAAATAAAGTGGTAGTGATACAATTAATGGGCAGCTGGTGCCCCAATTGTATGGATGAAACTGCTTTCCTCACTGAGTATTACAACAAAAACAAACAAAGGGGATTTGAGGTAATTGCACTGGCATATGAGTACAGCACTAACCTTGAAAGAAGTACAAAAAGCTTACAAAAATTTCAGACGAGGTACAATGTTCAATACAGCATTTTGAACACTGGGGTTACTGTAGGCGATTCGCTGCGTACAGAAAAAACATTGCCGGAATTAACGCCAATAAAGTTTTTCCCTTCCTCGGTGATCCTGGACAAAAAAGGAAAAATACGAAAATTAGATACCGGCTTTAATGGCCCCGGAACCGGCGAACACTACCTGGTTTATAAAAGGGAATTTGAAGAATTAATTGATCAACTATTGCTCGAAAAATAACCGGACCATTAGGGTACAATAAAATATTAAGCCAGCATTTTTACCTATTAATAAGAAAGGCCACCCTTAATTTGGATGGCCTTTCTTATTGATTAAAGTTTATATAGATGGTTATTTAATCTCCCGCTGCATTGGGTTTACGCTGCCAGTTGCACCGCCTCGTCCACGGCCGCTCCTCGATTTAAATAATTGAAACTTGCTGGCTGTTTCAACAGCGGGCCAAACATTGTTACTCTCATTGATGTCGGCAGTTTCTCTCATCGGATCAAGTTTGATGGACGCTACTTCTTTATCCTTCAAAAATGCCTTTACAACTTTGTTTTCATTCTTGCGCCAGATTTGCACCGGTATTCTTTCCACCTCTTTACTGCCATCTTTGTAAGTCCATTCAATGATAATGGGCATTACAAGGCCACCCTTGTTACTAAAGGTAAGTTCATATATATTTTTATTACCGGCAAGGGCAGTTTTTTCTGCATTGGTAAAAGTATCAATGACGGCTTCCGGCATTGGAACCTCTGCTGTAGCAGCATCTAATTTTACCAGGTCTCTGTCGTATCTCCAATAAAAATCTCTCAGGCTTGTGTCTGCATCTGTTGCAAAAACAATTTTTCTATCTTCCCTATTGCGAATTTTTGATACATCATCGAATGAATTCAATATAGGTTTACCAGGTGTTTGTTTCATTGTTTTTGGAGTAAATGGAACGTTGCTACCTTCCAATGTAAGGTTAGCCCATTTTACGGTATCCAACGCAATATCGCAAGGGTCTGTATTGTAAAACCATCCTCTCCAGAACCAATCTAAATCTTCACCA
Organism: Chitinophagaceae bacterium; assembly: GCA_025360525.1. Lineage (GTDB taxonomy): Bacteria > Bacteroidota > Bacteroidia > Chitinophagales > Chitinophagaceae > Ferruginibacter. Next base: position 6,004 of record JANYCA010000044.1, on the reverse strand, counting down.
CTTGCATCTTCCATTGTTCTAAACAAATCTGCCGGTGTTGGATGTTTAAATGCCCAGCGCCTTGCATATTCCTTAAAGGCGTAATCAAACAGCTCTCTGCCCATTAAGGTTTCCCTCAACATATTTAACCCTGTAGATGGTTTGCTGTAAGCGTTTGGCCCAAATTGAATAATGTTTTCGCTGTTAGTCATAATAGGTTCCAGCTGATCTTTCGGCAACTTCATGTAATCAACAATTTTATAGGCAGGCCCTTTGCCTACGGGAAATTTATTGTCCCATAATTCTTCGGTTAAATATTCAACAAAAGAGTTTAGTCCTTCATCCATCCAGGTCCATTGTCTTTCGTCGCTGTTGATGATCATTGGGAAAAAGTTGTGGCCCACTTCATGAATAATTACACCCAGCATACCGTTTTTAGTTCCTTCGCTGTAAGTGCCATCCTTTTCGGTACGGCCGTAGTTAAAGCAAATCATGGGGTATTCCATTCCATTAGCAGCCTCCAAACTTTGTGCTACCGGGTAGGGATAAGGAATGGTAAACTTTGAGTAGGTTTTTATTGTATGGGCTACTGCCTTGGTGCTAAACTTGCGGTACAGGTTGTAAGCTTCTTTACCATATGCGCTCATGCACATCACTTTTTTACCCTCTACCTTAATGGGCATTGCATCCCAAATAAACTTGCGGCTGCTGCCCCAGGCAAAGTCTCGTACCATGTCGGCTTTAAAAATCCATGTTTTTTGTTTGGTAGATTTTTGCTTTTCTTTTGCGGTAGCTTCAGCCAGGGTTACAATTTCCGTAACATCAGTTGCTGTTTGCGCCTTTTGCCAGCGTGCCCATTCTGCAGCACTTAATATTTGCTGATAATTTTGTCCCTGGCCTGTTGCCATTACCACATGATCTGAAGGCACCGATATGGCCACTTTAAAATTGCCGAAAGTTAATGCAAACTCGCCACTACCTGCAAACTGGTGATTTTGCCAACCCTGGAAATCGCTGTACACACACAAGCGTGGGTACCACTGCGTCATGGTGTATAAGTCATTGCCATCGCCGGGGAAATTTTCGTATCCGCCACGGCCACCATATTTCATGCGGTCGCTTATAAAATAATTCCATTCTACTTTAAAAATAAACTGCTGACCAGCTTTTAATGCTGTTGGCAATTCAACCCTCATCATCGTTTTATTGACAGTGTATTGGAGTGGTTTACCCAATGCATCTGTTATCTTTAAAATGTTGTCTCCGTATTCCTTATCAGTTATTCCACCCAAGCGTGTTAAATCATTTTCATTAATGGTTTTAGGCATGGTGCCGCCTGTTTGGTAACCGGAATTATTTTTGGAGCTGTGTTCATTTTCATCCAACTGCAACCAAATGTAGGTAAGCACATCCGGCGAATTATTGAAGTACGTAATGGTTTCTTTACCAATTAATTTACGGTTGGGCTCGTCCAGTTCACATACAATATCATAATCGCAGCGCTGCTGCCAGTATTTAGGGCCGGGTGCACCGGAGGCTGTTCTGTATTCATTGGGCGTTGGTAAAATAGTACCCAGTTGTTCAAAACGGTTACCATGATTGCTGCCGGGGTTGTTCCGGATATCCTGGGCATGGATAGCTACTGAAAGCGAAAGCAGCAGTACAAAAGAAAGCAGTTGTTTCATTGTTTTGTTTTTTTTAATAATGAATATTGGCGAATGTTTAATTGATAAAAATATTACTTTATTGTTGTAAAGAATTACTGTAAAAAAATATCTTTTAAATAAAAAATAAATGCTTGTTTTGTTTCCTTCAGCTTTTTACAATCTCTGCCGGTTTATGTATGGCGGATTTGATAATAAACTAAAATGGAAATCTCTCAACCGCCATTTGTACTGCTATCAACAGGCAACAGCCTGATAGCCCCATAACCCACCAGCTTCTTTTCAATTTTAATTTATAAACTAGTAAATACCCTGACAATAAAATAATTGACACCAAAACAATCTGACCAGCTTCTAACCCCAAATTAAAACTTAGCAATGGCAACCAAAGCTGCTGGTCTTTTGCCAACATAAAACGAATGCTGTTGGCAAAGCCCATTCCGTGTATCAACCCAAAAAATAGCGCTAAAAAATAATTCAACCTTAACGATCGGGGAGAAAAATCTTTCACAAAAAAATTGAACCCTGCAGTAGCAATAATGGTGCAGGGAATTAAAAACTCTACCCATTGATTCTTCACACGGATAATGTCAAATACACTCAAAGCGAGCGTTAACGAATGACCAATAGTAAAGGCTGTAACCAGCACCAACACCTGCTTCCAGTTGCCAATTAAATAAATTGCCGCAAGTGCAATAATAAATAAAATATGATCTAAGGCATTTGTACTAATAATATGAAACCAACCTGTGCTGAAATAAAGCGAAAAATCATTCACAAATAGTTAATAGTTTTAGTGTAAGCGAATGGCTAATTTTGTTCCAAATATCCTGAATCCGGTTTTTAATCAATCACACAAGGTATAAATGGTATCAATAGCTTATAAATGGTTAATGGTTGTAAGTGTTCTATTTTACAACAACAGCCATATTAAAAACGTCCTCACTTCTCCACATCCACTTTTTATCAGTGTTTCAGAAATAGAACATAATCAAAAAGAAAAAACAGTAGAAATCAGCTGCAAAATATTTACGGATGATTTTGAAAAAACACTGCGGATGAATTCCAAAGAAAAGGTTGACTTGTTGAACCCTGCATTAAAAAGCCAGATGGAAAAACTGGTGAACAGTTATATTCAAAAACATTTAATTGTTGAGATAGATTCCAGAAAGGCAGCAATGAAGTTCCTTGGATACGAACAGCAGGAAGAAGGTATTACCAGTTATTTTCAGGTTGATAATATTTCCTCGATAAAAAAAATGAAGGTATTCAATAACCTGTTGTACGAATTTAGTGTTCAACAGTTGGGAATTATTCATGCCATTGTAAATGGAAACAGAAAAAGCAGCAAATTGGCTAATCCGGAGGCGGAGGCATCGTTTGAATGGTGAATGGGCAATGGTGAATTGTGAATGGTGAAAAGTGAATGGTCAACGGTTGATACAATGATGAGTTGTGAATTGTGAGTGTTGATTGGGTGAATTATCAATTGTCAATTATTCAATTATCAATTATCTCGTTGGGTTTTCCAATATGAACTGGCTACGAAATTAATTTTATTCTTCCTCCATGCTTTCCTTTACATCGTCTGGAATTTTCACGAGCAGTTTATCAATTCGCTGTCCGTCCATATCAATTATTTCAAATTGAAAGCCACGCCAGTCGAATGTTTCGCCGGTTGAAGGTATGTGTTCCAGTTCGTGCAATACAAAGCCTGCCAGTGTATCAAATTGGTGTTCAGCTTCATTCATCCACTCCGTTTTTTCGAAGTGACTCAAAAAATCATAGAAGGTAATTTGTGCATCAACGAGGTAGCTTCCGTCTGTCCGCTCCGTAATTTCATATTCTTCCTGCCCTGTTTGAGGTACATCACCAACTATGGCCTCTAAAATATCATTCAGAGTAATCATGCCTTCCATTGTACCGTATTCGTTTACAATAAAGGCACTGTGAATTTTTGTCACTTTTATTTTTTCCAGCACCTGGTAGGGACTGTTATTTTCCGGTACAAATAAAGCAGTTTTTGCAAGGTCTTTTAATTGTGTGTCAGCCTTGGCCTTTAGTAATTCTTTAATGTAAATAATACCTTTTATGTCATCTACTGTTTTATCACAAACGGGATAAGTGGAGAACACGATATCATCCGATTTATCGATGATCGTTTGTACAGTATCTTCTACATCAAACCACATAATTTCGGTACGATGCGTCATCAGTGCTGTAATTTTTCGATCGCCTAAATGAAAAACCCTTTCAATGATTTCTTTTTCTTCTTCCTCGATAGTTCCATGTTCGCTGCCTTCGGTAATCATTGCTTTAATTTCCTCTTCTGTTACCGCATTATCTGTGGCCACTTTAATATTCAATATTTTAAATATGAGCGCTGTAATGGTGTTTAGCAACCATACAATCGGGTACATAATTGAACTCAATGCATTCATTGGTCCTGCAACTACTCTGGCAATTTTTTCTGCCCTTAATAAACCGATCCGCTTAGGCACCAGCTCTCCCAAAATAATGGAGAGAAATGTAACAATAATTACTATTAACACGGTTGAAATAGTAGCAGCGTAAGGTTTTAAAAATGCAAAACTTTCCACGAAAGGTTTAAGGTATTCGCTGAATTTTTCCCCGGAGTACACGCCGGTTAAAATTGAAATAAGTGTAATGCCTATTTGAGCGGTTGATAAAAATTTATCGGGATTTTCGGTTAAGAACAAGGCTGCCCGGGCTTTGGAATCCCCTTTATTGGCAAGGCCTTCTAACCTGCCTTTTCGTGCACTTACTAACGAAATTTCACTCATCACAAAAAGTCCGTTCACTAAAATCAATATAAATAATATTATTATCTCTGTCATGCTTATTTATTACCTGTGCAATTATTTTAAAAGGCTAGCAGCCGCAAATATCTGTAATCTATATTAAATGGCTAAAATCTTTGATTTATGATACCTGATTGGTCATTTTTTACTTACGGTATAAAGCTCCCCCAGGTCATCAGCTTCATCCATTAAATTAGCTTTAATAACTTTGCTGAATATTTTGAAGCCATTTAAACCCTATCAATTAACCCAAACCAATACTCTCCGTTTACTATTCAACTCCCATACCCAAGATTTTTTCAATTATCATCATAGTAACTCATTTTCTTTTGCGTCCTGTCGATTGCCTTTCCTATGCAGTATGATTTCTTGATAAAAATATTTATTAATTCACAATAAATACTTAAACTCGTACTTAAAAAAATAAGAGATTCTTATGGAGGTAGTAAATTATACAGAGTTTAGAAAAAGTCTTACCAGGTATTTGAATAAGGTAAATGATGATGCCGAGATAGTGGTAGTATCCCGGAGTAAAGGGAAAAATGTGGTGGTAATGTCTTTGGAAGAATACAATGCCATTCAAGAAACATTACATATAACGAAGTCTGACGCTAATCGCAAACGATTGGATAGAGCCATTGCAGAAACGGAAAAAGGCAAATCCCCCATATTCTTTAAAATTATAAACGATGGTACAATCCTCCCACTTACTTATTTTTCCTGGCAATCATTATCAAACGGGGAGATTTGCGTACATCATAATTAGCAAAATTATAGTCGCCAAAAACTTCTTGTATTTGTAATCCCTGGTAAGCAAACATTTCTGTAAAATCTCCCAGGGAGAACTTGGCTACTTTTTCTGTGTACTGCAACGGTTCCTGCAGCGCCTCATCTTCCACCACAATTTTTTTATAGAAATGGGTTTCATCAAACCATTTGGTGATGAAATAATTTACACCATCAATTTCTTTATCAAACTGATGTACAAGATGATCTTCGGCATAGTGAACGTTGAGGTAGTCCATTACAAAACTGCCTTTGGGTTTTAATGATTGTGCAATGCTACGGATGGCATTGTCGTGTTCACGACGGGTGTTGAAATAACCAAAGCTGGTAAAAAAATTAAAAGCAAAATCATAATAATTTATCCAGAAAGGCAGCCTCATATCGTGCCGGTAAAAGTGAAGTGTTTCCGTTTGGTATTGCAAGGCAACTTCAATACTGTCTTCGCTTAAATCAATTCCAGTAACATCAAAACCTTTTTCGGCAAGATGAATGGAATGGCGGCCCTTGCCACAAGCCACATCCAGCATAGCGGCACCGGCAGACGGTTGTAAATGTTCAATGAGTTGATCTATAAACCTGGAAGCCTCCTCCTGATCTCTGTTAAAATAGAGCTGGTGATAGTAAGTAGAATTAAACCAATCTTTAAACCAGGGTTGATTTTCCATTAGAGCGGTTTGCGATGTATTTAGGTAAATGTTTTAATAATCAATACCAGCAAACCATAAATTAAGGTGAGTACAAAAATACCCTTGG
>JANYCA010000013.1 GCA_025360525.1 Chitinophagaceae bacterium | reverse complement strand
GTATGGAAAATAGTCCTGAATTAAAGGCTTTAATACGCAATAATGCAAATCTTTTTTGGTACACAAAAGATAGTGAAAAGGAGAACCTTCCGCTACCGGTTGTGCTGGAGTTTTTTTTAAATTATGCAGATGAAGCTGAAGTAAAAAAATTAATAAAGATGATAGGCTTAAAAGAAGCTGCCATATTATTTTTTAAACAGATAAATAAATCGGAAAGAATGGGGAATAATTTTAACCTACTTGCCAAAAATTTCTTCAGTCTTTATTTTGCAAAATATGCACTCTGAAATCTTAAATAATAACCAGAAAGAAATTCTTTCCTTCATAAAAAAATATAAAAAAAAATATTACCTAGTAGAAGAAACTGCAATAGCTTTTCATATTGGTCATCGCAGTTCTATTGATTTCGATTTATTTACAGAGAATAAAATTAATTTCACAAGTATTAAAAAAGACGTATCAACAACTGGATTTTCTTATCATCTGATTAATGCTCTTTCAAATCAGATACATTTTTTACTAAATGATGTAAAACTTACTTTTTTTGAATTTCCTTTTGAAATAGAAAGTAATGTACATTATGAAGGGAAATTTAAAATGCCGGATCTAATTACGCTTGCTGCCATGAAAGCTTTTGCATTGGGAGGAAGGGGCAAGTGGAAGGATTATGTTGATTTATATTTTATTATAAAGAATTATTACTCAATTCAGGAAATTTCAGAGAAGGCAAAAAATATCTTCAAGGATGTTTTCAATCCTCTTTTGTTTAGAAAGCAACTTTGTTTTTTTTCTGACATTGACTATTCAGAACGAGTAGATTTTATGCCCGGATTTGAAACCGATGAACAAACCATTAAAGAGTTTTTAACTGATGCTGCATTAACTGGCTTCTAAACAAATAAAATAAACAAAATAATGTTACAATATCAAGGTGAGAAGCCGCCTTGATGTTGTAGTAGAAACAACAAATAATTATGAAAAGAAACGCAACAGCCGTATGGAACGGCACTGGTAAAGAAGGTACTGGCAACCTTACTACTCAAAGTACGGTATTAAGCCAAACGCAGTATTCATTTGTAAGCAGGTTCGAACAAGGCGTGGGTACTAACCCGGAAGAATTGGTAGCTGCTGCACACGCAGGCTGCTTTAGTATGAAGCTGAGTTTTGTGTTAGGCGCCGCAGGTTTTACTGCTGATGAAATTAATACAAAATGTGAGATTACTTTAGACCCGGCCGCAGGTGCTATCTCCGAGTCTCATTTAATTGTAACTGCAAAAATCCCAGGCATCAGCCCCGAACAATTTGAAACAGCCGTAGCGGATGCAAAAGCAAACTGCCCTATTTCAAAATTGTTAAATACCAATATTACACACGAAGCAACATTGGGGTAGCTGGTTTAGATTTAGTTTAGAAGTTTAGGGTTTAGGGAGTTTAGTAGAAATACTAGACTTTCTAAACCGAAACTTTCTTTCATTGTAACTCTCAAGTCTAAACCCCCTTCAACCACGTTAAACCATATTAAACTATATTCAACCACCTTCAACAATTAAAGTTATTAACTCTACACCCTAAACCCCTAAACTTCTTAATGCATTGCATCCGATAAATCCACCTTCTTTGCTTTATTTCCCTTAACCATCAATACAAAAGGAACACAGATAAGAAACAGGATCCCCAGGTACATAAATACATCCATGTACGATAGTACGGCGGCCTGTTTGGTTACAATACGATCCATCACCGAATAACTACTCTTCACCGCCACTTCAGCATTCATTCCCTTGTTGATAAAATTCTGTTGTATACCATGCAATCTTTGCAATACAGCCGGGTTATTACTATCCAGTTTACTCACCAGGGTGTTTCGGTGAACCATGTTCTGGCGGGATAAAAAAGTGGTAATCAATGCCACACCAAACGAACCACCCAACTGTCGCATCATCCCCGTAAATGCAGCACCCTGGCCTATCTCCTGCCCTTTTAAGGTAGATAGCGACAAAGCGGTTATCGGTATAAACAACATGCCCAGCCCCATTCCACGTACTATCAGCATCCAGAAAAAATTATCCGTATCAGTATCGGGCGTTAGTATAAAATAGCCCCAAAATGTAAAGATGGAAAACAGCAGCATACCGGCTGCTACCAGGTATTGCTGCGGCACACCCTTCTGTAATAACTTACCAATAACAGGCATCATAATAGCAGTGGTAAGCGCCGCAGGCACCATCAGCATACCAGCCTGTTGTGCCGTCCAGCCTAAAATAGATTGGGTGTATAAAGGAATAATAAAAGTAGAACCGTACAAGCCAAAGCCCATTATAAAAGAGAGTATCGTGCCTACCCGGAGATTGTTGTTTTTCAACACACGTAAATCCACAATGGGTTTTCTAAAACGCAGTTCCCGCCAAATAAAAAAATACAATCCCAACACTGCTGCTATGGCAAGATAAATAATTACCGAACTGTTAAACCAGTCATCATCCTGGCCTTTTTCCAGCACATATTGCAGTGAACCTACTGTAATGGCCAGCAATCCAATACCTAACCAGTCAATATCACCTACTCCACTTTTTTCGCCGTATTTAGGGCTTCTTACAAATTGCAATGTCAGCAAGGTTGCAATTACACCCAGCGGAATATTAATGTAAAATATATAGGGCCACGATGCATGATCAACAATATAACCACCCAACGGCGGGCCCAGCGTTGGACCAATAATAACACCTAACCCATAAATAGCCTGGGCCATGCTTCGCTTTTCAATCGGGTAACTTTCTGTAATAATTGTTTGAGAAGTTACCAGCAATGCTCCGCCGCCAATGCCCTGTAAAAATCTAAACAATACCAGCTCCCAAATACCCGTTGCATTACCACACAAAAAAGAACAAACGGTAAAAAGAATGATAGATGCTGCAAAATAATTTCTGCGGCCAAACTGCACCGATAGCCAGCTCGTCATCGGCACAATAATTACGTTACCAATCGCATAAGCGGTAATCACCCAGCCTACTTCTGTCAGCGTTGCACCCAGTGTGCCACGCATGTCGTTCAGCGCCACATTTACAATGGTGGTATCTACAATTTCCAATAAGGCACAAATAATAGCAGTCACTGTAATAATTACCCGCCTGCCGCCATATTCTACCAACGATTCCATTTGTTGCATAATCAATATTCCTTAAAGGTTTTTTATGATCCCGGCTAAGCCTCCCTAATCATCTTCATTGGCGTCGCACTCGTGTACAGTATATCTTTATTCAGCTTTAATTGCAACTTCACAAACAATTAAAAAATTGAAAGTCGCTTATCAATCTACCGTTTAAACTTCGGTCTCTTCCCTCAAGCCCCTTCTTGGGGGATTTAGGGGGCCTTTTGGTCTCTTTCTTCAAGCCCCCCGTGGGAGATTTAGGGTGCCTTTCAGTCTCTTCCCTCAACTCCTCCCTTGGGGGATTTACAGCCCCTTTCAGTCTCTTTCTTCAAGTCCCCCTTTGGGGGATTTAGGGGGCTAGGTGCACATCCACCGCCACATTCATCCCCGGCCTCAATTGATTTACCATCGAATCGTTGGCCTTATTAAATTCAATCTTAGCAGGCAAACGTTGCACCACTTTTACAAAATTGCCGCTGGCATTA
>JANYCA010000002.1 GCA_025360525.1 Chitinophagaceae bacterium | reverse complement strand
CGATACAGCTTTGGTAACGGTCAACATTAGCCCAAAGCCGGATTTGGGAATAGATAAGGCGGTGAGTATTTGTCCCGGGTTTAGTACCGATCTTACCACTCAATTTATTACCACGGGTTTAACCAGTATCTGGACGATTGGCGGAGTAATTGCAGGCAATCCTGCAGCTGTTGCAGTAGCCGGTGTATATCAGCTAATCGTTACAAATACTGCTGGTTGTAAAGACACCGCATTGGTTACGGTAACTGTTGATCCTGCACCTGCAATGGGTTCTGACAAGTTAGTTAATATCTGTCCAGGCTTTTCGGCCGATTTAACCACCCAGTTTGTGACTACCGGTTTAACGACCACCTGGACGATTGCCGGTGTTACAGTCAGCAACCCATCAACAGTTAATGTGGGAGGTAATTATCGCCTGGTAGTTTCCAACAGTTTTGGTTGTAGTGATACGGCGTTTGTCACGGTCGTTTTAAATACCAAACCGACGCTCGGCATCGACAAATCAGTAGCCATTTGTGCTGGCTTTGGTACCAATCTTACCACGCAATTTATTACTATCGGCTTAACATCCGGCTGGTCGCTTGGGGGCACTGCTATTGCATCACCCACCAATATTTTAGCTGCGGGAATTTACCAACTGATAGCCATTAATACATCGGGTTGTAGCGATACAGCTTTGGTAACAGTCAACATTAGCCCAAAGCCGGATTTGGGAATAGATAAAACGGCAGCTACTTGCAGTGGCAACGCTATCGACTTAAGCAATTCGTTCAATACTGCCGGGTTAGCTGCGGTATGGACAATAGGCGGGACAGTAGTTAACAATCCCGCCGCAGTTAAGCAGGCAGGCACTTACCAGTTGGTAGCAACCAATGCATCTGGTTGTGCCGACACTGCTTTGTACACAATAATTATTTTTGCAAAACCATTTGTTGGCAGAGATACCAGCATTAATATTTGTCCGGGCAGCAGCTTTAATCTAATGGCTCAATATCCCGTAACAGGCGCAACCATCAGCTGGACAAAGGAGGGAGTGGCAGTATCAAATCCATCGGGTATTAATCAGCCAGGCATATATGAATTAATCGGCATCAATAGCAATAACTGTTCCGACACAGCTCTCTTTACACTAACGATCGATCCCAACCCAACTGTGGTTATCACAAATCCGGCCAACCTTTGTGAGCCGCAAACGGCAAACCTTACATTGCCTGCGGTTACGGCAGGTTCGTCTCCCAACTTAATTTTTAGTTATTTTAGAGACACCACAGCATTAGCTGTTTTTACGACACCCACTGCTGCACCCAATGGAACATATTTTATAAAGGGTAATAATGCAACTGGCTGTTTTGATATTAAAAGAGTTGTGGTGTTTGTATATCCAATGCCGGTAGTAAAGGCGGGTGCTGATACAGCCATTTGTGAAAAGACAAGTACTCTGCTGCAAGTGGCGGTTACCAATATATTAGCACCCGTTATTTACCAGTGGGAACCAGCGGCTTCAGTAGAAAATCCAACAGCCCAGGTATCCATTGCAAATCCTGCTGCAACTACTATTTACAAGGTTACAGTGAAAGATTCTTATGGTTGTAATTTTAATGTGGCAGACGAATTGAAGGTAACGGTTCAGCCACCGGTAAATGCATTTGCCGGTAATGATACCACGGCTTCTTTGAGGGTGCCACACCAGCTAACTGCCACAGGTGGTGTGCAATATTTATGGTCGCCAGCTTATCCTCTAAACAATTCATTTATCTCAAACCCATTGGCTGTTTTAAGCATCGACACCAGGTTTGCAGTGGAGGTAAAAGATGCCGTTGGTTGTGTGGGTTACGATACAGTGTTGGTGAAAGTGTATGAGGGCATCACCTATTATATGCCCAATGCATTTAGCCCCAATGGCGATGGATTGAATGACGTATTTAAACCGACACCGGTAGGCATAGTAAGCACCAGTTACTTCAGAATATTTAACCGCTATGGTGCAATCGTTTTTGAAACCAATCAATGGAACAAAGGCTGGGATGGCACTTACAAAGGAATACCGCAACAAATAGGTAATTACGTTTGGGTGATAAAAGGAACAGGGCGAAACGGTAAGCTTGTAGAATTGCGGGGAAATGTAGTATTGGTGAGGTAGCAAGGGATTTTGACAATGAGCAGATGTCAATGACAACCAAGTAATTCAATTCATGATGTTTACTTGCATTAGTGACTATTGATTCAACGTTGTAAAGTTATTGCTATAAAAAATGATCGGGAAATTCCCGGGCACAAAAAAAGCTACAAAGTATGATTAAATGCTTTGTAGCTTTTTATATGGATTAAGATACTATATTTTAAAATTAATCTAATTTATACTGTACGTTATTGTCGCCCCACAATAATTGTACAGTGCCATCTTTACCAATAACAAAAGTCATTTTTTCTGCAAAAGTTGCTGCCTTGGTTACTTTGGCTGTTATCCTTATAGCGTCGTCAGCTTTTTTGTAATCATATGCACCCCATTGGTTCCATGTTTTATTAAAAATCATCGTCCAGGTGCCGTCCTTTACTAAAGTAAACAAGCCATATTTACCTGCGGGCAAAGCCTGTCCATTAACTTTAATGGCTTTAGATGTTTCAAATACTGTTGCTTCATTGGCACCGGTTCTCCATACTTCCCCGTTTTTTGGTTCAATATCTTTGCCAATGGTTCTGCCTTTTATTGAAGGCTGACTGTAGTCTATTGTAATCTTTGCACCTGATGCCAGTGTTGCTGTGGCTAATGCAGGCGGGCTGGGTCTTTTACTCTTATCTTCTTTTTTGGCTTGGGCAAAGCTTGAAATTGATGCAAAAACTAAGAAAGCCATTAAGGATGCTGCAAATAATTTTTTCATAAATAGAAATTTAATTGTTGAAATAATATTTAAAATAAAGCATTAAAAAGATATTCATAACCAATTGATGAAGGATAAGTTTTAGATATTGGGATTTTTAACTTTTCCGATTTAATAAAACTGATTATTGATAATTATTGTACTGTCAGTGCTCCTGGTACAATCATTTTTTTGCCTGTTTTTACGATTATGATCGCATCCTTAGCAATGGTTTGAGATATATTCAACACACATTGTCCGTTTGGAATTGGATCAATAATGATTTCGCTAAAAGCAGGCAATACAGCGGGAGGTATCGTGTTGTTGCTCCAATTAGCCGTAACATCCCAATTACCATCGCCTGTAAATGTATAAATAGTGCTCGATGTTGAAGCTTCCGGCGCAAGTGCAATGCCCCTGAACATAAAATTTGCATCTGCTGTAGCGATGGCGCTAAATACGGAAGTGGAATCGTTATCCGTAACAGCAACTATTTTATTTCCTGGCATGTCTTTCATGTAGGAATCATTATTAGTGCCGTAAATAGTAGCTCTCGGCGTACTCCAATCCACCACGATGCTCCTGATGCCCGATGTTAACCCTGAGTCGAGGGTGTAAAGTAAAGTCCAGGTACTACCATTGTAAGTCCATTTTTGTATACCACCATTTCTGTTTTTGGCCCTGCTGTCTGCAATATAGGCGGTATCACCCGTTCCTGGCTTAATAGAGAATGTATTGGGGTCTTCAGTACTTGTAGATAAATTGGGCATACCAGGCAAAACGGCTATTGCTTGTCCTGCTGCCATAGGAAGGCCAGAGCCAACCGTTGAAATTGACTTAAAAGCACCGCTACCCGTAGTACAATATAGCTGCCCATTAAAAATATTTACCACTCTTATGTTTGTAACTGAAGTGCTTAACTGGGTAGAAGTGGTTGAACCTTTCGTTGTGTAGCGCACCCCGGCAGTGCCTGTGCTACCTGTACCAGCGAGCCAGATATCCGTTCCGTTTGTACTAGCCGCACTCCTCAAACTGTTGCCACTATACGCATCAGTAAGCGCTGTTGTAGCGTCAATACTTCCATCTGCGCCAATAACACCCACCACCCGATTTACATTAGCTGAGGTACTCGATGTAATAGAACTCCTGGCTGGGTCAGGTATAGTGTCGTATCCTGTTACAATTAAAAACTTCTTGTCGTCCGATCTGGACATCATTCCTTCAGTTGTTGAACTTCCGGAGCTGATTATTCTGCTGTTGGCGCCCAACACCGTTACTGGCATTGGATGACTTCTTACAAAGGTTCCACTGGTACTGTACTCATCCAGGCTTATCGGAAAGCCAGCGTTGGAAAGCGTATCAACAGTGCTTTTGCCTACTTTATACACTACCAGGTTGCCTTTTGTAAAAGCTTGTTGGGCAAAAGATTGAAAACAAAAAATCAAAAACAGGAGATTAAGAAGATAAATTTTTCTCATGGAATTATTTATTTAAAAATGATTTTAAAAGCGGATGGCAATCTACGAAACAAATAGTGAATGCCAATAGGTAATGGACAAAGTTATAGACCAGCCGGTTAAGAATAAACCTTCGGCATGTTACCTAACTATTATTAATTTATTTATGTTACCATCAAAACCGAGCCATCCTATTATTGTTTTCAAGTTAGTTGACAGGTACTATTTCCTAGTAAAATGAACTGAATTTTAATACACTCTATGGGCCTCTAATTGCCGACGATTTATTAATATACCAGCTCAAAAAGAATGATTTTTTGCATCCATTGCATATTCGAATTATTAAAATTATTTAATAATGAATGCTTGGGCAGCATTTAATTTAAGCAGTAACTATGATGCTGGTTGAATTTAGTGGTTGATATGATTCAATTAAAGAAAACTAACCTAAATTTGCCAAAGTCAAAACAACCTTAAAATTATTGTCCTGATGAAATTTATTACCGGCTTCGTACTTATTGCCTCAGTTTTGTTTGTTTTATTAACTGTGGTGCCCGTTAGTGGGTATGCCCAACTAGGTGATCCCGGCGAGGATCCGGATGCACAGGTACCTGTTGATGGCGGAGTAATTTTGTTGATTGCCGCTGGCGTAGGATATGGTGTAAAAAAGAAGATGGAACATAGAAAAAATACCGCTCTTTTTGTTAGCGGAAAAATGTAAGAACATCTACAAAACTGTTGCAAGTAGGCCCTTTGAAAATTACAATTATCAATTTTACTTATAAAGAGTAGAAGATACTAATTGGTTGCATTTATTGAATGGTGTTCTATTTTCCGGTTCTTTTAAAACTAATTCATTAATTATCCAATCCTGGTTACTTCTTATACAAATGACACAGCTTTTAAAAAAACACAGGCAGCGATTTAATCTTTGGCTAGTAGAGCCTCTTTTTTTTCTGATTATTATTGCGACTAGTTCCTGTAAAATTACCAGGCCTTCCAATTATTTTTATAATATCAGCAGGGATACCAGCATAACTGGCACAAAACAGATTGTTTTACCACTCAAAATAAAAAGTGGTGATGGGCTTGCGATTGCGATTTCCAGCTTAAATAAAGACGAAGATGCGTTGTATGCTTCCAGCTTAACTGAAGGTGCATCAGGAGCAGGTGGTACAATGCCCGGCTTAACGGTTAATGATGCCGGTGAAATTTACGTACATAAATTGGGCAAAATAAAAGTGGCGGGGTTAACAAGGGCTGAGCTTAAGACGCAATTGGAAAGGGATTTATTGCCCTTTCTAAAAGATCCAATTGTTGCAGTCAGTTTTACCAATCACCATCTTACTGTTATTGGCGAAATCGGCAATTCGCAGGTACTACCCATCCCCGATGAAAAAATATCCATCATCGATGTAATGGCAAAAAGCGGCAATGCCTTAAAAACATCTGAACTCACCAATATAATGATTATTCGTGAGCAGGAAAATTCAAAAGATTTCCGGCATGTAAACCTTGAGGACAAGTCTATTTTTACCTCTCCGTATTATTACCTGCAACCGAATGATGTAGTGGTGATAAGTCCGAATAAAAAAATTGTTAAAGAGGAACAGCGAAGAACTCAATACCTGCAAACTTCATCCTTTATTTTGCAGTTGTTATCAATTACAATTATTATTTATCAGGCATTTTTCAGGAAATAGCATTCTACCATATTTATGAACGAACAGGAATTTTTTAAAGAAAAACAAGAGACCAATATATTTGTACAGGTACTGCAGAAGTACCTGCCCTTTTGGCCGCTGTTTGCCCTTACCATTCCGATAGCAATGAGCGTGGCCTATGTGTACCTAAAATCGCAGGTGCCCATTTATGTTGCAACTGCTAAAGTATTATTAAAAGATCCCAACAAAGGCGGTGGTGATTCCAAAGTGCTGGATGCCTTAAATATTTTCAGCGAAAAAAAAATTGTCGATAATGAAATTCTTGTTTTACGATCCTCCGGATTGATGCAGCAGGTGGTGGATTCACTGGATTTGTATGCAACGGTTTACAATGAGGGTAAGGTAAAAACCGAAGAACTCTATGGCACTAATGCTCCCATTCGTTTTATTGCTTTGAATAAGGATAGCATCTACAATTATGCGCAATATTATTTTAAGGTAGATTGGAAGAACCGCACCGTAAATATTAACAAACAACAAATACCCTTTGAATCTACGGTGTTATTAGACAACTTACGTTACAGATTGGTAATGAATAACAGGTACAATACAGCTGCATCCGGAAAGAATTTTTTTGTAAGACTAAGACCTATTGATGCAGCTGCCGGTGAAATAATTGGTTCACTTAGAGCAACCCCTTTGTCCAATGTATCTACGGTACTGGATGTAAAACTGGAAAGTCCGGAGCCCTATAAGGCGAAAGATGTGTTAACCCAATTATTTGCGCTGTACAATTCTGAAGGCATTGATGATAAAAACCAGATAGCCAAACGCACGTTGAATTTTATCGACGACCGGCTTAAATATGTTATTAACCAATTGGATAGTGTTGAAAGAAACATTGAATCCTACAAAAGCCAGGAAGCCTTATATGGACTTGGGGCACAAGGTGATATGTATTTTCAGAAAGTACAATCGCTTGATGTAAGGTCTGGTGAAATTGACTTACAGCTGGATTTACTGACTGAAATACGAACATATATATTAAAAAAAGGAAAGAATCCTGGTACCGTTCCATCACTCTCCATGGTAACGGATGCTACATTAGCCGGATTGCTTTCCCAGTTGTATTCAGCAGAGTTTGAATTACAAAAAAACATTGCTACAGCCGGTGACAAAAGTGAATCTGTTTTATTTGCAACCGAAAGAGTAGAAAGACTTCGAACTGATATTCTTGAAAACCTGGGGAATATTAAAAATAACCTGCTTACCATTAAAAAGGATATCCTAAAGGAATTGGCAGCCAACAGCACCCTGTTAAAAATGGTTCCACAAAAAGAGCGGGGCTTGCTGGCCATCAGCAGGCAACAGGCCATCAAAAATAATATCTACTCCTTCCTGCTGCAGAAGCGGGAGGAAACGGCACTGTCCTCTGCTTCCACTTCATCCGATTTAAGGGTACTGGAGCAGGCTAGTTCTTATGGCCCTATCAGGCCAGTACCTAAAGACTTTTACTTAACCGGATTTATAGTCGGATTACTATCTGCGGTCTTTCTTGTACTAATGAAAGAACAGTTTAAAAGTAAAGTGCTTTTTAGAGATGATATTGAGGAAAAAACCAAAATACCTTTTGTAGGAGAAATTGTACAAGCTAATACAAATACCCCTATCGTAATAGGTGAGGGAAAAAGAACAGTTATAGCAGAACAGTTTCGTTCGTTGCGTACCAACCTTGCCTATATGGGGCTCACGGATGAATATAAAACTTTAATGGTAACCTCCAGTGTATCGAGTGAAGGAAAAAGCTTTATTGCAATCAACCTCGCCATCAGTTTTTGCCTTACCGGGAAAAGAGTTGCCCTGGTGGAAATGGACCTCCGCAAACCAAAGCTAAGTAAGTTGATGAATGTGCAGCGTGACCCGGGCATTTCTAATTTTGTTGCCGGGAAGGCCCAGTTTGAAGAAATTGTAAAAGAGACTACCATCCCCAACTTATTTATTATTTCCGCAGGCGCTATCCCACCTAACCCAACCGAATTAATCGGCAAACAAGCTTTTGTAGATATGATTGCAAGAATAAAGACTGAATTTGATTATGTGGTAATTGATACGGCACCCATTGGCCCGGTAACGGATGCACAGTTACTAAAAGACTTTTGTGATGTTACATTGTATGTGGTGCGGCACGATAAGACACCAAAAATATTCATCCGGATGATCAATGAACTGTATGTAAACAAAAAGTTTAACAACATGTGCCTCGTATTTAACGGTCTAAAAAAACGGGGTATTTCATTCGGTAACTTCAATGCTGGTTACGGCTATGGCTATGGTTATGGCTATGGTTACGGATACGGTTATGGTTATGGCTATGCAATAGACGACAGTACACCTGTTTTAATAGATTTCAAACGCATCTGGCGCAGGTTTAAGAAAAGTATCAGGGAATAAGATGACAGGCTAGCTACCTGTTACTAGCCATTTTTAAAAGTCAATTCAATTCATCGTACTATTAACTTATCCCTACCGGCCTCTATTGTTTATTATTGGAACATATCTGGATATTTTGTATAGGAATAAAAGAAAGCTGCGGAAGGAAATGAATGTTCGTTTAAAATAAAACCGGATTTTATCTACGAAAAATACGATAAAAAATATACACTTTGGTTACAATTACATGTGACTGAGGTTTAGCGAAGCTCTATGAATTTGGGTAATAAACTTAACTGGTATGCGGTGTATACAAAGCCCCGCTGGGAGAAAAAAGTAGCGAAACTACTAGATGAGAAAGGTATTGAAAATTACTGCCCTTTAAACAAAGTTGTAAAGCAATGGAGCGACCGCAAAAAAGTGGTAATGGAACCCATCTTTAAATCGTATGTATTTGTGAGAGTGGAAGACAAGGATAAATTTGAACTTAAAAATATATCAGGAATACTGAATTTTGTTTATTGGTTAGGCAAGCCTGCCATTGTACGGGATCAGGATATTGATACCATTCGTAAATTTTTAAATGAATTTGGAGAGGTTACCGTTTCTGAAATAGACCAATTTAAAGTGAATGCCAAAGTGAGGGTTAAGCAAGGTATAATGATGAATTACCAGGGCCTGCTGGTAGAAGTAATGGGTAATAAAGCAAAAGTTAGAATTGAAAGTATGGGTATTTACCTGTTTGCACAGTTTGATAAAAAAAACCTGGAATTGGCTCAATAAATAATTGAAATAAGGCATTCTTTATATTTCAGAAGAAATCTGAATCTAAGTACGAGGAAAGTCAACGTTGAGTTACACACCAAATGCACTCACCTGTCTTTCAAAATTCCCAACCAATATCCTAAACTTTCATGTGCAGAATTGCAGGCATTGTAAATAAATCACTAACGGAAGCTGAACGACATCACATGGTAACAGATATGTGTTCCGTATTAAAGCACGGTGGACCGGATGATGAAGGCATTTGCACTATTGAGGCTGACCATATCACAATTGGGCATCGACGGTTGTCGATAATCGATGTTAGTAGTGGGGGACACCAGCCAATGATCTATGCACAAGGCAGGTATATCATCAGCTACAATGGTGAATTGTATAATTACGCCGACATTAAAAATCAACTTCAACAGGCAGGCTTTAAATTTAAAACCCAAAGTGATACAGAGGTTGTTATTGCGGCATATGCGGCCTGGGGTGCGGCTGCATTTCAGCAATTTAACGGGATGTTTGCAATGGCTATACTCGATACGAAAACCGGCACGGTTACGCTTGCCAGGGACCCTTCCGGCATAAAGCCCCTGTATTATGCTGTTACCAGCCAGGGACTTGCTTTTGCATCAGAAGTAAGGGCGTTTAAAAAGATCCCATATCTGAAGGAAGAAAATAAAAACTGGCAGGTCTATTTTATGGCCTATGGTCATTTGCCCGAAACAGTTACTACTTTACAACAGGTAAAACCATTGGAGAAAGGCTGTTATCTAAATTACACGATTTCAACTGCTGCTGTAAAAATCACTAACTTTTTTAGGTACAGTTATATTGAAAAAATTAATGACCGCTCTCTTGCAATTGAACTGGTTAAAGAACAACTTGAAAACGCTGTTCAAAGACATCTGATTTCGGATGCGCCGATAGGTGTTTTTTTAAGCGGTGGGCTTGATTCCAGCATTATTACATTGCTGGCTGATAAACACCAACAGCAATTAAATGCGGTGTCTATTTATTTGGAGAGCAACCAGTTTTCTGAAAAAAAATACCAGGATGTTTTGATTAAACAATTATCCTGCAAACACCACCAGTTTTTATTAAAAGAAGAAGATTTTCATACGCATTTACCCTCCATTATACAGGCGATGGATTTGCCCTGTTGCGATGGTATCAATAGTTGGTTTATTAGCAAATATGCCAAAGAAAGTGGCTTAAAGGCTGTTCTGTCTGGCATTGGAGGCGATGAGTTGTATGGCGGGTACCCTTCTTTCAATAGAATTAGTAAGGTGCTGCTGTTACAGCAATTCCCCGATAAGGTATTGAAAGGAGCCCAGTTGTTAAATTCAAGACTACTTAATCGCCTGGCCTATTTAAGTATTGAAGGTGCCGTTGGCCGCTATCTTTTTTTAAGGGGGCAGTTTATTCCCGTTGAAATAGCCCGTCATTTAAATATCGAAGAAGTCGAAGTGTGGAGCATACTACAATCGCAGCCAATTGTTCCTAATATTGATTATTTAACGCCGCCCAACCAGGCCAGCTGGCTCGAAACAAATTTGTATATGCAGAATCAATTGCTGAGAGATACAGATATCATGAGTATGGCACATGGCATTGAAATGAGGGTTCCGTTTTTAGATAAAGAATTTGCACAACTTTCCCTGCAAATAAATTCGACGGTAAAATACAGCGGTAAACTAGGGAAGCAATTGCTAATTGATGCCTATAAAGGAAGTCTGCCGGAAATAATATGGAACAGGCCTAAAATGGGTTTCGCCTTTCCATTTAAAGAATGGTTTAGCAATCAAAAGTACAGCAGATCTCAAACTGGTAAAGATTTTTCTGATATACATTCCCGTTTAAAGAATAATCAATTGCATTGGTCACAGTTTTTTACTTTGTTAATGCTGGAAGAATATCCTCATGCACATTAATATTCTTTTTTTAACACTCAGAGTTTTTTCTGCCACAGGTGGCATAGAAAAAGTGGGCAGGGTAATATGTAAAG
>JANYCA010000125.1 GCA_025360525.1 Chitinophagaceae bacterium | reverse complement strand
AGCAGAGAGATGGTTAAGTGGGAAGATGGCAATGAATACCCGGTTATTAAATTGGAGATTTCAAATACCTCACATCCGTTCTATACAGGTAAAAATGTATTGGTGGATACTGCAGGTCGTATTGATAAATTTAAAAAACGTTACGAAAAGAGAGCGCAATAGTACATTCATCTGTACGAAAGGTTGTTTTTCATGGCTATACTTTAAGTCCCCCTGGTTTTCCCGGGGGATTTTTGTTTTGAGTGGGTTTTGATAAAACCCGGATAGGTGTGGTAAAGACGATGAAATACAAAAGAGATTGGGTAGTTATTTGTTTGGTATGTAATTTAGTTGCCATGGACATTGTTTTTGATGATAGTTCGGTTAAAGAAAGTCTTTACCCATTTACTGCTACAAGAAATGCAGCTGATATCCGCATTGGCATTCTCACCATCCGTGAAAAATGGGCATCGATAATGTCAAAACTTGGCTACAAAGAAAGTCCTGGCAGCATTACTGTAAATGCGGCAATCATTCCAACAGAGCAGTATGGAGCAGCAATTATAAATGGGTCAAAAAGCCCGGTTGAGTATCAACAAGCTGATAGTCGCACATTAAAATTTCCATGGAATATTTTCCAGTTCAATGATTGGGCACTAAGAAAAGATTTTGAACTAATAACGCATAAAAGAACATCCCAGCCCATTAGCAGTACCAATAAAACCATCGAATCCAATAATATTTTTATTGAAGAAGGTGCAAATGTTGAGCATAGTTTTTTGAATGCTTCAACCGGCCCTATTTACATTGGTAAAAATGCTGAAGTTATGGAGGGCTGTATGATTCGTGGCCCCTTTGCGTTGTGTGAAAATGCGGTGTTAAAAATGGGCGCCAAAGTATATGGTGCTACCACCATCGGCCCCAACTGTGTTGCTGGCGGAGAAATAAAAAACAGTGTAATGATCGCAAACAGCAACAAAGCACATGATGGTTACCTCGGCGACAGTGTAATTGGCGAATGGTGCAACCTGGGCGCAGGAACAACCAATAGCAATGTAAAAAATACCGCAGGTACTGTGGCGGTTTGGAATAATGCTTCAAAAGAGTACACAGCAGTTGGCTTAAAAGCCGGCCTTATTATGGGTGATTACAGTCGTGCCGCCATAAATACTTCTTTCAACACAGGCACAGTAGTAGGTATTTGTTGTAATATCTTTGGAGATGGGTTTCCTCTAAAGTTTGTAAATGATTTTACCTGGGGAAGAGAAAGATATTATTTTGAAAAAGCTTTGCAGGATATTGATAACTGGAAAAAATTTAAAGGCCAGCACATTACCCAAATCGAAATAAATAATTTAGAAATTCTTTATAAACAATCAACTTAAAAAAATGAGAAAGCAAATAGCTGCCGCTAATTGGAAAATGAACCTGACATTGGAACAGGGTAAAGCATTAACAGAAGAAATTGCACAGGCTGATCTTGACCTAAACGACAACAGGCTTGTAATTCTGGGTGTTCCTTTTCCTTACCTGGTTACAATCAAAGAATTATTAACCGGGCAACCCAATATGGTGGTTGCTGCCCAAAACTGTTACAGTAAAAAATCAGGCGCTTTTACCGGCGAGGTAAGTGCTACTATGCTCACCAGTATCGGTATTCAATATGTTATTATTGGCCATAGCGAACGACGGGAGTATTTTAACGAAACCAACGACATGCTTGCTGAAAAAGTGAATATTTGTTTTGAGAATGGATTGAAACCAATTTTTTGCTGCGGCGAGGCATTGGAAATCCGGGAGGCAGGTACACAAAACAGTTTTGTAGAAAACCAGTTAAAAGAAAGCCTGTTTCATTTATCTGCAGAGCAATTGACTGGTTTTATCATTGCCTACGAACCCATCTGGGCAATAGGCACTGGCAAAACCGCCACCAGCGCCCAGGCGCAGGAAATACAGGTGCACATTCGTGCTGTAATGGCTGCACAATATGGTGCAGAAGTTGCAGAAAGCATTTCAATTTTATATGGCGGTAGCGTAAAAGCTGCCAATGCAAAAGAAATTTTTGGCCAGCCTGATGTAGATGGCGGATTGGTAGGAGGTGCGTCGTTAATTGCAGATGAGTTTGTGCTTATTATTAATGGATTGAAATAAAGTATTTACTATTTACAATTATGTAAAAATGATAAAATTGGGAGAGACTCGGGGCGGAATAAAGAACGCCTCGATCTATTTCGATATACTAGTCCAGTTATTATAAGCCTTGGAAATTTATAGGTGCACTTCAATCCTAAAGCCAAATGCTGCACAACGATAGTAAGTACAAGGGTGCGATGCAACGATGTTGCCCAAAGCTAATTTGCTGGTAACAAAAAACAAAGATGAAAAATTACATTAAATCCAATGCCTTTGCAAAGAAGGTAACTACAAAAGGCAATACCATGGAACAATAACCGCCGCCAACTGAATACACTAAAAAGAAAGCCGCAACAGAGGCAAAAAACAAAATCCAATAAAGGCCGGTAGATTTTTTGGTTGATTCCATTTGTAAAAATATTTTGGCAAAAATAGGGCAAATCAAACAAAGTAATTTACTGGTTATTTTTTTTCTAGCCTTGCAAACCTTTGCATCTTTAGAATCCGCCTAATTTTATTGTGTATTATTAACACCTTACATAAAAAGGCTTTATATTGCCACACTAATTTATTTTCAATGATTTTAAATTTCTTTCTACGGTTTTCTACTGCAATAGGTCAATCATTATTTGTCTCAGGAAGCCACGCTGCACTGGGGAGCGATGATGTGACCAAGGCTATGCCGCTTCAATATTTCAACAACGAATTCTGGCACACACAGGTGGAATTATCTGATGACTCTTTAACGCCAATAGACATTCAATACAGGTATATTTTAAAATCGCAGGATGGCAGTCAGGTAATAGAATGGGGCGATGACAGGCTGATTGATTTAACAACACACGTCGTAAAAGAATATACATTAATTGATACCTGGAACCACGCTGGCGATGTGCAAAATGCGTTTTTCACCAAGCCATTTCAAGAGGT
>JANYCA010000116.1 GCA_025360525.1 Chitinophagaceae bacterium | reverse complement strand
GCAGATACAGCCATTGATATGTACAATGTGGACAATCCTGTTACATTGGTTGGGTATTTAAGTAGGGAACAATATGGTGATACACCGATTATGTTTGGTCAGGATTTTACCGCAGGTAATGTTGCCGGAGATGAATACACGCCCGATTATACCAACGAAGAAACGTACATAAAAACTGCAACAGGTTACGAAAAGAAAGGCCGCAAGCAGGATGTGACTTATCGTCCTGAAGATGTGCATCCCTTTCCTCGTATGTTTGATGGTGGTAACGAACAAGGCCACGCTGATTATTATGCAAGTTTTGCCGGCATTACCAAAGATCCTAAAACCGGCCAATGGAGTGATAAACCAACTATGGGTGATAATATTAATTTCTTTGCTCAGTACCAGGTAGGGTGGATGTACCTGCGTTATTTTATGTGGAATTTTGCAGGTAAGCAAAACGATGTTCAGGGTGTTTCGCTGGGTAATGTAAGAGATGGTAACTGGAAAACCGGTATCTCCTTTTTAGATAAAATGCGACTGGGTGATCAAAAAATGATGCCCAATAGCATGAAGCATAACAAGGCTAACAACAGCCTTTTTGCGTTGCCGTTGATACTGGGTATTTTAGGCCTGATATTCCAGTTTAAAAAAGACCAGCAGGATGGTACTATTGTAGGGTTATTGTTTTTCTTTACCGGTCTTGCAATTGTAATTTACCTTAATATGCCGGGCAATATGCCAAGGGAAAGAGACTATGCATTTGTAGGTTCTTTTTATGCCTTCGCCATCTGGATTGGTTTGGGTGTTTTATATGTAAAAGAATTGCTGGCTAAACTGATGAGTGGCACCATTGCCAACTATGTGGCTGCGGCAGTATGTTTTGCAGCGGTACCTGTATTAATGGCCAATGTAGAGTGGGACGATCATGACAGAAGTAAAAAAACACTGGCACGAGACCTTGCTACCGACTACCTTGAAAGCTGTGCACTAAACGCTATTGTAATTTCTTTTGGCGACAATGATACATACCCCCTTTGGTATGCCCAGGAAGTAGAAGGTGTGAGAAGAGATGTAAGGGTGATCAATAGCAGCTTGCTCGGTATTGATTGGTATATAAACCAGTTGCGGTATAAAGTAAATAAGAGCGATCCGATTGATCCAATCTGGACAGCGGAACAGATAGAAGGTGCCAAAAGAGATGGTGTTTATTTCGTACAAAAACCAGGTGCCGACCCTAACATGGCGATGGATTTGTACACGATGATGAAAGATTATGCCGGTAGTGATGATCCCGGTAAAATGGAGCAGACAAGAGATGGCATTGGTATTAATACGTACCCAACCAAAAAAGTAACTGTGCCGGTTGATGCTGCTTTGGTGCGTCAAAATGGAACTGTTTCGGCTACCGACAGTGTAGTTGGTCAACTGCAATTTGAAATACCAAAAACTGTATTGCAGAAAAACGATGCAGCAATTTTAAACATAATTGCAGCCAACAAATGGAAGCGTCCAATTTATTTTACTTCAGAAAGAATCAGTCTTGGTTTTGACAAATACATTCGCCAGGATGGGCTTACCTACAGGCTGGTGCCGGTAGAAAATCCGGAATTAAATAAGGAGTGGATTGTTGATAAAATGATGAACAAGTTTGTGTTTGGCGGTGCCAACAAGCCAGGTGTTTATTTTGATGAAGAAAACCGCCGCCATTTAAATAGCATACGGCTAGCTTATGCTTCTGCGGCCGGTAACCTTGCAGACCATGGCAGCAAGGATGAAGCAAAAAAGATGCTGAATAAATGTGATCAGAATATGCTAGATCAAAACTTTGCCTATGGAAGTGTATCCCGTTTTCAGCAACACGATTATATTTCAATGCAGTTTTTAGAAGCCTGTTACAAAGCCGGAGATACAGTGTTGGCAAACAAGGTGGAGAAGAGTGTAAAAAAAGATCTGGAACAGCAAATGGACTACTATGCAGCAATGGGCAATATGTCGGTGCTGGAATTGCAACAGGGATTAGCTAAAAGTTCGCAGATTCGATACCAGCAGGAAAGGGACGAATACATGGCCAACATACCCACTAAATTAAGGATGCTGTATGATGATGCTGAAAGAGCCTTCCAGTTTTTAAGAGCAATTGAATCTTTCAATCAGCAGTATAAAAACCCACGGCCGGTGCAGGTTGAACAGCAGGGCCCAATCAATAACAGTATACCTGTACCCGCAGTAGCAAAGCCAGATAATACTAAAAAGAAATAATTGCAGAAAAATATTCTTGCTAAATCCCCTTGCCTTTGCAGGGGGATTTTTTTCTGAATAACGGTTGGGATAATTTATTGTACCGGATAATTACACAAGGTAAAAAAGTAGATTGCACCTATATAAAATAGCATTTGCAGTATCCCTTTTAGTATAGAGAAATAACCAAATAAAGCCGGCCAGCTATAGCAGGCTGCACAATTTTTAAAGCCATTACTTACATCAATGAATACATCCGTAAATTCGTTCTTGATTTTTCAGAGGGTTAAAAATTAATTCTTTTTTATCCAGTTAAGAACGAAATAAGAAACAATCTAATTTATTGAGTGTTCAACAGGAGTAAATATCAATCAACTATTAAAATTAACACAACAGCACTTTGCCATTTATCAAACTAATTTTTTGTAAAGCCACCTAAACAACATGCATACAATCTTACCCTGCTTCTATTTTATTGCCAGGCGGTTTAAAATAATGGCATTTTTTTTATTAATATTTTTAGTGGCTGTAGTTCCTTTTAACCAGTTGCTTGCACAAAAGCAGCAGGCAAAAAAAGGGGTACTTAAAAGATGCGGAACCATGGAGGCCCTGCAACAGGAAATGTTGCAAAACCCTGCCCTATTGGCCCGTATCCAAAAAGGCCAGGCAGATTACCTACAATCGCTTACCAACAAGCATGCACAGGGCAATCAACTAAACAGGCCACTAGCCATACCCGGCCCGGTTACAATACCTGTAGTGGTGCATATTGTATTGCCCAACCCATGGAGTGTATCTGATGATGCTGTGCAATATTTTATTGACAGACTAAATGAAGATTTTGCGGGCATTAATGCGGATAGCACCAACGGCGTTGGCTTTTATCCGCTTAGGGGCCATTCATTGTTACGATTTATATTAGCTAAAAGAGACGTAAACGGAAACTTTACAACAGGTATCATCCGCAAAAGCGGAACCACCCAAATATTAACTACTACAGATCAACCCATAAAAAAATCATCAACTTCCTCTGGTGGTTCAACAGGATGGGACATTACCAAATATTACAACTTGTATGTGGGAGATGGAACCGATGCAGGCCTGTTGGGTATAGCGCCTGAAATAGGGCCAGGCGGGCCTGCAGGCAGCTCCAACGCTGATGGAGTATGCGTGGACTACCGTGCTTTTGCCGACGTTTGTTTCTCTTATCCTGCATTTAAATTGGGCAGAACTGCAGTACATGAAATTGGTCATAATTTTGGTTTATATCATCCATTTGACAACGGCTGTTCTACCAACGATTTTGCCCAGCTAACTACATCAAGATGTTCGTTACCAGCTGAATTATTAGCACCGGCAGATGATATCCCCCATCAAAATAATGCCACCAGTGGTTGCCCTTCAACAGCGGTTGCTAACGGTTGTACCCCTTCGGTACCCAGGATGTTTCAAAACTTTATGGACTATACGGATGATGCCTGCTATTCTATGTTTTCCAAAGGATCAGTAAAAAGGATGGAGTGGGTATTGGAAAATTGCCGTCCCGGATATCTTACCACCCTGGGTGGCCAGTATCCTGCCGGTATGCCTTCGCTAGACGCTGCAATCAACAGCGTTGTTAGTCCCGGAGGAAGCGGTTTTAATACCAGTAATTGCACAGGTATCAGTTATCCGGCCATTAGTTGTCCCGGTTTATTTATTCCCCGTTTGCGTATTACCAATGCAGGTACAACAACACTTACTTCCGTTACCATTACAACAACCATTAATGGCTTAAATGCTGTCACACAAACCATTGCCGTAAATATCTTAACAGGTAAATCTCAGGTAATAGAACTTGCTGCACAAGTTGCGGTACCAGGTGCCAATGCATTGAAGTTTTCTTTATCTGCGCCCAACGGTGGCATTGATGCCAATGCTATAAACAACGACTTAACAATCAATTTTACAGTGTCTCCTGAATTAGCATTGCCTTATACGGAAAGTTTTCAATCGGCTACTTTTCCACCGGCAAACGGTTCCACTATCATCAATCCGGATGCGCCAGACATTACATGGACAAGAACAACTGCAGCCGGACGCCCCGGCAATGCCTCTATGCGGATTAAATGCTTTGACTATCCACCCGATGCCAATAATAAGTTGGGGCAACGGGATATTTACAGATTGCCCTCTATAAAAGTGGATGCTTTAGATTCTCTCGTACTCAGTTTTAATGTAGCATACCAGCCCTATTTTGGTGATGGTGTTACCAGCCCAACAAAAGATTCGTTAAGAATTATTTATTCTACCGATTGCGGTCTCTCCTGGAAACCCACCGCATATGCAAAAGGCGGTGCTTCCTTAAGTACCGTTAAAGGCGCTACCAGCGAAGATTTTGTTCCGGCCAATAGCCGGGAGTGGAGAACAGAACGGTTGGTGATAAATGATTTGTGCAGCGAAAAAATTAAAACACTGGTTATTGGTTTTGAATCAATAAACGATTACGGAAATAATATTTATGTAGATAGTATTAACGTTGCCGGTTATAAAGCTTTTGCAAGAAATACAATGGTCGCATCCATTATTGAACCCTTGCCTGCCATTTGTAATTCAACCAGCTTTACGCCTAAAGTAATAATCGCAAATAATGGACTGGATACATTGCGCTCGCTTAAAATATCCTATCAAATTGATAATGGACCAGAAGCTATGATCGACTGGATAGGTGTCATGGTAAAATGCGATCAATTGGCTTTTAGCTTTTCTGCAATAAACACTACTACAGGAACGCATGTTATAAAAGTGTACACATCCTTGCCCAATGGGCTTGATGACCAGTACACGGCCAATGATACGCTGGTAAAAACCTTTAATATTTTTGCTCCTGTTGCAACACCTGTTACCGAAGGGTTTGAGGGTAATCTTTTTCCTTCGCTCAATTGGGGTGTTCAAAATGTAAATGGAGGCACCCCATGGGAGTCATCTGCAGCAGGTGCATCTACCGGCAGTAAGGCGATGGTAATAAATAATGGCAATGTCGGCAATGCAAATAATGCTATTGATTATTTTATTTCTCCAATAGTAATCAACGATGGCAAGGCAGATTCTGTATTTGTAAGTTTTGACCTGGCGTACAAATCCGGGCCGCAGTATCCTGGTTCTACAGTTTTTCCGTTAGATACTTTGGAGGTTTTAGTTACCAACGATTGTGGTGTAACCTTCACCTCTGTATGGAAGAAATTCGGGTACGAATTACAAACAGTGAATGATCCTAATTATACCAGTTCACCATCGTTTATACCATCTTCAAAAAAACAATGGAAGGCAAACCGAATTTACCTTTCGCCGTTTGTTGGAGCAAGCAATTTTCAATTGTACTTTGTTTCTAAAGCAAATAAACAAAATAGTATCTGGCTCGATAATATTAGTATCACAAGCCAAACGTTACCAGCAAGACTGAAAGCCCAGGGTTACCTGGTTTATCCCAATCCATTTAATAATATTTTCCTTATTCATCATTCAGCGGTTGAGCCACCCACTACACTACAATCTGTACAGGTATTTAATGCAGCAGGGCAAAGGGTTTGGGATAAAAGATACAATGGAAATGCCGACAGGCAAATAACGATTGATCTTAGTAAGGAGGCAGGCGGCATTTATATTTTAAAGATGATATATACCAACAAAACAATTGTGGAAAGAATAATTAAGCAGTAATAAAGTAGTAAATAGTAGCGAATTATTGGATCGGTTAAAATTTTAAACGCATTCCATAAATGTAATAGAAGGGAAATTTTAACAGGACTTTTTTTACAAATTCAACCATAATATAGAGGGGTTGCCAACAATAGGCAGCCCCTTTTGTTTTAGATAGCACATCAGGTTAACTTTGTAAAAATTACCAACATGAATACGGCTATTAACACGATTATAGACTACACGACTGATAAAGATTTAAAGAGAATTGCAGAAAAAGTACAATTGGAACAGCGCATTACAGATGAAGAGGGAATCTTGTTGTTTGAAAAAGGAAGCCTGCCTTTTGTGGGAGCTTTGGCCAATTTTATAAGAGAGCGTAAACATGGTAACACTACTTATTTTAATCGAAATTTTCATATAGAGCCAACCAACGTTTGTGTGTTCAGTTGCAAATTCTGTTCGTACTCACGTTTGTATGCCAATAAAGAAGAAGGATGGGAGCTAAGCATTGACCAGATGCTCGACATTGTAAAATCTTACGACGGCAAGCCAATTACAGAAGTACATATTGTGGGTGGTGTGCATCCAAAAATGAACATGGCTTATTTTATAGAGCTAATGCAAAAAATTAAAAGTCACCGGCCTGGTTTGCATGTAAAAGCATTTACTGCCGTTGAGTTGGATTATATGTTTCGCAAGGCAAAATTAACAGTAGAAGAAGGAATGAAACAGTTGCATGATGCAGGGTTGGATAGTCTGCCAGGTGGAGGAGCAGAAATATTTGCACCAGAAATAAGGGAACAAATATGCGCTGATAAAGTAGATGCCAATGGTTGGTTGCACATACATGAAGTGGCACACCAGTTGGGGATGCATACCAATGCAACAATGCTGTACGGGCAAATTGAAAAGTACGAACACCGCATCGATCACATGCGGCGCCTGCGGGAATTGCAGGACAAAACTGGTGGCTTTAATACGTTCATTCCGTTGAAATTCCGTAACCAGGATAACGACATGAGCTATGTGAAGGAATCTACCACCACAGAGGATATGCGGTTGTATGCGATTGCCAGGATATACCTCGATAACTTCCCTCACTTAAAAGCTTACTGGCCAATGCTGGGCAGAGAAAATGCCCAATTGAGCTTGTCTTTTGGAGTAAACGATATTGATGGCACCATCGATGACTCTACAAAAATTTATAGCATGGCAGGCAGCGAAGAACAATCCCCCACAATGACTACCCAGCAATTGGTAACATTAATAAAGCAGGTAAAACGTTCGCCGGTAGAAAGAGATACGTTGTATAATGTTGTAAAAGATTTTACAGAAATTAATATCGATGATCCGGTATTTAATGCTCATCTAAACTAAGTTAGGGGGGGTAGCAATTTTTTTCTATGCTTAGTTGGTCACTGTTTACTTTTTTTTCTTAATAAAAAAAAGTAACAAAAAAAATCATGGCTCCGAATAAAAAGGCTGAAATTTTCAACATCAGCCTAAAATCAAGGAACTCGCCCCAAAAGATTAATAATTTGTAGTTTGTGCTGGCTCAAACAGCCTTGATTTTTTAACGGCTTATTTTAAAAATTTCTAGCACTTTTTATTCAAGGCCGTACCAAGCGTTCAATTTTGAAAAATGTTCCAACCCTACCCAATGCTACAAATTAAAAAACTTTTTTAAAGCCTTTGCCACGCCCTCGTTATTGTTGGTTTCGGTAACATAATTGGCAACCTTTTTTATTTCACCCGGCGCATTGCCCATCGCTATGCCCATGCCTGCAAATTCAATCATGCTTTTATCATTGTAGTTATCACCAATGGCAATTATTTCATTTTGCTGTATCCCGTATTTTGCCATTAATAATTTTATGGCATTTGTTTTAGAGGCCTCTTTGTGCATTACTTCCAGGTAACGGGGCTGAGATTTGTAGATGTTTAGTTGGCCTTTGTATTGGGCTAACAGCTGCTTTTCAATTTCAAGAATTTCCGCAGCAGTGCCGGCAATTAATATTTTATTAGGGCCGGCCTGTAGTTTTTCCCATCCCGATACGGTGTCATAAAATGGTTGTATGATAATGGGGACAGGTGTGATACGTTGTTCTTTTTTTATGGCATCGGTATTTTCTGCTGCATACCAGTCCATCTGGCTGTAATACATAGTGGATACCGGCTTTGTTGAAACGAATTCGTGTAACTCTATTGCCTGCGACAATGAAACGGTTACCTCATGAATGATGGCCTGTTGATGAAAAATATAACTGCCGTTTAAACTCACTACAGGTTTTCCCCCGTCAAAAACAGGAGTAGTAAGTGGCAACATTCCATGTAATGGCCGGGCTGAAATTGGTATAATCAAGACGCCACTTTTTATTAATTGTTGTATGATTTGCTTCGTAGTATCTGTAATGGCATGGTGGCTCGTAAGAAGCGTACCATCCATATCTATAAAAACCGCTTTGTACATGTTTTTTATTTAATCCGGCTAAAGTAGCAATATCTGTTTTAATCAAAAATAAATTTACCAATTGCTGGTTACCAAAGTAAAAATACCTAAGCGTATAAGTTCATTTAAATACGAGAACGTTTTTTAGCAATCAATCATTTTCCTTTCAGCAGCAGGTTAATTTTATTCATCAAAACCAACGCTGTTCCTTTTGATAATCGAATACTTTTACAGGCAGTTGATGTATTGATTACCGGGAAATATTGCGTTCCATTGTTGATAATTACATCAGTGTTTTCATCAGGTAACACGCCGCAGTTCCAGTTAGCTGTGTTTTCCCATGCGGTGTTTGCACCGCCATTCCAGTAGGCTGTAAAATTCAGGTTGGTAGTATCACTGAAAGTAACGCTGTTTACGAGACACTTATATTGATAGCCGTACCAATTGGATGACGGGTTTATAATTGTTAGATTAATGGTATTGGTTCCATCATAGGATGCATTATTGACAAGATTGGTGAAACCAGCGCCGGTATTCACCTGCCATTGATAGGTATTACCTCTTGTACTAGATGTGATTGTTGTATTAGTGCCCGGGCAAGGTGACGCTACGCAAGGCGTGCCACCCAAACTGGTATAATCTTTACACAACGATTGATAATATTGATTGGCAATTGCTGCATCATGTATTACAATTGAATTTTCATCGTTGGATGTTTGTGCCTGTCCAGTCCAGTTAAACGATCCCGTAAAAACCTGTGGGTCGGATGCAGGGTTTAGTGCATCCACCAACATTATTTTATCATGATATAAATAGGCACCCGAATAAATAAGGAGGTTGTTGCCTAACACCGGGGATAGAATACTGTATGCATTAAAAGACAAACTGAATTTGTCCATTATTCCTCTAACAAAAAGACCGCTATTGTATTTTGATTTTATAAGATTGGCAACCGCATTGTCGGTAAAAGTATATATACCAAATAATAAATCGTAATTGGCAGTGGTTATACTTGCAAGCAACCGTTTACCTGCACTATCTTTTGGACTAAAATAAATTTCTATTGGAGTACCATTCACATTAAATTGTGTTTGAGAACTGGCAGTTTTGAAACTACTGAAAACTGCAGCCCCAGCAACAGGATTGGCACCGGAACCGCCCCACATTTTATTAAACTCCTGGTAATAAGCCAAGGCTACCTGCCTGCTTTGTATTATTACTATATTATTATAATCTTCGGTGGTTTGGGCATCACTCCAATTGTAAGAACCAGTTTGCAATACAGCATCGTTTGAATCGGCCGAGTTTACATCAATCAGCATAAATTTATTGTGCATGATGTAATTGCTGTAATTGGGGCTGGCGAAGGTTTTTATTAAAGGACTTAGCAATGAAAGCCCCGTGTTGCTGGTAGCGCTTGTGCCATTGTAAATCCATCTTATTTCAATGCCCCTTGCTGCTGCGGCATTGGCTGCAATAGCAATTTTGTAAACATTACTATTGATGGAGCTGGTATAATTATACATTGCAATATCCACCGTAAACTTAGCCCGGTTGATATAAGCTGCAATGGTATCAGGGAAAGAACCATTTAGATAAACAGCATTCATCCCCGATGAAATGGCCGTATTTACCGGATGATTGAAATAACATTTTATGGCGGGGTTTTGTGCTGCGGCATTTCTGCTGCAGCAGGCCATCATCAATACGATAATGCAATTGTAAATTGGCTTTACAGGATATTGGTTGGTTGGTTTCAAAAGCATTGGCCGCAAAAGTAAATTTTCCTTTTGCAAAAGAGGGATTTAATAATTCAAATCACTTTGTAGGATCAATTACCCCCTTATATGGTAAGCTTTTGGATGTACAAATGCCCGTATTCCCTGGTAAGATAAGGTGCTTCCTAAACCAGAGTGCTGCCGGCCACTCCAGGGTAAAGTTGCACTTACTCTGTCGCAACAATTCCAATAAACTGAGCCGCTGTTCATTTGTTGCATCACTTTTTCCGCTCTGTTAAAATCAGTTGAATAGATGGAAGCGGTAAGGCCATAATCAGTATCCTGCATTAAAGCAATTGCTTCCGCATCATCGGTTACTTTTTGTATACCGATGATGGGGCCGAAAGATTCTTCTTTCATGATTGCCATCGTATGATTTACATTTACCAATACCGCAGGTTCCATAAAATATCCCTTGCCTTCGGGAACATTACCACCGCATAGAAGCGTTGCACCTTTATCGGTTGCATCTTTTATTTGGGCTGATAAAAATTCCTGTTGTTCTTTTCTTGCAAGCGGACCAATATCTATTCCCTTTTGCATTGGATTGCCCATTTGTAATTTTTTACAGGCCGACACATACGCTGCTACAAAAGCGTCGTACACTTTTTCCTGCACATAAACTCTTTCTACCGCACAGCAGCTTTGCCCGTTGTTGTACACTACGCCTTCCAACACATTAGCAGCTGTTATAGCAATATCTGCTACATCATCCATTACATACAATGGATCTTTGCCACCCAGTTCCAGCTGACATGGAACTAATTTACCTGCAACTTTTTCAGCAATGTATTTACCTGTTTTGTAACTCCCTGTAAAGAAATAACCATCCAGGGGTAATTGAAGCAAATGCTCGCCCACATTGCCTTTTCCAATTACTGACTGGAAACAATTTTCGGGAACTCCTCCCTCATGCAACAGGCGTTCGATGTGTAAGCCCGTAAGCGTTGTGAACTCTGATGGCTTGTACAAAACTGTATTTCCGGCAATTAAAGCCGGGATAAAAACATTTACACCCACCAGGTAAGGATAGTTCCAGGCAGATATATTTGCGATAACACCAAGCGGTTCAAATACAGTTTTTTCTTTGGTAGCGCCTTCGGTTGTTATCCATTCTTCGGCCAGGTACCTGGCACTATTTTCAATAAAAAATTGTATCCTGTTCCTGGCACCATTCAATTCATTGTAAGATTGCTGCAAGGGCTTTCCCATTTCGTTGCTGAGTGTATTTGCCAGTTCATCTTTATTTTTATCCAGCAGCAAATAAAAATTTTCGATGGCGGCAATTCTTTTTTCTATACTAACGGCTTTCCATAGCCGCTGACCGCTTTTCAAAGATTGATATTTTTGTTGGATGCTTGCTTCGGTATCTTCTGTCACCGTTGTTATTATTGATTCCGTTGCCGGATTAATGATGTCCATATATTTTTGTGGCTTTGCTTTTTTGTATTGCTGTGATAAAATATTCCCTGATATTTCTTGAAAGGGTAGAGGTTTGTAGTCTTAGTTTAAACATCCGTTCGGGATGCCATTGAATGCCCAGCAGGAAAGGCTTTTCGCTTTTATCAGCCCATTCAATTCCTTCGGTAATACCATCTTCCGATTGTGCATTTACCAGCAGTCCTTTACCAAGATGATTGACACATTGGTGATGGGCACTATTGGCATTATCTACCTGCAGGCCGGTAATGTTGCCTAATAAAGTGCCGGGCAAAATTAGTACCGAATGCTTTTTATCTTCTCCTTCGTTACGATGATTGTCGTTGGCTACATCACCTATATCCTGGATTAAATCGCCGCCCAAAACACAGTTAATTAATTGCATTCCCCGGCAAACACCCAGCACAGGAATATGTAATTGCTGCGCCAACAAAAAAGTAGCCGTTTCAAATTCATCTCTTTCTTTTTGAAACGCAGCCGGTGCATTGGGATAGCTGGTATTGTCACTACCATAGCTTTGCGGATGAGCATCAACACCACCGGATAATACAATGGCATCCACTTCTCTTACCAATTGCAGGTTGTCGTCTTCTGCGGAAAGCCGAATAATTTCGATATCATCATTACCTTTTAACCAGTTTAAATAGTAGCCATGTTTTTCATCGGATCCGGTGTAGGTTAAACCTATTTTTATATTGGTTTGCATGTTTACAGTGCTTCTAAATACAATTGCTTAAAATCATTTCTTGTTACAGGCCTCGGGTTGCTGGGATGGCAAAAATCTGCAAAAGCAAGATCGCACAGGGCTTCTATATGTTCTGCTTTTACGCCAATTTCACTGAGCCTCGTGGGTAAGCCGATTTGATTATTTAATTTAAATAAATGATTCACGACCGCTTCGCCGGTTTCATTTTCAAGCGTCATAGCGTTTGCTATTCTGCCGAATGGCGCCTCCAAACCGGGCGCATTAAAACGCATGCCGTACGGCAGGTTTACGGCATTGGCAAGGCCATGGTGTGTATCCAGCAAAGAGGAGAGCGGATGCGCCAATGAATGTACCACACCCAATCCCTTTTGAAAAGCCACCGCACCCATCAGCGATGCAATCATCATGTTGCTCCTGCTCTCCAGGGTTGGCTTGTTTACTGCAGTTACAATTGATTGGTTTATTAAACGGATACCTTCCAGTGCAATGCCTTCTGCCATTGGATGAAACCCTTTGGCAATAAAGGCTTCCATGTTATGGGTTAATGCATCCATACCTGTTGCTGCTGTTACAAAAGCGGGCAATTCCATGGTGAGTAACGGATCTGCAAACACAATTTTTGCCAGTAATTTAGGGGAGAATAAAATTCGTTTCCGATGCGTTTCATCTTCAGAAATGATGGCGCTTCTGCCTACCTCGCTGCCCGTGCCACTGGTGGTTGGGATGGTAACAAAATAGGGCACTAGTTCGGTAACATATTGATCGCCGCCAATTAAATCATCGTAATCAAATAAATCCCGGTGATGATTGATCCTTAAAACGATGGCCCTTGCCACATCCATTGCTGCACCACCTCCAATGCCTATGATGCAATCTCTGTCGGTTTCCTTGTAAACTTCACCGCCTTTTAACACATCACTTTTAACCGGATTTTTATGAATATCGGAAAACACTTCGACCGAAATTGCTTTTGCGGTAAGACTGTTTTTAATGGTTGTAAAAAAATCCAGTGTGCTCACCACCGGGTCGGTTACCAGCAATGGTCTGCTTAACCCGTTTGCTGCTAAATAATCCGGTAATTCTTTTACTGAACCAGCGCCAAAACGAATAACGGTTGGAAAATTATATTGCCTGATAATATTGAAGTCTGTCATAGTTTTTTATTGAGCCGATGTTTTGAGTTTTTTTCTTGTAAGATTAATTTTTTAAATGATCTCGAGGTATCTTTTCAATTCCCAATCTGTAACCACTTTCATAAACTGGTTCCATTCCCATTCTCTTGTTGCTGTAAAATGATTGACGAATGCTTCGCCAAATATTTCTTTTGATACCGAAGAGGATTTCATGGCCTGTGTGGCTTCCCATAAATTTTTATGCAGCACGCCATTTTTTTTATTGGCATATCCACTGCCAAGGGTGGCAGGGGTTTTCAATTTTAGTTTGTTTTTTATGCCATACAAACCACTTGCAAGGCAAGCTGCCATGGCGAGATAAGGATTGCTGTCACTACCAACCACCCTTGTCTCTAATCTTGTAGCACTGGCACTTCCGGGCAATGAGCGCAATGCTGTCGTCCGGTTATCAACTCCCCAGGTGAGCGTGGTAGGCGCCCAGGCGCCTTCTACCAAACGTTTATAGCTGTTAACAGTAGGAGCCAGCATGGGTAACATAAAGGGCAGGCAATACAATTGCCCCGCCATATAATTTTCCATTAAAGCACTGGTACCCTGCTTGTTTTTTCTATCGTAAAAAAGGTTTTGTTTTTTTGTTGCATCCCACAAACTCTGGTGAATATGCCCGCTGCAACCGGGAAGGGGTTCGCTAAACTTTGCCATGAATGTGGCAATGATGCCATGCTGTTTGGCAATTTGTTTTACCCCGGTTTTAAATAATACTGCCCTGTCTGCTGCCTCCAATATTTCCGAATAGGTAATGGCTGCTTCATATACACCTGGACCAGTTTCTGTATGTAACCCTTCGAGCGGCACGCCGAATTTTTTTAGCAGGTCGAACAAGTCATTAAAGTAATCGGCCTTTTCTGCAGCCCGTAGCATGGAGTACCCAAACATACCATGTGTTAATGGCCGGGCAGTACTGAATTTGGTGGCATACAATTCATCAGAATTATCAATGAGGTTAAACCATTCAAACTCCTGCGAAAAGAAGGGCGTGTATCCGGCATCGACAGCTTGTTGGATAATATTTTTCAACAGGCTCCTTGGGCAAATTGCCAGGTCTTTTCCTTTCTCATCTTTAAAATCAGCCAGGAAAAAAGGCAGGTCATTTTCCCAGGGAATTTGCCTGAATGTATTGATATCAATCACGGCTGTTACATCGGGATAGCCGCTGTGCCAGCCTGTGTATTGTGCATTATCGTACGCCACATCAGCTGCATCCCAGCCAAATACCACATTGCAAAATCCAAACCCTTTTTCTATAATAGAAGAAAATTTTTCGAAGCTCATCATTTTACCCCGCAGCACACCGTCTATATCTGTAACGGCCACTTTCACTTTCTCCGTATTTTGTTCGGCCAGTTGTTGAATTATTTTATGCTGAAGGGGGTTTTGTTGTTGCATCTGCAGATTGTTTTACAAAGAAATGAAACCAAATATAAGCAAGTACCAAGATACCTAAAAAGAGCAAAAACAATTTAACGTTAAGTGTTGCCATTGCTACCATGGAAACGCTTGCAATCATTAATGCGATGATAGGAAAAAACGGGAAGAAAGGTGTTTTAAAAGGCCGTGGTAATTCGGGGGCCGTTTTTCTTAAAACCAGTACCGATACCATGGCAAAAATATACAGCGCAATGGCGCCAAAGCAGGCAATGGTAATAATGTCGCCCGTTTTACCAGTGAGCAAGGCAATGATGCCGATACCGGTATTCAATAGCAACGCATTCACCGGCGTTTTAAAAGTTGGATGTACTTTACCAAATATGGTGGGTATGCAGCCTGCCTTGCCAAACTCATAGCTGGCACGGCTTGCAGCTAATATTAATCCATGGAAAGAAGCTACCAGCCCCATCAGTCCGATGGTAATTAACAGGTGATACAACCAGCCGGCGCTGCCGGTAATTTGTGCCAGTGCCATTGGTAAAGGAGAATCAGAGGCATCGGCACCGGGTGTTGGGTACACAACTTTTTCCCATCCACCCACACCAATAGAGGCGACAAAAACAAGTGCACATAAAATGATTAAGGTGAGCAAGGCAGATCCAAAACCGATAAGTATGTTACGCTGCGGTTTTACGGTTTCTTCTGCTACATTGGCCACACCTTCTAACCCTAAAAAAAACCAGATGGCAAAGGGTGTGGCTGCCCAAACGCCTTTCCAGCCAAAAGGAAAAGCATTGTGGGTTAAATTACTCCAATGAAAATGGGGGAGGGTGATGCCACAGAAAAGTAATAATTCAAACACGGCAAATGCAGTTATAACCAGTTCGAAAATAGCTGCAGCTTTTACGCCATAGATGTTGAGCGCCGTAAATAAAATATAGGCGGTAATAGCAATTGTATTGACAGCAACCTGCGGAAAAAAAATATGAAAATAGGCACCAATAGCGGCGGCAATGGCGGGTGGTGCAAATACAAACTCTATTATCTGTGCCATGCCTGCAATAAACCCAATGCGCCTGCCGAGCGCTTTGCTGGCATAATCAAATACACCACCCGCTCTAGGTATGGCACAGGCAAGTTCGGCGTATGAAAAAGTAAATGTTACATACAGTATAATAATAAAAAATGTAGCGATGGCAAGGCCCAATGTGCCTCCAACGGGCAATCCGAGGTTCCAGCCAAAATACATGCCGCTGATTACATAACCTACACCAAGTCCCCATAGCATAACAGGACCGAGGGTTCGTTTTAGTTTTGCCGGCGGAAGGTCTATTGCAGCATGATTTTGTAGGTTCATTTTTTAAAGATAATCATGGAAAAGGGTAAAGTTAAAAGTTAAAAGTAACAAGGTAAAAGGGAAAAATTATAAGTCAAAAGGTAAAAGGTAAAAGGTAGAAGTTTTTTAAGGCGAACCATTAAAATGATTGACTGAAATTAAAATTTCATTTTCAACATCTAACCAAAAAGCGACTATCCAGCTATCCGCTACTTGCTGAATTTGTAAATGTAAAAGCTTACTTTCGAAATCGTTTATGTTAAACTTGCTTATGAAAACAGGTTATTTTTTATGAAACAGTTACTGCAATCTTTTAATAACGCATCGGTAAAACGACTGCTGTTTTTTTGTGTAATGTTCGCAGTAAAATATATGGCCGCACAGCAAAAGCCGGTTTATACTCAATATATTCTTAACAATTATATTATCAACCCCGCTATTACCGGCATTGAGAATTATACGGATGTAAAAATCAGTTACCGCAACCAATGGACCGGAATTGATGGCGCACCTGTTACTACTTATTTAAGCATTCAAGGTCCGGTTGGGAAAAAAGATTACCGTACCTCGGCAACTTCTTATGATGTGCCGGGAGAAAATCCACGGGGCCGTCAATATATGGAAAGCTACACTGCTGCAGAGCCGCATCATGGGCTGGGTGGTATTATTGTGAGTGATAAAACGGGTTATCTTAACAGGTGGGGAGGGTATGTTACGTATGCTTACCACAAAGGCATTACTGCCCGTACCACATTGTCTGCCGGCTTTATGGCGGGCATTACAGCTGTAAGCCTGGATGCATCAAAAATACAGTGGGGTTCTTTAAATGTCAACGACCCGGCCATTGGCTACAACAGCGGAGAAATATCAAAAATAAAACCTGAAATCGGCGCCGGGCTTTGGTTGTATTCGGCTGAATATTTTGTGGGTGTTTCTGTTTTAAACATTGTGCCTGCCAAGGCAAACTTTGTAAAAGATAATAAATATGGCGGCGATTTTGTGCCGCATTTTTTTACAACGGCAGGGTATAAATTTTTGCTAAACGAGGATATTTCTTTGCTTCCTTCGGTGATGGTGCAATTTATTAATCCTTATCCGACGCAGGTTTATATTAACGCTAAATTACAGTACCAGGATAAGGTTTGGATTGGCAGTGGCTATCGTTTTGGTGATCTGCTGGGCGGCTTTACTGCTATGGCCGGCTTGAATGTTTCCAACACTTTTAACGTTGGTTATTCGTATGATGTTTCTACTTCCAAACTGGTGAATTACTCCCGTAATACACACGAAATAATCATTGGTTTTTTGCTGGGGAATAAATATGGTGATACCTGTCCGAGGAATGTTTGGTGAAACAGAAGTGTTGTTTTACTGGTCGGTTTGCATTACCCAATAATTGAGGTGTAGAATGTTGCCAAAAGGTATTCCGTACAAGAGAGTGACACAACGATGATGCTTTGAAAAACAAATGCCCGTTCAACAAAAAAAACTACAACTTTCCCTGAACCACAATTACAATTTCACCTTTTACGGGTTTGGCATTGAAATGATCGTGTACTTCCTGTAGACTGCCTCTTTTGTTTTCTTCAAATTTTTTGGTGAGTTCACGGCTTACGCAACATTGCCTGTCGGGGCCAAATGTATTGATGAAGTCGTTCAATGTTTTTACCAGCCGCATGGGGCTTTCGTAAAAAACCATGGTGCGTTCTTCAGCCGCCATCTTTTTTAAAAAAGTTTGTCGCCCTTTTTTTAATGGCAGAAAACCTTCAAAACAAAAGTTGTTTATAGGTAAGCCACTGTTAACAAGGGCAGGTACAAAAGCGGTAGCACCGGGGAGGCACTCTACTTTTACATCGTATTTAATACATTCTCTTACTAATAAAAAAGCAGGGTCGCTGATGCCGGGTGTGCCTGCATCGGTAAGCAAGGCAATGGTTTTACCGGCTTGTAATTGTTCTGCCAGGTGCTGAACAATTTTATGTTCGTTGTGCTGGTGATAAGGAGAAATGGGTTTGTGAATTTGATAATGGTTCAATAAAACCGATGAGGTACGGGTATCCTCTGCCAATATTAAATCAACTGATTTTAAAATATCAATAGCCCTGAAAGTGATATCGGCAAGGTTGCCGATGGGCGTGGGAACAATGTAAAGCATACTGTGCTGGTTTGCTATTGTACTGGTTATTTATATGGCCGTTAATGACAAGCGTTTAAAATTAGCACATCAGCAAATGATTGCATTAACTGATAGTGATTTCAAAGATTTCCATTACCTGGTTGGCCAATAACTTTTTGCTGGCTTCTTCTGCTATCTGGTGAGCAGCTTCTGTTGAATCAGCTTCTATCTGCAGGCTGATATTTTTTCCAATTCTTACATCTTGTATGGCGTTTAAACCCAGGTTTTGAAGCCCACCCATTACCGCTTTTCCCTGTGGATCCAGCAGTTCTTTTAATGGCATTACTTTTATTTGTGCAGTATAAATCATGTGGTCGCTTTATTTTTGAACGTCAAAGATATAAGAATGTAGGCAACGAAAATAATTGGAACGGCCAGCCATTTTAAAAACAACACCGACACTATTCCAATACCCATCAATATTAATTTGGGGAAATCATTTTTAACACTAAAGCCCGAAAACTTTAGCGCAATTAAGGGTAAATTACTTACCATCAGCGAGCTTAGTGTGATAATGAGCCCATATAAAAACCACTTATTAATCATTATTTCATTGATATAATGAAAGCTGCTGCCATAATGCAGGATGAGTGGAAATGAAGCAACCAATAAGCCGACAGCTGGTGTGGGTACTCCCTTAAATCCAAAGTGTTGGGAGGGGTCTAAATTGAATTTTGCCAGCCTGTATGCTGCTGCTGCGGCAAGGATGAAAGCCGGCAGCAACCATGCAAAAGCCACATCGAGACCGTTTTCTTCTTTGATAAAACTCAGCCGTAACAACTGGTATAAAATCACCGCAGGACAAACACCAAAACTAACTACATCTGCCAGGGAATCAAGCTGCTTGCCCATTTCGGAAGATGTTTGGAAAAGCCTTGCCACAAAGCCATCTAAAAAATCAACGGCGGCTGCAGCAAAAATAAACAGCGACGCAAAGGCTAGTTTTTCCGGTACATTAAAACTGCTGTTAAATTCATCGTTGGTGTAGATGTTGATATTGTCTGTTTGTAAAGCCATCACAACGGCAATACAGCCAAAAATTAAATTGATTAAGGTAAAGAGGTTGGGGATTTGTTTTTTCATGTTTGATTGATATCCGATTGATGATGGCCGGCTACCGCCGACCAACAATCGTTTTGAATTAAAAAAATCGAAAGCCAATAATTGAAATTAAACCAAAGGCAATCTTTATCTGACTTAAAGTGTTTATTTAAATATTATCTTTTGCGCTGACTGCTCGTTGAATCCGCCCCATTGGTAAGCGATTTGACGTAAGGCTTATTTCCTCATCAGCCCTTCAATTTGCTCCACTGTTATTGGTATATTTTTCATTAGGTCTTTGTTGCCGGTTTTGGTAATCCAGAAATTATTTTCAATCCGGACACCCATTTTTTCTTCCTCAATATAAATGCCCGGCTCAATCGTAAACAGCATACCTGCTTTAATGGGTTCTGTTTTTGTTCCAAGGTCGTGCACATCTATGCCCAAATGATGCGAAATGCCGTGGTAAAGATATTTGCGGTAGGCCCTGTTATCAGCATCTTCATTTTTTAAATCAGATTTTTTTAGCAGCCCTATTTTTTGAAAGATGATGCTGGCTTCGTCGCCTACTTTTTCTGTGTAATTAACGATGCTGATGCCGGGCTTTAAAATGCTTGCAGCAAAATGGTGCAGGTGCAGGCAGGCATTGTACACCACTTTCTGGCGCTTGCTGAATTTACCATTTACCGGTATGGTACGGGTAAGATCGGCTGCGTAATTCCCGTACAAAGCACCAAAATCCATCAGCAGCATTTCTCCATC
Organism: Chitinophagaceae bacterium; assembly: GCA_025360525.1. Classification (GTDB taxonomy): domain Bacteria; phylum Bacteroidota; class Bacteroidia; order Chitinophagales; family Chitinophagaceae; genus Ferruginibacter. The sequence continues at coordinate 13,207 of JANYCA010000116.1, read as the reverse complement.
TTTACACTCCTGGTTGTTCTCTATATAATGCAGGGTTCTTGCCCTGTCTCCACTTGCTATTATACTGCCATAAGCTTCTCCACTGGCTCTTTGAGATAAAAAGGAGTGCATAATTTCTGCTTCAATTTCATACTCCATTACACCTGGCTTGATAAATTTCAACAGACTTCTAAAAGTAGTATCTGTAATGTCAATCGCTTTTTGTGTTACTTCAACTTCCAATGCAGTTTTAATGGCCCTTAACTCCTTTAATATTTTTGCGCTGCGTTTGTAATTGTGTAATGGATAGCGCTCTTTCATTTCTGCTGCATATCTATAATCCCTTGCCATCAACAGGCTGGCTTTGCGGTCGTTTTCGTTGCTGTTTAAAAAGATGGTATCGGTCAAATGTATCCACGGTTGTAACAGCGGATCCAAGGTGTCCAACCATATAATTGTTTTGATGCCCGAAATAGCGGTGGCTTCCTGTGTTCTTAACAGGTGCCCGTTCCATTTTTCTTTCATCTCATTAGGCCTTGTCAGTACAAGTACTTCCCGGTATTTTACATCCGGATTATCCGGAAATAATACCAACATAGTATCTGCCTGTTCTATACCAGTTAGCCAGAAAAGATCGGAATTTTGTTTAAAAGTATGAAGGCTGTCACCATTGGCTGGCATCTCGTCATTACTGTTAAATATTGCAATGGAATTTTTATCCATCCGTTCAATAAAGCGTTTCCTGTTCTGGATAAAAATTGCAGAATTTAAGGGGAGGTATTTCATTAAGAATTTTTTGTGTTTGCAATATACAGTTAAAAAAGAAAAGCCCCTGTTAGCGTTTTTCAGGGTGCATTTCAAGCTATCGAAATACAAGGTTCTTCCTGGGCGGTGCGGACACAATAAATGTTCGGAAGATTTTAGTCTTTTGTAGTACAATGAAAAATATACGGTAAAATAATGTCACCCCTTCAGGATTTCCTATAGGCTTGTGCTTCTTTAGGCTATATTAATGTCAGCCTTACAGGCTTTAAAATCCCGAAGGGATGATATTACTATAGAAAAAATTAATTAACAATTGCCGAAAGCCTGTAAGGGTGATATTAGATTTTGTAAACATGAAATTCTTCTGAACAGTTGTGGTGGACACCGCCCACGGCGTACGCCCCGGATGGTACACCCCACTAACCGGCGACAAATTTGAATGCAGGGTTTTTCGCTGGTAATAAAGTGAATGTTTTTATGCTTATTAAGATTATATTTTTAGTTAGAAAGTGCTTACTGTTTTATAATTCGTTCTACAATTGTTTTATTGGTATACATCAACTTTAATACATAAATACCCGCTGAAAGGCTTTTTACAGATACAGTTATTTGCCGCTCTGCGTTTCCATTGTACTGCCGGCTCCATACCAATTGGCCTGCTGCATTAAATACCTGTACAGACTGCAAATCAACAGGCGGTTGCACTGCCGAGTGATGAATAAGAAAGCTTTCGTTAAATGGATTAGGGTATATTAAGTAGCCTTGTTTTTTTAAGCGCTGTGGTAAAATTTGTGAGGTGATATTTATGTTATCAAGCCATAAATTATTTTGCTTATTTCCTTTTACTGCAAAGTACAATTGAAAATTATCTGCGCCAACCAATGGGGTAAGATAAATTCGTTGCTTTTTCCAATCAGCTTTACTATCTGGTATAAAAAAATTGCTGTTGGTATTATTTGTATTAGCGGTTGTCTGCAATGCTTCGCCCCATTTTTCCCAGATGGATGTAAAAGTTTTGCCACAGTCTTTGGTAGCCAGTATTTGCAGTGTATCTAGCGGAAAATCTCCGGAGCCCGGATATTGCTGGCCTGCCTTGTATGCCAAATCAAAATCAACAAAAACCGAGTCGAATGCGGTGCTGTTTTGTACCAATGGCGATATAAAATAATCAATAGCACCAAAGGAATTAAGTGTATTAGCATTGTTGATAACCATCGATGCAGTGCCTGTTTTGGCTGTTAATACGGAACGTTCAAATGTAGTTCCGCCAGTTACATTTTGTACTCCCCAGTTAGGCCTTGGAAATGCAGGATCTTCAAAACCCTCAAACACGGGTGTTGCAGTTGCTGTGGTGCTAAAAATGCTGAACGTTTTTGTAAGGGTATCATTGCCGGTAAACTCATCCGGAAGGCCATTGGGTGAGCTTGTAAATATTTTTATTAAATGCGTTCCAACTGCTCCGGTAAGTGAAGGAAGGGTGGTAGTTATATTTCCACACCTGGCAAGGCTGCCAGTCCAGTTAAAGGTATTGATGGTGCCGCCATCTAACTGGTAATTTAATTGCAGGGTTGTGATGGTTTCTGTACCTGCATTGCTAAAATTTATTTGTGTAGCATACTCATTGCTGCAGATAGCAGCTAAAGGAAGGTTAATAGATCGGAGTGCAGCATTTCGCTGGCTGGAGGCATAGCCCGTAATAGCAATTCCATCTAAATAAATATTATTTCCATACCCATTGATAGATTGAAAACCGATCATAATATTATCTGCTTTAATAGAACAAAACTCAGTGAGGGAAAGCGTTTCAGTTCTCCATTGGCCTGCATTGGCTGGCACAAAACTTTTATCGGTAGTACCTGCTACCGTGCCTAGTTGTGTGCCGCCTTTTTTATAGTTAGCAGGCATCCAGGTATTACCGCAATCAGTAGAAATAACAACTGCTAATGTATCGCTACCATTGCTCGTTGGCTGATAAGCAACATTAAATTGTATTGTTAAGGAGTCTAAAATACTTGTATTTATAGTGCTGGTTCTGTAAATATCTTTTTGGCCGGGTGCATTATAATCAAAGCAATTTAGCCAGATGGAACTATTACCGGGATTGCCTGTGGTGTTGTTTAAGGCCCAGGTAATATTATTATCGGGATTTATAATTACCGCACCGTTTGCCGAAGGAAAAGGCAAGGTTTCAAAACTTTCTGTATATGGCAGTGGTTGCACCGGTGCCACAGTAAAAGAAACAGTGGTAGTGTCATTCTCCGGCTTTAGATCAAGTTTTCCATTGGGATTGATGGTAAAAATTTTGAGGGTATGATTGCCGGGCGTTGGTGTAAAATTTGGGGCCAAAGCAATGTTGCCGGAATTATCATATGATCCAACTGACAGGTTGTTTATCGTATTTAATGTCCCGAGGGAAATGTCATCCAGCAACATGCCAACCTGCACATTTTTTATGGTATCTTTTCCAAGATTGATGATGGTGATGGTTGCTGTAATCGGTAGTTTACAAATAATGCCCGGTGCAGGTGCAATAACCTTACCGACAGCTACATCAGTTTGAAGTAAGGAAGATGTAGGTTTTACCCTTGCCCACCACACGCCGTATTTTGACTGATTGTCTGAATTTCCGGAGCGTTGGTCGGCATATTGCTGGATAGTCCAAAGCGATCCATCAACAGGATCCGATGCACTGTGGCTATAGTCGCCCCACCTGGCCTTTGGACCTCCAAAATCTTTAAAATAGGTACTTAATCCAACCTTATAAATATTTTCAGCTAAAGTTGTATTAGCAGGGGTAGCAATCGTTCTAAAACTATAGGCGGCACTTACCCTTGATGTATTGGTTGAAACGGTATACCCAATTAATACATCTTCGTTTTCATTTACAGCAATGCTGGGAAACCATCTGTAGCTATTGTTTATTCCTTCCCCAATTCGGCCTCTTTGCAACACGTTGCCAAAAGAATCGCCTGGCTTTCCATTTAATTTCCACCATTGTACTGCCACATTAATTTCGCTGATACCGATGTGGTGGGCACACCAGATATTACCATTTACCATCACCGCACTGCTGATTCTTGAATCGTTGGTTGCCAGTTTTCTTGGTTCGCCCAATTGCTCCACAATATTGCCCGGGGAAAATAGCCATGGCGTACCACCCAAAGCAAATACCGCATCGGGGGCCGTTGTATTCCAGGTAGCATTCGGGAGGGTGCCCGTTACAGTTGAAAGCCGGATGGAGGTATTTAAGCCATTCCAGCTTTGTAAAATGTAAAAAGTATTGGGGCTTGGGTTAGTTCCGTACAGGGTTACCGGCAGTGGTGAATCACCCTCGGTTCGCCCTTTTTCCAATCGTTGCGCATTTACACCGAACGTAATGGGTTCATTTGCTAAGAGCGTTGCTTTATCCAGTACAAATAAAATGGTGCCTGTAAAATTGCCGGTAGATTGTGGAAACTTTCTTCCGGAAACTACTAACCATCTGTTGTCGAAACCAAGATACGGATGGTCTAACAAATAAGATGTGTCCGGAACAAAGCTATACCGGAACCAGCCTTCAGACGGATCGCTTGAATTGGAAACCAGTATCGCCATTTTATTTCCATTAACCGGGTTACATTCAATTGCAGAATAGAAAAATCTTTTTGATTCAGGGTCGTACTGAATGTAGGGGTCGCAGGAAGTGGCGACACCTGTAAAAGAGCTAATCGCTATTCGATTGATTTCAGCACCTGATTTTGATTGTATCAACAGGTAATCATTGGTGGCAGTTACTACATGGTTGGGGCCCACCGCCCCATGGGTATCCGGTGGAATAGTGCGGGCAGGATCAACATATCCCAAAAATGATGTAACCGGTGCTGGTGATGGCGACAGGGGTGCAGATGGGCCTGATGGCTTTTGCATATTTGCCTGCCTTTTAATAATTGCGTTTGCAGGGATGGGAAAATCATGATTCAACGTTTTCCAACCGCCATCAATTTCTTTTTTAGGACAGGTTGCACAAACCTTAAATAGTTCGGGGTGCGTTGCCTCGTATTTAGCTAAATGTTTTACATTAACAAATTCCGGACTTATTGTTTGTGATATCGAAGTGTAACCAAGCGACAGGAGAAAAATATAAATACAGATGCTTTTTGTCATAGGAATAATATTCATCAAATACCCGCAGGTAACTAAGCGAAATGTTGGTTTGTAATAGATAACAATTCAATTATGAAAATGTAAGATAATCAAATATGCCAGTCCGGTAAATACTGTGGAATGGTTTGATGAAAAAACAAGATCGTTTCGAATGATTGACTCTTGTAATTATAACAGAGAAATACTGGCGATTATTGTTGTATGGGGTAGGAATTGACCTCCATTGTTAGCAGTAATTTTTGAATGGGAATAGCTCCGAATGTAAAAAGTAAATTTTTAATGGCTTATCTATTTTAAATTCGCAAAAAAGCCGGGTAACAACCTTTAATTATTTCCATATCCAACATTCCACTATATGCAGTTTACTATTACAAGAGCAACATTATCTGATGCCGAGGCGTTGGCTGATTTAGGGGCCACCACGTTCAGAGATACTTTTTCCGGCACCTGTACCGATGAGGATATGCAACAATTTCTGGATGAAAATTTTAATCTTCAGCAGGTTACAAATGAATTGGCAAACGAACAGGATTTTTATTATCTGGCAATAATGGATGGGAAGCCAATTGGGTACCTAAGGCTGATGGAAGACTACAGTAATTTTCCATTAATGACGCAATGGAAAGCGCTGGAATTAAAAAGACTCTATGTGGATAAAGCGTTTCATGGAATGGGAATTGCTCAGGATTTAATGAAATTTGCAGAGCAGCTTGCACAGCAAAATCAATTTGAAGTAATTTGGCTGGGTGTGTGGGAACATAATTTAAGAGCCAAAAAGTTTTATGAAAACAGCGGCTTTACAGATAGCGGTCATACGCATGATTTTCCGATTGGCAGTACTCCGCAAACGGATAACTGGTTATGGAAATTTTTGGAGAAATAAAAGCTATGCAGACAGGTTATCTTCCATAATATTTGTTGACTGCTTCAATGCGATTGCCTACATGCAGTTTTTCGTAGATGCTGTAAACATGCTTTTTTACAGTTTCCTTACTTATACCAAGCTGATCGGCTATTTGTTTGTAAAGCAATCCTTTGGCAAGCGTTTCTAAAATTTCTTTTTCTCTTTTGGAAAGGCCACTAAAAGAAACCACTCTGTCATTGAGTAGTTGCTCTTCAACATTGATCTGCGAACGAAAAGCGGCCACTACCTTGCGGGCTATTTGACTGCTCATAGGTGCGCCTCCTTCATACAATTCCCGGATGGCTTCCACCAATTTTGGAGGGGTAGTCTTTTTTAAAATATAGCCGCTTGCGCCTGCCTTCAATGCCTGAAAAATAGATTCGTCTTCTTCCAGTGCTGTACACATCATAAATAAGGTAGCCGGATTGGACTCTTTTAATATTTTTACGCATTCAATACCATCAATGCCGCCTAAATGAATGTCCATCAAAACAACCTGGGGGTTAAAATGTGGAATAGTGGCAAGCGCTTCTTCTCCATTTACGCAGGAACAGCAAAGGGAAAAATCATCTGACATGCCAATTATCTGCTCCAGCGCAAGCCGGATATCGTTATTGTCTTCTACTATTGCGATGGAGATTATCATAATACTGTAAAGATGTTTCAAAAAAAATCCGTAACAATACCCTAAAGTGGTAATAACATAAAAAATTATTTTTTTTTAATAAGGAACCTGCAATAAATACTTCTCGTTAAAGAACGGTTCTGTAAAAATATTTTCTATTGGCCACACCCGGGGTTTGCAATTGCTTTCAAAAATTTCCTGACTTAAATCGCCACCCTTTAAGCAGATAAGCCCTCCTGGGGTGCAGTTTTTTTTAAGAAGCGGCTTACTCCAATGCCAAAGATCCTTTAAGGGTGCAACAGCTCTTGTAACTACCACATCAAATTTCCGTGTTTTGATGTCTTCTGCACGGGTGTGTTGTACGGTTACATTTTGCAATTGAATGGATTGGGCTACTTCATTAGCTACTTTCAGTTTTTTGTTAATGCTATCTACTAGGTGAAATTGTGTTTCAGGAAAAAAGATTGCCAGCGGTATGCCGGGAAAGCCGCCACCACAGCCCAGATCAATTACCTGCTGGTCTTTTGTAAATTCGAATTTGGTGGCAATTGCAAGGGAATGCAATACATGGTGCTCATAAAAATTGTCCATGTCTTTGCGGGAGATCACATTTATTTTTTCGTTCCATTCGCTGTACAAATCTTTTAATGCGGACAACTGTTTCAGTTGCGTTTCTGTAAAATCTGCAAAGTATTTTAATACAACTTCCATATAAATATTAATGAGCGTTTATTGTAAACCGGTTGAATGATGGTGGTGATGCAAATATCACTTTACTTCTTTATAAAAATATCATATCCAAATCGTATGATGGTTCCAATAACAACAATCAGAAAAAATATCCTGATAAAACCATTCCCCTTTAGCATCGCCAGCCTAGCGCCAAAGAAAGAACCTACCAGGTTGCAGGCTGCCATCGGTAAAGCAAACTGGTATAAGATATGACCGCTTTTTGCAAAAAAAATTATAGAGCCTGTATTGGTGGCCAGGTTTACAAACTTAGCATGTGCACTGGCTTTCAGGAAATCATATTTTAAAATGCTGATGAAAAATACGACTAAAAAACTTCCGGCACCTGGGCCGATAAAACCATCATAAAACCCAATGATTACCGCAAATAAAGCGCCATAAACAATTTCTTTTTTTGCTTCAATTGATACAGCGTCTGCAGTTCCAAAGTTTTTTTTAGAATAAGTATAAATAGCCACCAGAATCAGCATCGCAAAAATGAAGGGCTTCATAAAACGATTGCTCACCAGCGATACGCAGTACGAACCACTCCAGGCTGCAATTGCTGCAATGGCACACATGATGGCTAATAATTTCCATTTTAATTGTATTCGTTTTGCATATTGATATGCAGCAATGGAGGTGCCTGTAAAAGAAGGGATTTTGGTAGTGCCCAGCAAAGTTGCCACGGGATATTGCGGCAAGGTGATTAATGTAGCAGGCGTTTGTATCAATCCGCCACCGCCCACAATGGCATCTATAAAACCAGCCGTAAAAGCTGCCAAACAAAGAATGATTATTTCATTTGTCATTACAAAGAATATTGAATGTGTAAATGTAGCATAATCAGTTTCCAATACAGTAAACTTTACAGAAGTGCACACCCGTCTAAAAAAGATAATTTATGGGATAGTTATAGAATTGGAATACAAAATAGTTGCGTAATTGGACTTCCAATTATGGTATTTGTTTGAACGGCTTCGTGATATTAGCCAAAATACCTGCGGACTATCTTGACCACAAGCCGAATGCCAGTAGTACGCTGGTAACATCGCAGTGCCTTAAAACAATTAGGGGACCAGCATTGGCTGTTCCCCTAATTCAAATTTAAAAATAAAAAACCTGGTTATCCTATTTTTTAGGCATTAAAACTGCATCAATTACATGTACTACACCGTTGGTGCCAGTAAGATCAGCGGCTGTTACGTTTGCGCCATTAATCATTACTTTACCTTCTTTAATGCTTACAGTTAACTCTTCGCCTTGCAGTGTTTTTATTTTTTGTCCATTTTTTAAATCAGCTGCTTTTACAGCACCTGCAACTACATGATAGGTTAGAATTTTGGTGAGCTTTTCTTTGTTTTCCGGTTTCAACAAACTTTCAACTGTACCAGCTGGCAATGCACTAAATGCTGCATTGGTTGGTGCAAATACTGTAAAGGGACCTGCACCTTTTAATGTTTCTACCAAACCTGCAGCTTTAACGGCTGCAACCAAAGTAGTGTGGTCAGGAGATCCAACGGCTACATCTACAATGTCTTTAGGAGCAACAGGGGCAGGAGCAGCAGCCACTTCTTTTTTTACTGTATCTACGGGTGTTGCTTCGGTTGTTTTACTTGCTTCGCTGTTACAAGATAATAGTAAAATTGCGCTGAAAGATGCAGCGGCAAACATGGATAAAATGTTTTTTTGCATAAAATTAAATTTTTGTTTATATAACGGATACATTGATAGATTGTTTAAAAAGGGCTTTGTTTTAAGAAAAAAAATACTATTGTTTATTCTTTCTTTTTAAAAGCTGTTGATGCTTAAACAGTTCGTGTTTTCTAAACACTAAATTAAAAATGGCAATATCTGGATGAGCCCATTAAAAACTGCCACTGCAGTTTAGGTGTTGTTTACAACTGTCCGTTGAGGCATTAAATAATTAGCGGGGTGGATGTATTTATTTGTTATAATTTCTTTCGCCAAAAAGCAGGCTGCCAATTCTAACCATGTTGCTTCCTTCGTCAATAGCCATCTTAAAATCACCGCTCATTCCCATCGATAAAATCGTTGGTTGAATACCTTGAGCCGGTAATTGATCGTATAATTTTTTAAGTTGTTTAAACTCATTTTTCACCAGTTCCATATCATTGGAAAAAGAGGCCATACCCATCAGGCCTTTAATACGTACGTTGGGATAATTGCACCATTGTACATTTTGTAGTTCTGCTTCATCAAACCCAAATTTGGTTTCTTCCGTAGCAATATAAACCTGCAGCAAACAATCAATAACCCGGTTGTTTTTAATTGCCTGTTTGTTGATTTCTGCCAGCAAATTTCCACTATCCACTCCATGTACAAGGTGTACAAAAGGGGAAATGAATTTTACTTTGTTGCTTTGCAGATGGCCTATAAAATGCCAGCGGATGTCTTTGGGTAATACGGCTTGTTTATCCACTAATTCCTGTACATAATTTTCTCCAAAATCTCTTTGGCCCAAATCGTATAGCGCCTGTAAGTCTTCTACTGGTTTGGTTTTAGAAACGGCTACCAGCGTAGCTTTCCCGTTTAATTCCTTCAATATTTCTTTGTATTTTTCAGTATTTACTCCCATTGCATTTTATTATTTAGAAGCGAAAGTACAGCATCGGCTTGCAACAAATAAAAATGTGCAAATAACTTTCGTCATTTGCACATTTGCGTATTGAGTTGTTCGCACTTTACTTTAAAATACTCCTGCTTATTACAATGCGCTGCACTTCGCTTGTCCCTTCATAAATCTGGGTAATTTTAGCATCCCTCATCATGCGTTCTACATGGTATTCTTTTACAAAACCATAGCCGCCGTGTATTTGAACAGCTTCGGTTGCAGTCCACATGGCAGTTTCGCTTGCAAATACTTTTGCCATGCTACTACTTAAGGTATAATCTACGTGTTCATCTTTTTCCCAGGCTGCCTTCAGGCACAATAATCTTGCACATTCAATTTTGGTAGCCATATCTGCCAGCTTAAATTGTATGGCCTGGTGATGCATAATTTCTTTACCAAAAGCCTTGCGTTGCTTACTGTATGCCAATGCTCGTTCGTAAGCGCCACTGGCAATACCAAGGGCTTGTGCAGCAATACCAATGCGGCCGCCGGCGAGCGTTTTCATGGCAAACTTAAAACCAAAACCATCTTCACCAATCCGGTTTTCTTTGGGCACTTGTACATCGTTGAACAAAATGGTATGTGTATCGCTACCTCTAATGCCCAGTTTATTTTCTTTTGCGCCAACCACTACTCCCGCCCAGTTTTTTTCTACAATGAAGGCGTTAATGCCACGGCTTCCCTTGCTAACATCGGTCTGTGCAATTACCAGGTAAACCGAAGCGCTGCTGCCGTTGGTAATCCAGTTTTTAATACCGTTCAATAAATAGTAATCGCCTTTATCTTCGGCTGTGGTTTGTTGGCTGGTGGCATCGCTACCAGCTTCCGGCTCACTTAATAAAAATGCACCGATGTACAATTGGTTGTCTTTTTTGCCCTGTGCCAATGGTACTAAATATTTTTGTCGTTGCTCTTCGTTGGCATATTCCTGCAAACCATAGCAAACAAGACTGTTGTTTACACTCATGCAAACGCTAACGCTGGCATCTACCTTACTTATTTCTTCCATCGCCAACACATAGCTGATGGTATCCATGCCACTGCCGCCATATTCCGGCTTTACCATCATGCCCATAAAACCTAATTCGGCTAATTTTTCTATTTGTTCCCGGGGGAATCTTTGTAGCTCATCTCTTTCAATTACGCCCGGCAAACATTCGGTGTTGGCAAAATCACGGGCTGCTTTTTGAATCATCAAATGCTCTTCTGATAGTTGAAAATCCATGGAAAAAAATTTTATTGTTTAGGTTACAAAAATAAGGGTTTGAAACTAATGGGCGTTAGTTTTTGGGTCGTGCCCGGATTTTTATTCAAGTTGTTGTAACCAACTTATATTTTACCCATTTCGTAACCATCTGTCAACTTCACCAAAGTTTACGCCTCCATAAAATTGTATTTTTGCAACAATTTTTTTGAAATACGCAACAGGATATTTTTATGGGAAAAATCGCAATCAACATAGCAACAGGCAGTTTACAACAGGACGAAATTATAGTAGGGATTGATTTGGGAACCACCAACAGCCTGATTGCCATCATTCATCCGGATAAAAAGCAGCCAACAGCCTTGAGAGAACACAATACTTCTTCGCTGGTACCTTCCGTAATTTATTTTGATGAAACCGGTAATGTAATAGTGGGTGAAGAAGCCCGCAAAAAACTCATTAGTGAACCACAGAATACTATTTTTTCTGCCAAGCGCCTAATGGGCAAATCGTACAATGATATAAAAGACAATGCAGCTTTTTTTTCGTACAAAGTAATTGATGACAATACCGGCAGCCTTGTAAAAGTTCAGGTGGGAAATAAGTTTTATACGCCCATTGATTTGTCGTCTTTCATTTTAAAAGAATTAAAGCAACGGGCAGAACATATTTTAAAAACACCGGTAAACAAAGCCGTTATTACAGTGCCTGCCTATTTTAACGATGCCCAACGACAGGCTACCCGTGATGCAGGTAAACTCGCCGGATTGGATGTACTAAGAATAATAAACGAACCTACTGCTGCAAGCCTGGCTTATGGCATCGGGTTGAGTAAAGACGAAGAAAAAATTATAGCTGTTTATGATTTGGGTGGCGGCACTTTTGATATTTCTATTTTACGAATTGCCAGTGGCATTTTTGAAGTATTATCAACCAACGGCGATACCTATCTGGGTGGCGATGATATTGACCAGCTGATTGTGAATTACTGGCTGGAGCAAGCGGGCATCAGCAAAGACGAGTTAAGTTCTAACAAGGAATTTGCACAGGCGATACGATTGACTGCTGAAGAAGCAAAAATTCATCTTTCAACCCATGATGATTTCAGCAAAATATTGAATGGAGATGAATTGTCAATAACAAAACAGGCATTTGAAACCTTAATTGAACCCCTGGTAAATAAAACAATTGCCTGTTGCAAAAATGCTCTAAAAGATGGTGGCTTAAAAGTTGAAGAGATAGAAGTAGTGGTGATGGTAGGCGGCAGCACAAGAGTGCCTTTTGTAAAAGAAAGTATCAGTAAGCTTTTTGGTAAGCCCGTGAATGATACCGTAAACCCGGATGAAGTGGTGGCATTGGGAGCTGCTATCCAGGCAGATATTTTGGCCGGTAATAACAAAGATTTATTGTTGCTGGATGTTACGCCGCTTTCGTTGGGAATAGAAACCATGGGTGGTTTAATGGATGTATTGATTCCACGTAATTCTAAAATTCCCAACCAGGTTGGCAGACAATATACCACCCATAAAGATGGACAAAGTGGTATGAAGATAGCCGTTTACCAAGGCGAACGGGATATGGTAAAAGACAACCGAAAACTGGCCGAATTTAATTTAAGCAATATACCCGCTATGCCGGCCGGACTTGCAAAAGTGGAAGTTGGTTTTTTGATTAATGCTGATGGGATTTTGGTTGTAAGGGCTAAAGAATTACGGAGTGGTGTGGAACAAAGTATTGAAGTAAAATCGCAGTTTGGCCTTACGGATGATGTGCTGGAAAAAATGCTGATGGATTCCATCACCCATGCAAAGGATGATATTGCAACCCGTGCATTGGTGGAAGCAAGAACCGAAGGCGAACAGTTGCTGGAAACCACAGAAAGATTTATACAAAAAAATATTGACCGCCTTACAAAAGAAGAAATGAATGAATCTGCAGCTGCTATGCAGGCCTTGCAACTGGCGCTCACCATGGATGATAAAGATTTGATCCATTCAAAAGTTGAAGCACTAAATGATACATCAAGGCCTTACGCTGAAAGAATAATGGACCAGGCCATTGCAGTTGCTATGAAGGGGAAGACTGTTTAAATCCGCCGGCAAACAGCCAAATGCAACATGCCAGCAGGCTAAAAAAACTCACCAACATGCCATATATAATTAAGGCAGGTTCAAATGTAATTTTGAGATTGTTTTCTCCCTTTACAATGGGCAAGCTCATAAA
>JANYCA010000093.1 GCA_025360525.1 Chitinophagaceae bacterium | reverse complement strand
GCGTTAAACCTGCCGGCCAAATATCAAACTGCAAAACTACAGCCGATCATTCAATACGATTGGGGCAAAGAGTGTTTCCTGCACGACCCATCCGGGGTACTTTGGCACATTGGGGAATTTGCTAAATAAGGTGATGATGCTTCCCTCTAAAATTTAAAGTGCGTGAGATGTTTTAGTTCAAAAAAAATCAAAGCATTGCTGGCTTTATAAAACTCCCATCATTTTAATAAGCGCTGTTTCATTGTTAATCAATTTTTCTAACAGCACCGCCTGGTTTTTTGCTCTTATAAAATTTTGCCCCAGATACTTGGATCCGTAGTACACGTCGTTGTTGATGTAGTCTGTTATAAAACGGAGCGCCTGCATGTAGATCATAAATTTACCGGCATAAACAAAGTGTTCCTTTTCAACACTGCTAAGTTCATTATTCATTTCACTTAAGTAGCCTTCGGCAATTGCTTTAAAATAATCGGCTCTTATTTCAATTTTTCTACAATCACTTTCTTCTTCACTCACCGGAGATAGGTAAGTCCGCAACATATCACCCACATCGCTGATAAAGTAGCCTGGCATTACCGTATCGAGATCAATTACACAAAGCCCCTTGTCGCTTTCATTAAATAATACATTGCTGATTTTGGTATCGTGGTGTGTAACCCTTTTTTTAAAAGCAAGATTGCCAGGTATGCTTTCGCTTGTGGTTACAATATTTTGATGCCGCTGTAAAAACAGGATGGTTGCTGCTGCTTCTTCAATCCGAATTTGATTACCATTAACAAGGGCAGTTTTAAACTGCTGGTAACGTAAGGGAAGATTATGAAAATCGGGCAAGGTAATATGAAGTTCGTTTGCCGGGAAAGCAGCCAGCAGTTTGGTGAAACGACCAAATTGTTTGGCTGCTTCGTAAGCTTGCAGTGGTGTACTCACCACATCGATGGTATGGGAATTTTTAACAAAAGGAAATAGCCGGAAATAGCCTTGCTGTTCGTCAAATACAAGATCCTGCTGCACCAAAGTTTTCTCGGGTGTTACAAACAAATAGCCGGGAAAATTTCCATTTAGATAATTCCCGATTGTTCGGATGTTAGCCGCAATATCTGATGGCGTTTTAAACACCTGCTGGTTGATGCGCTGCAGAATAAATTCTTTTTTTCCGTCACTAACCCTCCATGTATGGTTGATAAGACCTGTGCCAAAGGGTTTTGTTTCTATGTCGTCTCCTTTAAGTCCGTATTCATCGAGAATGGGTTGAAGCATAAAACAATTATGAAAATAAAGTATGAAAATATCGAATGGATCCCATTAATCTGTATGCAAACGCTTGCGCAGAACCCTGAGAGCATGTTTTATTTGCTTTATTTGCTGCATAGAATTGTTACCGTAAAAGTAAGTTACACAACCGGAGCTAAATAGTACCTCACCCCTACCCCCTTACCCCCTCTCCTTCGAAGAGGGGGACTTGACTCTGCTGATGCGTAGCTCTTATTTTCTGATAGAGAATAATAAGAAGCTTTTACTACAAAGAACTTAAAAAGTTTATGCAAGCTTTTTTGTAACCACATTGATTTATTTCTATAACTCCCTTAACCAGATGTTACGAAAACTAATGGGTTCACTTTTATCGCCGTGTGACTGTAATTTAATAGGGGATGGCCCGTGCACACGATATTGTGGCTGTCCGATATAGGGCGTGTTGCCTAACAAATAGGTGTTGTTTTGCAGCAGCACCCCGTTGTGCAAAACGGTACCACGTGCAAGTGATTGCAATATGCCATGATCATTAAAACGAGGAGCCGTCCAGATGATATCGAAAGTTTGCCATTCACCCGGCTTACGACAAGCATTTGCCAATGGAACGGACTGTTTATAAAAACTGCCCACCTGCCCGTTTACATAAGTTTTGTTATTGTAATTATCCAGTACCTGCAGCTCGTAGCCACCTGCCCCATTGGGAAGCCCTGCTAAAAAGATGCCGCTGTTTCCACGGGCCTGTCCACTACCGGTAATATCAACAGGTATCCTGTACTCAATATGCAATTGAAAATCTGTAAAACGCCGTTTGGTACGGATGTCGCTTACCTTTTTATTCACTGTAAAAATACCATCAGCCACTATCCATTTAGCTGCTTGGGTAGTATCTCTGTCATCTGCCCATTCGTCGAGGTTTTTACCATCAAATAAAACAATGGCATCCGATGGCGGCATACCAGGGCTTGCACCCGGAGTTACAATCGGTGGCTCGGGAAAATAATATTCTGTTGCCTGTGGCCCAACTCCGCTAATACTGTCCAGTATATATTTTCTTTTTAAACTATCGGGTGTTTGCGCTTGTAACATAAAAAAACTAGCCGCCAGCACTGCGGTAAATAACAGGTTCTTTTTCATATTTTGTTGGTTTTATTAATCGTTCAATATTAAAGTGAAGATAGCTGAGCTGTTGCAGGCGCCCAATTTTTATATCCTTGCCTGGTAGGTAAATAGTTCGTAGTAGCGTCCCTTTTTGTCTATCAGGTTTTGATGGTTGCCTCTTTCTGCAATGCGGCCGGCTTCTATCACCAATATCTGGTCTGCCTTGCGGATGGTACTAAGCCTGTGTGCAATTACGAAAGTAGTTCTGCCTTTCATCAGTTCATTCAAACTTTGCTGTATCAATGCCTCACTTTCTGTATCAAGGCTGGAAGTAGCCTCATCGAGCAGGATTATTTTAGGATCTGCAAGAATGGCTCTCGCAATAGCAATCCGCTGGCGCTGCCCGCCGGAAAGTTTGATTCCTCTTTCGCCGATTACCGTATCCAACCCTTTTTCAAAACGGTTGGTAAATTCGTCCACATAGGCGGCAGCTACCGCTTTGGCAAGCCGCTCCTCCCCTGCCTGCGGACGGGCAAATAAAATATTTTCCCGTATGGTTCCTTCAAATAAAAAATCATCCTGCAGCACCACACCGAGGTGTTGCCGGTATTCACTTAAAATTACCTTGCTTAAATCACTGCCATCAATAGTGATGGTACCCGAATCGGGGGTAATAAAAGTGGCGGCAAGACTGGCAATGGTTGTTTTACCCGAACCGGAACTGCCTACCAATGCGGTTACTGACCCTGCCGGCGCATCAAAACTAATATCTGTTACCACTTCTTTTCCTTCTTCGTAAGAGAAGGAAACATGCTCAAATTTAATATCGCCGTTTATAACAGGCAAGGTGCCAGTCCTTGTAACCTGATCATTTTCAGGGCTCATGTTCATAATTTCCTGGGTTCTGTCAAGGCCGGCAAATGCTTCTGTAAGCTGACTGCCGATATTGCTCATTTGAACAATGGGGGCAATCATAAAACCAAGGTATAGGGTAAAGGAAAGAAATTCCCCAAACGTCATCTCACCTTTAATAATCATATAGCCACCAATGCCCATAATACCGGCAGAGGCAAAACCCAACAGCAGTGTTGCCGAGCTGGTGATAATGGCCGTGGAAGTAAGGCTTTGTTTTACATTCAAATACAATTGCTCCACTCCTTTTTCAAATGTTTTATTTTCTTGTTCCTCTGCATTAAATCCTTTTATAACACGAACGCCATTGATGGTTTCGGTGAGGCGGCCTGTTACATCGGCATTAATTACGCCCCGATTTTTAAAAATCGGGCGTATGTAGGTAAATGCTTTTGCAGCCACAACGGCAAACAGCGCCACCGGCACCAGCACATAAAAAGTCATCATCGGGTTTATCCTTATTAAAAGCACTAAAGAAATAACAGCAGTGAGCAAGCCACCAATTAATTGCACAAGCCCCGTCCCTACCAGGTTTCGAACGCCTTCAACATCATTCATAATACGACTTACCAGGGCTCCGGATTTGTTGTTATCAAAATAGCTGATGGGTAACGAAAGGATTTTTTTCTGTACTTTAATTCTCAACTGGGAGATAAGGTGTTGCGCCTCTACACTCAATAATTTGGTAAGCAGGTAAGAGGTAACCGCTTGCACAAGTATAGATCCTGCAACGACCGCAATCAGGATTTTCAGCATATGCAAATCTTTTTTTACAATCACTACATCTATCAGGTATTTGCTGGCGCCGGGTAAAACAAGGCTTGCCAGCCTGCTAACCACAATCAGCAGCAGGCCTAATAAAACTACTTTTCTGCGTGGCCATATAAATTCTTTAAAAGCTTGGGCCAGTGTAACAGAATTTTTTATTTCACTCATTGCTACTTAGTTTTTAAATGGCAGCAAAGGTAAGGTTGGATAAGATTGAATGATGATTGCTATTTACAAACGGGTCCATTTAAAATTGTAGCATTAAATTTCACCGCAGAGAAGGGAGTTAAAAGAGGTTTCGCAGAGAAAAGCTGCGTAAACTTCAAGTTCTTAATTTCTCGGCGTCAAATACATGCTATTTGTAATTGCTGACTAAAGCGACCATTTTAAAGGCAACGTTACAAACAGGGAGCTTTGCCACTTATAAAAAAGAGCATTAAAAGGTCAGAAACGATTATTTTCTGTAAGTGATTGAGGGGGCTTACTACCAGGCAGGCATCAATTAAAAATTATAAAGATTAGATAGTTGTACTCGCTAAAGCTGAATGAATTAAAAGTGTGCATTAGCAATCGCAAATCCGTCGGGTGCATTTGATGAATAGCCCGATATGCTGATATTATTTCCTTTCAAGAGCAATAAGCCGGTTACATGTGGCGTAGCCATTGAGGTACCGCTCATAATTGCATATTGGTTATTTAAATAAGTAGATAGAATTTTTACGCCCGGTGCTGCAAAATCTACCACATCTTTTCCGTAATTGGAGAAGCTTGCAAATTTTCCTGCACTGTCAGTAGCAGCCACGGTGTATACATTGGGACCATTTACCCTTCCCGGTGAAAAATCGTGGGCCGGTTTATTATCATTGCCTGCCGCAATGGCAATATATATTCCTTTGGCTGCTGTGTTTACTACCTGCTCATCTAAAATGGCAGACACGCCATCTTCTCCAAGGCTCAAATTCACCGCATCGCCGGCTTTTCCGTTTACACTTACATAGCCCAATGCAGCAATAGTGTATGACAACAACCCCTCGCCTTTTTTATCCAACACACGTAAAGAAATAAGCGTTGCCCCCGATGCAACACCCAATACCCCAAGGGAATTATTTTTAGCCCCGATAATTCCTGCTACGTGGGTTCCATGGCCATTTTCGTCCGCAGCAGAATTATCTCCGGGGATAAAACTTCGGCTCCTAACTGTATCAACTTGCAGGTCTGGATGATAAAAATCAATACCGGTATCTATTACCCAGGCCACCTTTCCAACGCCATCGCCAAAACCTGTGCTATGTATATTCCAGGTTACCAACCAAGGAGCTACAACAGTAAAACATTTACCTAAAGCAATTACCCTGTCTGGCTCTATCATTCGTATGGATGGATCCTGTTGTAACCTTGCTACCTGCGCAGGATTTAATTTCGCAACAAAGCCACCCGGCTCACCTTCATAGGTTTGTATTAATGCATTGGCTTTAATATTTTGTCTTTGTAAAACACTTACGCCCAGCGTTGATAATTGTCGGGCAGAAAATCTACCAGATGCTATACCCACATTGTATGCAACGATGTATTGTCCTAAAACTGTATCGCCATCATTAAATGTTTTAGGCTGTACACAAACAACTTCGTTATCGTCAACAAGGCTTTGTTTTATGGAAGTTTTACTACATCCAAGTAACGTCAAAAAAATTAAGCCTATAAATATCCGCATACCTTGTTCAAGTAATAAACGTACCAAAATCCGGTTATCTACATTTTAAAAATATCTTTTAACAGGCTTTTATAGGTAGCTGGTTTTATGCTAACATCCAACCCGAATACAGTTAATAGCGACGATGGGTTTGGAAGATTGAGATCTTTAAAAGTGCGCCAACAAATGCCTGCCCAAAATGGGTCAATATCGCCCCATTTCCAGTGCGTTTTGTACCTAAAATTGCCGTATTGATACGAGTTCGTTTTTGGCTTGAAATTTTCACTGAAAAAGCAGATCATACAACTATCATTTGCATTTCAATTTTAAACCATAAAAAATAATTTAAATGGAACCATTAAAAGAAGACAATTTTACAGGTGTTAACCAAGGCGAACTCACCCCAAACTTGCCTTTACAATATTTAACAGCATCCTCCATTATGGGTGACAAAGTTGAAAACGCAGAAGGCGAATCGATGGGCGAAGTGGAAGATATCATGATTGATCTTAATTCTGGAAAGATCGATTACGTGATCATAGAATTTGGAGGCTTTCTCGGGATGGGGGTAAAATATTTTGCCATCCCTTTTAAAATGTTGACAGTAAATCCTGAAAACAAAAGTTTCACTTTCAATCAAAAAAGAGAGTTGCTGGAAAATGCGCCCGGCTTTGATTTAGATCATTGGCCAGACACTAACTTTCATAGAGAAGAAAGCTACTGGCATTTTGTGTAATCCTGTACTTTATCGAAGACATTAGGCGACCCCTTAAAAGAAACGTATGGTAACATTAACCTGCGTTTTTTTATTGTTATAAAGTTCCATAAACAGTATTGATTTTTATAGCCCTGATATTTAAAACATTATTTTATAAAATTGAACCTATACCATTTTACATACGATATGAAAACCACTAATTATTTATTTGCCATACTTGCAGCACTACTATTAAGTAATTGTAATAATCCAGCCAATAAAAGTATACCTCCAAAAGACGCAAAACCAGTAGCTGTAAGAGTAAAACCGGCTAAAGAAATAGCCTACCATTTAGAAAATAGCAAACAATGGTGTAAACAACATAAGGAAGATAATCTTACACAACAGATTACGAGAGCCATTAATAGGGCGGATTTTGCGAACCTGAAAAATATGGATAGCATTATTGTGGCAGATGACAGCACCGCTGATATCACTTTTTTTCTTCCATTTCCGGTGAGTATTCCATCGTTAAAAGAGGTAGATAAAATTCTCTTCTTCTCATACCCAACACAGTCCTTTGCAGCATATGAAAATGGTGAACTCAAATATACCGGCGCTACCAATATGGGAAGAAAAAATGACCAGACGCCTAACGGGCTATTTTATACCAACTGGAAAGCAGAAAAAACCACCAGTACCTTCAACGATGAATGGGAGCTGGGATGGAATTTTAACATTGAAAATAAATTGGGGGTTGGTTTCCACCAATATGCTTTGCCGGGTTATCCTGCATCGCACTCTTGTTTGCGCCTACAGGAGGCCGATGCAAAAAATTTGTATCAATGGGCTGATCAATGGGTGGTTAAAAAAGACACCGTTCAAATAAAGGGCACACCGGTACTGGTATTTGGTAGCTACAATTTTGGACAGCCAAAGCCCTGGCTGAAACTGTTGCAAAATTCTCATGCGCTTGATATTGATGTTAAAGAACTAGAAGCATTGGTTGCTCCCCATTTGACGGAAATATTACAGGCGCAGGACAAAAGAAAAGCGCAGCTAAATACCGTATCGGCAAAGCAGTAAAAAGTCCTGCCCAGATATCTTACAGAGGATTTTTTTTACAACATTATACTATTGGCAACCTGCAGCAAACAAGCTATAGGTTGCCAATTTACATTTATGGATTACCTTATAAAGTTTTACAATTAAATTGGTATTACTTTATACAGAAAAGACAACAGCATGGTGGATGATTTTGATGTGGCATTACTGGATGAGGTTAAAGGTGAAATACTCGACCAATATTTAGCAAAAGGATGGTATCGCATGGGCATGTATATATTTACCACATCCGTTGTACAGACAGAAGAACCCTTAGGCGCCGGACTCTTTCCGGTGTCTGATTGTTCCTAAAGCTTCAACATGAATAAATCCTTTTAAAAGACCGCTCGACTAATAATAAAATTGATTAAATCGAAGAAAAAATAAATGGCACTTTGGATAATAGAAAATGCAACAGAAATAACAGAACAAGAGGGTGTAACAGTTTATCAAAATACAATAATCGAAAACAATAAAATCTATTTAATTAGAGTATTTGTAAACCAGCATAAAACACCAGCTTTAATAATAACAGCTTATAAAACAAGTAAAATTTAAAAATATTTATTATGAAAATTAAATACGATAAGCAAACTGATGTATTGTACATACAATTGAACAATAATTCTATTGCAGAAAGCGGCGAAGACCACAAAGGAGTAATTGTAGACTACGACAATGAAAACAATATTGTAGGGATAGAAATATTAAATGCATCTACCAAACTTCCACAGCCAAATATTGTGGAATATGAAATGGCTTAGATAAAAAACAAACTAGCTAATTCCCCATCCCTTAGGCGCCGGACTCCGTCCGGTATCTGAGGGTTACTAAAGCTTCAACATAAATAATTCCTTTTAAAAAGCTATTACCCGTAAACCAAACCATCAATTTAAATCACCGCTTTAACCCACAGCTACAATCCAATATTTTATGCTCCATAGCATCCAATCAATTGACACTGGCATTAGCCAGAGGGTAAAATAAAAATCCAAAAAAAAGATGGCTTTAGCCAAACATTAAAATTCAAGCTACATAAAGAATACAGCTTGTAAAACCCTACCAAAATTCTTTAATCCTTTTCTTTCCCCATCCAGGCAAAGTCAATCCCAAGCTGCAAGCTAAGCGTTTCATTTTCTATTGCTTCAGCTGGTGTTACCCTATACTAGTTTGTTGCACATTTTCAATTTGCCACCACTACTGATAAAGAGAAGTTTGAACCAATAATCAATTAAATTGAAAATATAAAATCGCACTAAGTAAAAGAATTTTTTACAACTTTATACAATTGGCAACCTACAGCAAACAAGCGCTTGGTTGCCAATTTACATTTATGGACGCCTTATAAAGTTTTACAATTAAATTAGTATTACTTTAACCCAAAAAGACAACAGTATGGTGGATGATTTTGATGTGGCATTACTGGATGCCGTTAAAGGTGAAATACTAGACCACTACTTAGGCAAAGGATGGTATCGCATGGGCATGTATATATTTACCACCTCCGTTGTACAGACAGAAGAATCTGCTTTTCCGGTATATTGGCTTAGGTACGTTGTACCACAAATTCAGCTTAATAAAAACAACCTTGCCCTCATAAAAAAGAATCAACATTTTACTGTTAGCTACCAACCACTAACCCACACCCAAGAGCTGGAAGACTTACACAGCGCATATTACAACTCAATCAAATTTGAAACATCCCCCGATTTGCAGGAATTTATTTTTGAACCTGGCAAAGAAATATTTGATACCTATGTTATTGAAGTAAGAGAAGCAGGAAAGCTGATAGCCGCTGGTATTTTTGACAAAGGAAAAGACAGTATTGCCGGAATTAAAATATTTTTTGATCCGCACTACAAAAAATACAGCCCTGGCAAATACCTGATATTATTGAAGTATAATTATTGCCGCCTCCACCATATCAACTGGTATTATCCCGGATACTTTTCTCCCAGCTATCCCAAATTTGATTACAAACTTTTTGTAGATAAAAATTCAACAGAAGTATTTCTTCCGGAGGAAAATGACTGGATCAGTTACGAGGAGTTTTTAAAAACAAGTAAAAAGTAAAAAGTCAAAAGTCAAAAATAAAAAAGCAATTTTCACAATCGGCAAAACTTGGTTGCCAAGTGCAAACAAAGCCTTAACAAATAAATTTTTAAAAGAAACAATTCTGTATTTTTAAAGTCTACTATTCAATCAAATTACATTAACACAAATCCATGGAAAAAATCAAAAAAATCACCTTAAGCGAAGATGAAATCCCCCGCCACTGGTACAATATTGTTGCCGATATGGTTAACAAACCGTTGCCGCCGCTGCATCCCGGAACACTGGAACCTATTGGCCCCGAGGCATTGGCACCCCTGTTTCCGATGGAGCTTATTAAACAGGAAGTAACACAGGAGAAATTTATTGAGATACCTGAGGAAGTTAGGGAAGTGTATAAAATCTGGCGGCCAACCCCTATGTTCAGGGCATACAACCTGGAGAAGGCATTGGATACACCGGCCAAAATTTATTATAAATACGAAGGCGTTAGTCCTGCAGGATCCCACAAGCCCAATACTGCTGTGCCGCAGGCTTACTACAATATGAAAGAAGGAATTAAAAAAATAAGTACCGAGACCGGGGCAGGCCAATGGGGCAGCGCCCTCAGTTTTGCCTGCCAGTTTTTTGGTATCGAATGCGAAGTGTTTATGGTAAAAGTTAGTTACGAAGGAAAGCCATATCGTAAAATAATGATGAACACCTGGGGTGCAACCGTACACGCCTCTCCCAGTAATTTAACCAATGCCGGCCGGCAAATTTTGGCACAGGATCCAAACTCACCGGGTAGTTTGGGTATTGCCATTTCCGAAGCTGTGGAAGTGGCCGCCATGAATGAAGACACCAAATATGCGTTGGGAAGTGTACTCAATCATGTGTTGATGCACCAAACAATTATTGGCGAAGAGTCGAGGATACAAATGGAGAAAGCAGGTGATTATCCTGATATCATTATTGCCCCTTTTGGTGGTGGCTCTAATTTTGCCGGCATCACTTTTCCTTTCCTGAGAGATAAGCTGGAAGGCACCCGAAATGTACGGGCCATTGCTGTTGAACCTACCTCCTGCCCTAAATTAACCCGTGGACAATTCCGTTACGATTTTGGAGATACAATTGGTATGACGCCGTTAATACCCATGTACACCCTGGGGCATAATTTTGTTCCTTCACCCATTCATGCCGGCGGGTTGCGGTATCATGGAGCCGGCGCCATTGTTAGCCAGCTGTTGAACGATAAAATTATTGAAGCCACTGCCATCAACCAGATTGAATGTTTTAAAGCCGGTGTTTTGTTTGCAAGAACTGAAGGCATTATTCCTGCACCGGAAGCCAATCATGCTATTGCAGAAGTTATCCGCCAGGCAAATATTTGCAAGGAAGAAGGTAGTTCTAAAACTATCTTGTTTAATTTATGTGGACATGGCAATTTTGATATGGGCAGTTACGAACAATTTTTTGCCGGAAAGCTGGTTGATTTTGAAGTTACCGCTCAACAAATTGAAGCTTCACTAGCTGAATTAAATACACCCACAATAGGATAATTTTTTATTTTTTTAATAAAAGAAGAAATAGGATTGCTTTTAACCGGCAATCCTATTCTTTTTACTAAAATAATTTTACTGAGATACAATAATTTAAAAGAATCAGGCATTTAGTTCGCAAAGGATTTACTCTATTGTGTTAGACCCTATTTTCTTTTTTTTCTTGATAAAAAAAAGAAACAAAAAAAATCAAGGCTCCGAATAAAAAGGCTGAAATTTTCAATGTAAGCCTAAAATCAAGGAACTCGCCGCCAGAGAAAAATACTTTGAAGTTTATGCTGGCTCAAACAGCCTTGATTTCTTAACGGCTTACATTGAAACTTTCTAGCACTTTTTATTCGAGGCCACAATTGCCTTCATTTGCGAAGTAAATGCCTAATCCAATAATTTAATTCACTTCAATTTTTACGCTACCAGCAGACAAACCTGCGGCAGTAGCGGTTACGGTGATTGTTCCTCTTTTTTCGGTACTCTGTATCACGGCAAGGCATAGCCCATTAAAGGCCTTGTGTTTATCCGTTTTAAAATTTTCCATACTGGTTTGCAAACCATTGTCAACACCAACAATGCTGGCATCGCCCTCTAAGTTAAACTGTATCAAATCGGCTGCACCTGGCACCAAAATTCCTTCTGCATCAACTATTGTAGCTGTAACAAAAGATAAATCTTTACCATCGGCAGTGATCTTATTTCTATCCGCTGTTAAAATAATTTTTGCTGCCGCACCAGCTGTTTTTACTTCGGTGGTTGCAACCGTTTTCCCCTGCATGCGGCTGATGGCTTTAAGTGTGCCTGGTTCAAAAACGGTGCGCCACATCACATGCAAATCATCACCTGTTTTTTTCTGAATACCCAGCGATTTTCCATTTAAAAACAATTCCACCTCATCAGCATTGTTGTAATAAGCCCATACATCTATCGTTTGTCCTGCTTTCCAGTTCCAGTGCGGCAGCAGGTGCAAAACTGTTTTATTGGTCCACTCACTCTGGTACATGTAATACACATCTTTTGGAAAACCAGCCATGTCGATAATACCAAAGTAACTGCTTCGGGCCGGCCATGGATAAGGCGTTGGCTCACCTATGTAATCAAATCCTGTCCAGATATACTGGCCGGATAAAAAATTATATTTCTTAATTATCTTCCATGTTTCTTCATGGGTAGAGCCCCACGGTGCAGAAACATTGTCGTAGGCAGAAACGGTTAAATTGGCGTTGCCTTTATCAAAAGGTTTGTCCCAACGTTCGGGCCACCGGCGGATACTGTCTGATGGAAACAAATCGTAATGACCTCTTGTTTCGAATGCAGAAACGCTCTCTGTACTTATAAATTTTTTGCCCGGAAACAATTGTTGAAAGCCTGCATACATGTACTGGTGATAATTGTAACCTATTAGATCAAGCGCACCGGATTTGATGATGTTATTGGCGGTATCAGGCCTGTCGCAGGCAGCTGTTACGGGTCTGGTGGCATCTAAAGAGCGAACAATGGCTGCCAGTTCTTTGGCTATCGCAATGCCGGTGCTATCACCTTGCTCAGGTATTTCGTTTCCAATACTCCAGATAAAAACAGAGGGATGATTTCGGTCTCTCATAATCTGATCGGTAAGATCCTTTTTGTGCCATTCTTCCCAATACAAATGATAGTCATACGGGTTCTTTGGCTTTCTCCACATATCAAAAGCTTCATCCATTACAATAAAGCCCATCTTATCACATAAGTCTAATAGCTCCGGAGCCGGTGGGTTGTGCGATGTACGTATCCCATTA
>JANYCA010000067.1 GCA_025360525.1 Chitinophagaceae bacterium | reverse complement strand
CCCTGAAGGGGAGGCATTACTATAGGGTGGCATTAATGTAGGGTGGTATTAATATCTAATCATAAAAATCAAACAAATATTTATCCTCAAATGGTATATTAAATTTCTTTAAAAAACCTATGTATTCTTCTTTGAAAGTTTTCTTTTTATGGTGTTCTTTTTGGTTTTTGATATAGTCAACTACATTTCCAAAATTTGATTGGGAATAAGAAAATGCGCCGTATCCATCCTGCCAGCTAAACTTTTGTTTTAGAAAGCCTTTCTCATTTATAAAATTGCTCGAATTATTTTTTATATCTCTCACTAAATCAGCAATACGCATTGCAAGTTTTAAACCTACCAATACATGGATATGATCTGCTATTCCATTAACAGCCAAGGATTTCTGTTCTTTTCCTTCCACTATTCCTGCAATGTATTTGTAGATTTCATCCTGAAAGGCGGGTAATAACATGTTTTCTCTGCCCTTAACAGCAAATACATATTGAATATAAATTTGTGAAAATGTGTCTCACATAGGTTAATACTGATGGCTTCCTAATATGTTTTTTAATGTCACCCCTTCGGAGTTGGTAATTTAAACAAATAAATTATCATGTCTATAGTAATATCAGCCTTTCAGGCTTTTTAAACAATAATTTTATGAGGGTATTACAAATTCACCAGCCTTTCAAGCTTTTTAGATCACGAACACCAGAAAACAAAAATTTAAACAGCCGCTGCCTCGTAAATCCTTTCAATAATTTCTACTGTCTTTAATGCTTCAAAACTGTTCGTAACAATGGCTGTATCTGCCTGCTTTACCGCACTAATTACATGCTCATATACTTGTTCGTGATTGCTCATGGAGCCTTCATAATCGCCATATTGATTGGCTGAGTTTCCACTGGCAATGTGGGGATTGTGTAGTTGTCAATGGCCTGGTATTCCAGTTTGTTCAAATATTGTCCACCGATTTTTACGGTTCCTTTTTCGCCAAAAATAGTTAAGGAGCCTTCCATATTTTTTTGGTAAGCATTTACCGTGTAGTTGATACTGCCAATGATGCCGTTATTAAATTCCAATGTAACTGCTCCATTGTCTTCAAACTCAATAATGCCTTGATGGGCACTGTTTTTAATGATTGCCTGCAAACGTTTTACATCTCCAAACATCCAATACAACAAATCAATAAAATGGCTGAACTGGGTATACAATGTACCGCCATCCAATGCCTTTTTTCCTTTCCAGGTGTTTTCGTAATAATGGTTGTTCCGGTTCCAGAAACAAGATAACTGGATACTGTAAATATTACCCAGCCTGTTGGCATCGAGTAGTTTCTTTACTGCTACTACCGCAGGATTGTACCTGTTTTGCTTTACTATAAATAATTTTTTTTGATTGGCTTCCGCTGCCTGTATCATGTCTGCACAGTCTCTACCGGTTAATGCCATGGGCTTTTCGCATAATACATTCAACTTGTGCTGCAATGCAGCAATGCTCTGTGGGGCATGTAAATAGTTGGGCGTGCAAATGGCAACCAAACTGTTTGCTGTACTGCTTTCCAACATTGAATCAAAACTTGTAAAATAAGCACAATGATGCTGGTTGGCAAAAAGCTTTGCCTTTTCCGGATCGATATCACAGACTGCCTGCAAACGGCCAAGACTGCTCATTATCTGTGCATGTCGGTACCCAATGCGTCCGCAGCCTGCTAATAAAAAGTTTATTTTTTCTGACAATGCGTTTGCTGCTTTAGCCTGTAACCTGGTTTAAAATTGCTTGCAGTTTTTTCTTGTAAACCTCAAACCCAAAATGCTCCATCAACAATTGCCGGTTGGGTTTGTAAGCGGATGCATTAAGCATTACCTTTTCAATGGAGGCAGTAATTGCGGCCTGGTCATCGGGATCAACCAACAGTCCTAAACGTCCCTGCAACAATGCATCAGTAGATCCATCCTTATTACCTGCAATTACGGGTAAACCATAGAGCATTGCTTCAATAAAAACAATTCCAAACCCTTCTTTTTTGCTGGGCATCACATACAGATCGGCTAAATGGTAATGGAGAGAAAGTTCTTCATCTGGTATGAACCCAGTAAAAACCACCTGTTGCTGAAGTGATAATCTTTCCACTAGCGCATCAATCCGTTGTTTTTCTGCATTGTCGTATTTACCAACCACCAGGTACTTTATGGAAGGATATCTCTTTTTTAATTCATAGATCGATTCCAAAACCTGGTCGTAGCCCTTGTATAATTCTTTGGAAGAAAGCCTTGTAAGTGTCATTAGCACCAAATCGCTTTTTGCAAACCCCAGTTGCTTAAGCAATTTTTCGTCTTTATTTTCATTTTGCTCCGGCAGCAAAAAGGGATCGAGGCAGTTATTTAAAATAACCAGCTTCTCCAAAGGGAGGTTGAATAAATCTTGCATTTTTTGCCGGGTAAATTCACTCACGCATATAATTTTATCACACTTATGCAACATGTATCTCTTAAACCCTTTTAACGGCGCCCATACTTCTATGCCGTGTGCAATTAAAATAAGTTTTGTACCGGGACAAAACAGTTTAATTACATAGCCGATCATCAGCAGGTTGATGTGACTCAACAGGACCACTTTAGCGGTACAACCCTTTTTTACTGCTGCGGTAACAAACTGCAACTTGTGCTGTCCGAATCCTTTAAAAATTGCCGGTGAAATATATTTTGCATTGGCCTCATTTGTTTTGTCATACATAGAATACACAGCCAAACTAGTCAACGAACTGCCGGAAGGTAAACTGGTTAATGCTTTACATATTACCCTGCCCACTTTTTCTATGCCACCTGTGGCAGAAAAAACTCTGAGTGTTAAAAAAAGAATATTAATGTGCATGAGGATATTCTTCCAGCATTAACAAAGTAAAAAACTGTGACCAATGCAATTGATTA
>JANYCA010000062.1 GCA_025360525.1 Chitinophagaceae bacterium | reverse complement strand
TTTTTCCAGAAAACCGGGTTGTTAATTTTCCATTCATTTCCGATTGCCTTTGCGATCGGGTGATTGGAATATTTTTCCATCGAAAAAACAATCCGCTTAAATTCATTGGAGTCAATGGTTGTTTCAAAACTGGTAATTTTAAATTGCCCCTTTGTTAAAGTACCTGTCTTATCAAAAACTACGGTGGTAATATTTTTAAACAACTCCAGGCTTTTGGCATTGCGGAAAAGTATACCTTTTTTTGCGGCCCTGCCAAGTCCAACAGCAATAGCAGCGGGGGTTGCAAGCCCCATCGCACAAGGACAACTAATTACCAATACTGCTATACTCCTCATTAAAGACTGCGTACCGCTTATGTCAAAAAAAACATAATTCACTATAAACGTAAGCAAAGCAATAGCTACCACTGCCGGAACAAATACTGCACTTATTTTATCGGCCAATTGCTGTATCGGTGGCTTTTCGCCCTGTGCCTGTTTTACTAAATTTAAAATATTGCTCAAAACAGTGTCTTTGCCTACGGCCGTAACCTGGGCTTTTACGGTACCATCTGTTAGCAAACTTCCGCCGGTAAGGCTGTCTTTTTTCTCTTTGCGTACAGGGGCACTTTCACCGGTAAGTAAAGATTCATTGGCATACCCTTCGCCCCATAATATTTTACAATCGGTAGGTACCTGCTCGCCACTTTTAATCAATACCAAATCGCCCACTCGTAACTGTGTATTCTCTACCGGAAAAATATTCTCCTTATGGTCATCATCAAAAGCAATCATATTAGCCATTACTTTTTGCTGGCGTGCCAATTGATTCAATGCCTTTTGTGTAGTAGCAACCGATTTGTTTTCTACAAATTCTCCTAAAAATACAAGTGTAATAATGGTAGCAGTAGTTTCATAAAAAACATAATCCATTCCAAAATTGCCTATAGTGCCAATAAGACTATAAACAAATGCAGCTGTGGCTCCCAGGGCAATCAACACATTCATATTTGGGATACCGCCCCGCAAACTTTTGATGGCGCTCACGCCAAAATACCCCATTCCCACCAGGTAAACCGGTAAACAAATGGCCAGTTGTATCCATGGATTCATCAAAAAATGAATGTGCCACGGTAACATGTGCAGCATTAAAACCAATGTAAAAGGCAGGCAAAACAAAAAACGTTGTAAGTGATTTTTAAAAAGCTTCACCGGTTGCTTTTTATTAGCAGACTGAGGCAGATCAACCACATGATAACCCAATCCTTCTATTCCTTTGGCGATCAATTCTTTTGAAATAGCACCATTCGTTTCAAAACTGACATCTCCTCCTATAAAATTTACTTTTACTTCTTTAAGACCTTCTTTATTAAGATACTTATTTATAGTTAAGGCACAGTTGGTACAATCCATTCCCTCTACTTTCCATTCTACTTTTTCCATTGTGTAAAATTATTCTACAAATAAGATGCGGCGTTACTATTGAAGGAAAATATATTTGCAACATGGAGTTAATTTTTACACTAACCGAAATAAAAACTGCGGCCACACAGTTACTTGATTTAATGGGTGGCACCAAAGTATTAGCAATGCACGGCGAAATGGGTGCAGGAAAAACCACTTTTGTTCATGCGCTTTGTGAAGTGCTGGGGGTAGAAGATGTTGTAACAAGCCCCACTTTTTCCATCATCAATCCGTATTTATACAATGGCAACGAAACCATTTATCACATTGATTTATACCGGTTAAAAAATAACCAGGAGGCTATTGCTACCGGTGTAGAGGATTGTATTTACAGTGGCGGCTATTGTTTTGTTGAATGGCCGGAAAAAGCCCCTGCCATTTTTCCAAATAACACAATACATGCATGGCTTTACACCGTTGATATTAATACCAGAAAGCTGGTAATTAATTAGTAATTTGTAACTATCTGTCTGCTGGCAGCTCTTAAACATTTATATATTTTATGGCTACATCAAAACCTTTTGTATCTCCTTCCTTTACGTACGAAACACTCGAAGAAACACTGGACGTAAAGCCTCATGGAACAGAACTGTTGATCGGCATACCAAAAGAAACTTCTTTTAGTGAAAACAGGATAGCGCTTACGCCGGAGGCAGTTGGTGTAATGGTAGCCAATGGTCACCGGGTAATTGTTGAGACGAAAGCCGGCGAGGGAGCCAGCTATTCCGACACAGATTACAGCGAGGCTGGTGCCAAAATTGCCTACGATAAAAAAGAAGTTTTTGAATGTGATGTGTTGGTAAAAAGTGCACCCGTAAGTGATATGGAATGTGAGTTGCTAAAGCCCAGTCAGTACATAATTTCTCCCATACATCTTGCAGTAATGAAGAAAGAGATTTTGCAGAAGATGATGGATAAAAAAATAACAGCGCTTAGTTTTGAAAACCTGAAAGACGACAGCGGACACAACCCGATTGTACGCAGCATGAGTGAGATTGCCGGCAGTGCAGTAATGCTGATTGCAGGCCAGTATTTAAGCAATGCCAACAACGGAAAGGGCGTACTGGTAGGGGGAATCAGTGGCATACCTCCTACTAAAGTTATTATTATTGGTGCCGGTATTGTGGGTGAATATGCAGCAAGGACAGCCCTTGCGATGGGTGCAAGTGTGAAAATATTTGACAACAGCATTTACAGGTTAAAGAGGCTGCAGAATAATATTGGTGGTCGCTTATGGACTTCGGTGATAGAACCTAAAATATTGGCCAAACAGTTAAAAACCTGCGATGTTGCAGTAGGCGCTTTAAGCAGCACGGGGGGCCGCACCCCAATTGTAGTGTCGGAAGATATGGTGAGAAACATGCGCCCGGGAACGGTTATTGTTGATGTTAGCATCGATAGGGGCGGTTGTTTTGAAACCAGTGAAGTAACCACTCATGAACGGCCGGTGTTTAAAAAGTATGAAGTAATACATTATTGTGTACCCAATATTCCCAGTGGTTTTGCCCGTACCGCCTCGCAGGCTATCAGTAATGTTTTGATGCCGCTTTTGCTGGAGACGGCCGATGATGGCGGCATAGATAACGTGGTATGGCATAAAATAAATATCCGCAGCGGCATCTATTTGTTCAAAGGCAGTCTTACCAATTTTCACCTCAGCGAAAGATTTGATTTAAAGTTTACTGATTTAAATTTGTTGATTGCAAGTAAGCGGTAGGATCGATGGCTGATGGCTGATTTAACGATGTCTGATTTTGTTAGCGCAGGCGGAGTTGCAAGACGGCAAACAAGTTAGGCGTTACTGGAAGGTAGCACAACCATATTCAAATCTGTAAATATCTTTTATACAATACCAGCGATAAAGACAAGAGGCTGCATTAATATCAGACATCTTAAATCATACATCATACATTTTAACTTGTCTTATAATCTCCAATTGCAATTACTTCCTCACAAAAATTATACTCCTGCTGATCGTTGCTGCTGATGATTACCAGTTTTTCCTGAGTGAAATTTTTTATCAGCGTATGGTATAGGGCAATGCCATCTGAATCTAAATTGGTGGTAGGTTCATCTAATAATAATACCGGGCTTTTGCAAAAGAAGGCCTGTGCAAGTTTCAGGCGTTGTTTCATGCCACTGCTGAAATAGCGCACCTGTTTGTAGGCTGACTTTTCTAATTGCACTATTTGCAATGCCTCGGGTATGGTTATAGATAATGGTTTAAAGGATTGATGAAAAGAGAGAAATTCTGCTGCAGTCATTTCCTCAATTAAATCAAGGTAGGGTGCAGCCAAAGAGATGTGTTGAAAATTAGCAGGTGAAGATGGATTATTATTTGCCTGTAGTTGATCTTCATGAAAAATTACCGTTCCCTCATTGTGCGTAAGCGAGCCGGCTATTACCTGCAACAGCGTAGATTTACCAGAGCCATTGGAGCCGGTGATGGCATATTTTTGTTTTGCGGCAAAGTCAAAATTCAGGCCACGAAATATCCATTCCCTGTTAAATCGCTTGCCGGTATTGGTTAGTGTGATTTGCATTTGTGCTATTTCATTAGCCATTTGGCAGATAAGGGTTACTCATCATCATTGCTGCCTTTTGTAAACCGCTTTATTATTCCTCTGCCGCTTTCCCTGATGAATGTAACAATTTCATCTCTTTCATCTGTTGCAGGCAACTCTTCCTCAATAAAGTTTAATGCCTGTGAGGTGTTCATCGATTTGTTATAAATAATGCGGTAGATATCCAAAATCTGGTTGATTCTGTCCAACGAAAAGCCACGTCGTTTAAGCCCTACCGAGTTTACACCGGCATAACTCAATGGTGTGCGGCCTGCTTTAATATAAGGCGGCACATCTTTACTAACCAGCGAACCGCCACTTACAAAAGTATGCTGACCAATTTGTACAAACTGGTGCACTGCACACATACCACCCAGTATGGAATAATCGCCGAGTACCACGTGCCCGGCCATTTGGGTATTGTTGCTAAGTATACAATTGTTTCCAACAATGCAATCATGGGCAATATGGCAGTATGCCATCAGCAAACAGTTATTGCCTACCTTGGTAGTCCATCTGTCTTTGCTGCCCCGGTTGATGGTTACAAATTCACGGATAGTTGTATTATCACCTATTTCTACGGTAGTATCTTCTCCTTCAAACTTCAAATCCTGGGGTATGGCGGCTATAACTGCACCGGGGAAAATACGGCAATTCTTTCCTATTCTTGCCCCTTCCATAATGGTAACATTGCTGCCTATCCAGGTCCCCTCGCCTATTTCCACGTTTTGATGGATTACGCTAAAGGGATCAACTTTTACATTGGTAGCAAGCTTTGCGTTGGGATGTATATACGTATGTGGATGAATCATTTGCCCTGGACCTTTAAAGGATTTTAAGTTTAGTTAAAAAAATCTTTCCGAATATAAGTTTAAAAATTCTCCTTTAGGGGTTAGGTGTATTTCTTCTTACTAGCTGGGCTGTTAAATCTCCCTCTGTACACAGTTTGTTACCTACAAAAACACTGCCTCTCATAACACAGATACCACGGCGGATGGGTTCAATTAATTCCATCTTTAAAATCATCGTATCACCGGGAATTACCTTTTGTTTGAACTTACAATTATCAATTTTTAAAAAATAGGTATCATACTGCCCTTCGGGCATTGCATTAATGCAAAGGAGACCGCCAGTTTGAGCAAGGGCTTCTATTTGCAATACACCGGGCATTACCGGGTTGCCGGGAAAATGGCCCTGGAAAAAGAATTCGTTGAATGTTACATTTTTAATGCCAACGATGTGCTTGTCGGATAATTCGATGATTTTATCAACAAATAAAAACGGGAAACGGTGCGGCAGGGTTTTCTCTATCTGCTGCAGGTTGTAAACCGGCGGCTGGTTGGGATAGTAGATAGGAATATCTTTGGTGTGTTTGTTTTTTTTGATGTACTGCTTGATG
Source organism: Chitinophagaceae bacterium (assembly GCA_025360525.1). Taxonomy (GTDB): domain Bacteria; phylum Bacteroidota; class Bacteroidia; order Chitinophagales; family Chitinophagaceae; genus Ferruginibacter. The sequence continues at coordinate 46,151 of JANYCA010000062.1, read as the reverse complement.
GTTTTTGCAAAAGCCACGTTGGTACTGTGCCCGGGTCTGTTAGCAATAATATGTCCTTTTACAGGATATCCAATTAGGGCAAGGTCTCCAATTACGTCCAGCAACTTATGTCGGGCTGGTTCGTTGGGGAAACGAAGTTCCAGGTTGTTCAAATAGCCTTCACTTTTCACTTCAATTTTTTCACGACCAAAGGCTTTGGCAAGCCTGGTCATTTCTTCTGCAGTAACAGCTTTATCAACTACAACAATAGCATTGTTGATATCGCCTCCTTTAATAAGGTTGTTATCCAGCAATGCTTCCAGCTCGTGCAAAAAACAAAAAGTGCGGCAGGGAGCTATCTCAACTTTAAAATCTTTGATGGTTTTAAGGCCTGCATGCTGTGTACCCAATACCGGCGAATTAAAATCTATCAGCGTAGTTATTTTATATTCAGTGGCGGGCAGTACCGTCATATCTACCCGTTTGTGTTCGTCGTAGTAAGTAATGTTAGTATCGATGGAATACCAGATTTTAGCAGCTTCCTGCTCCACTACTCCTGTTTCATCAATTATTTCCACAAATGGTATGCTACTGCCATCCATAATCGGAATTTCGGGGCCGTTTATTTCTATCAGGCAGTTGTCAACTCCCATTCCAACCAACGCAGCAAGTATATGTTCTACCGTACTTATTTTGGCATCCCCTACCTCTAAAGTAGTACCACGGGAGGTGTCTGTAACCAGGTCGCAATCTGCTTTAATAATGGGCATGCCCGCTAAATCTATTCGCTGAAACTGAAATCCAAAGCCTGGGTTAGCTGGTTTTAAACACATATCTACATTAATACCCGTGTGAAGTCCGGTTCCTGAAATACTCACTGGTGCCGCCAGTGTATGTTGCTTATCGGGGTTAAAATTTACATCCATCATCAATATTTTTTATAAAAGTGTGGCAAAGATATTTTATTTTTTGGGAGTGAGGTTGTGCAATTAAAATTGAGGCTGATGGGTAGGAAACAATGGGTAATATAAAACGGGCAAAGGACAAATGAAGTAAGAAACATGTAACAGAATTGGTAATCCATTAAAATAAACTACCTGCTTAAATAGGTGCCTGTTCATTTAACTGACCTAGTATAACCACCAACTTAAATGCGTAAATAGGATTTCAAATGTTTTAATAACCGAATTTATAATGGTACTTTCCAGCATGCCTATTTAAAAAAATTAATCCGCAAAAGAAGAAAGCAATTTTATCTCACTCCGGTAAAGGATTATTTTTTTACTGTTTTCCAGTTGCTTCAGCAGTCTCGAAATTACTACCCTTGATGTGGCTAATTCATCTGCAATTTGGTAATGAGAAGATTTAATAACGCTTGAACCTGTATGGCGTTGCTTTTCTTTTAAATAAGCAATCAGGCGTTCGTCTAACTTATGAAAGGCAATACTTTCAATGGATTTTAGTAATTCTATAAAACGCTCATTAAAACTACGCATGATGTAATTTTTCCAGCTGGGATATTTGCAAAGCCATTCATCCAGTTTTACATGCGGTATGGCAATCAGTTCCAAATCATCTTCGGCAATCGCTTTTACTTCACTTTTTTTTGCCTCTATACAGCAGCTGTAAGCCATGGAGCAACTTTCACTACTCGATAGATAGTAGAGCAAAATTTCATTTCCGTTTTCATCTAACCGCAATACTTTAACTGTTCCTTTTATAATAATGGGCATCATCCGGATATATTTTCCATAATCCATTATCAAATCATTCTCTTTAAAACTCTGCCAGGTACCAAATTGCTTGATCTCTTGCAGTAAAGCAGGTTCAAATAAATCTTTTAGTCTGTCAACATTTATTGCATTGCTCATAAAATATCTAGTTGGGAAGGATACAAATTTACCCTTTAATAAATGAAGTTATGCAAGACAACAGCATCGATAGATTCCAGAGCAAAAAATGCTTTCTTTTAAATAAAAAAAATTGAACCTATTTGCAGTTAGTGAATTAGTGGGGCAATTTTTCTCTAAAATATCCATATACCCATGTGCCCGCAATGGCACTTATTAAGGTAACAACAACCACGGTGGCACCGGTACCAATTTGTGCATACAATGGCCCCGGGCAGGCACCGGTGATAGCCCATCCTAAACCAAAAAGCAATCCGCCATAAATTTGTCCTTTATTAAAAGGATGCTTCTTGAATTCTATCTGTTCGCCATCGATTGATTTTATCTTAAACTTTTTGATGATCCATACAGAAATGGCACCTATCACAATAGCACTGCCAATAACCCCGTACATGTGAAATGATTGCAACCGGAACATTTCCTGAATGCGATACCAGCTGATGATTTCTGCCTTTACAAATACAATTCCAAAGGCAATACCTACCAACAAGTATTTAATATTATGATACCATTTATGGGTTAAACGGCTTTCGTTTATACCCATAGTATCGAGAGAACGAACTTCAATATCTGTATCGGCAGCTGTTAACATACTACAATTTTTAAAGCGAAAGAATAAATGGAAGAATGATGTTGGCCATGATAAAACCACCGGCCATAAAGCAACAGGTGGCAACGAGCGAAGGCCATTGCAAAGTAGATATTCCCATTATGGAATGGCCGCTGGTGCAGCCTCCTGCATACCTTGTACCAAAGCCTACCAAAAAACCGCCTACTACTATCATTAAAAAGCCTTTTACTGTCAGCAATGCCGGCCAGTTGAATAACTGAGAAGGTAAAAGACCGGTGTAATCTGTAATACCATAACCAGCCAATTCTTTGGTAAGCTTTGGATTTATTTGGATGGTTGCAGGGTTGGCTAACAATTGTATAGCAATAAAACCTCCCAGTAAAATACCTGCAACAAAAAACAGGTTCCACATTTCTTTTTTCCAGTCGTATGTAAAAAAGGGAATGTTTGCAGGCAGGCAGGCAGCACATATATGCCGCATAGATGAACTGATACCAAAAGATTTGTTACCAATAATTAACAGTATCGGCACAGTTAAGCCTATTAATGGCCCGGCAACATACCATGGCCAGGGTTGCTTTATCCACTCCAACATACAATTATTTATTTAGCAGGTTTATTAAAATTGAAAAACAAAAATAGGCGCAATTGATTTTTATGAAATATAAAAAAGGGGCGCCTTTATAGCGGGGCACTTAAAATTGCAGTTTTAAAACTGCAATAATTTGGATTGTAAAATGGGACAACGCTGATTTATTAAACATATTTCTTTATTACACTTACCAATCCACTTTTAGGTACTACGCCGCTTTGCCTCCACAACACTTTTCCTTTTTGAAAAAGTATTAAAGTAGGCACCCCCTGCACCTGGTAAGCACTGGCGGCTTCCGGATTTTTATCAACATCTACTTTATAAATACTGGCTGTATCGCCAATTTCAAGTTTTACTTCTTTTAAAATAGGTGCCATCGTTTTACAGGGGCCGCACCAGGTAGCAAAAAAATCTACCAGCACCGGTTTATCTGATTGTATCAATTCGTTAAATGTCATTTTGTTGATTTTCATTTTTGGATGGAACAGTTGGTTGGCTTTTATCAGCTTTAAACATGCCCAACAATAAAGCCCCCATTGTGGCACCATATAAGGTACTGTTGAGCGGTTTGGAAGTAATCATACAAGTACCACTGGTACAGCCAACGAAATTCCAGTACAGAAATCCCACTATTGCGCCAAGCAACGCACCAACCAAATACAACCTATTTTTAATAAACCAATTTTTCATAACTACTGTCTTTTAAAATTCCTGAGCTCTTAATTGCAAGCCTTTGCAAGCGAAGCCATGTGTTTTTTAGCAAAGTAAATAAGACTGCAAAGTAAATAATTACAAAAGGTCATTTGTGTAACAAATATCACAAATAACAAGCCAGTCTGTTAAAAATACAATAACAGGTTATAAGCCATTGATTGAATATACCGGCAAATAAATCAACACAAATTACCAGTTACTTAGGCCATCCCTTAACTATTTATCTAAATGTAACATATGTGACCATATAAAACATTTTATTGGCACAATTTTGCTTTTTAATTCACAGGCAAATGCAACAACAAAATTACTATGATGTATTATTTAAAACACAGTCATTGACAATATTGACGCAGCCACCTAAACGGTTACAGCCGAGCCGAAGACAATGATGAACTGAAAGGCGTTAAATTTAGGTAAGAGAAAAGCAAAAAAATGTAATAGATGATTTTTAAAATATTCTTCAACTAAAATATTACAAATGACACACGAAATAGAAGCACAATGGATGGGCAAAATGCAATTTAATGCATTGGTAAACGGACATACAGTTGTAATGGATGCAACAGAAAAAGCAGGTGGTGAGGACAATGGCCCCATCCCCAAACCATTCATCCTTACAGCCCTTGCAGGTTGCACTGGTATGGATATAGCCGCCATCTTAAGAAAAGCAAATAAAGTACCTGATGATTTCAGCATAAAAGTATCAGGCGAGCTAAGCAAAGGGGTACCCATGCAGTATATTGCCATTCATGTGCAGTACGATTTTAAAGGTTTGGAGGAAAACAAACAAGCGGCATTAGATGCCGTTAACGATTCGCAGGAAAAATATTGCGGTGTAAGCAGCATGCTAAAAAAAGCGCTGCCTGTAACGTGGGAGGTAAATTATAATGCCGTCAACATTTTCAACAACAGGCAAGCAGCGGTTGCTGAATTACATTAAGTTTCTTACAAAGCATCAGCCCCGGAGATAAGCACAGACAACCAACTTCTTATTAAGGTTCGGCATTAAATGACTAACGGCCGAAGCTGGATGACGATAAATTAGAATTATCAAACCGCCTAACAAAAAAACAACCACAATGATACAACTGGTTAAAAATTTACTGGGTATAAGGCCCAAAACAAATTACAAAGAACTACTGAAAAACGGCACCACCATTGTTGATGTGCGCTCCAAAGGCGAATACCAGGGCGGGCATATAATAGGTTCTATCAATATTCCGCTGGACACCTTGAACAGCCACCAGGCAATACTTAAAAAAGATAAAACCATCATCACCTGCTGTGCATCGGGCATGAGGAGTGCATCTGCAAAAAGCATATTGAAATCGAAGGGATACACAGCCGTTTACAAGGGCGGCGGATGGATGAACCTGCAAAATAAAATCAGCTAACGATGGAAACAATTAAACAAATGATATTTACCAACTGGCATTTTATGCGTTGGCTGCGGTTGGTTTTAGGAGGTTTCATTGCAATTCAGGCAATTCAAAATCATGATCTCGTGCCTGGTTTAATTGGAGTCTTTTTTCTATACCAGGCAATAACAAATACGGGTTGTTGTGGTACAAAAAGTTGTGCGGTTACGCCAACAAAAAATACGGAAGAAATTAAGGTTAGGGATATTGAATTTGAAGAAATAAAATAAACATACCTGTTGGTTGTAATACGACCAACCAGCTAGAAAATTTCCAGCAAGGCTGCCAAATAAATGGCGGCTTTTTTTACGATACAATAGCCGGGTGGTTATACTTTTAAAAAGTACCACCATTGTATTATTGAGTTGAATTAAGGGAAAAAAGTTCTTTCACAAGAATGTAAATACCCATCACCAAAACAAACCAACCAAATGCTTTTTTCAATTTTTCACCGTCCATTTTTTTTGATAAAAAGCCACCCATAAAAACCCCGGCAATTGCTATTAAAGTAATGATGATTAAAAATTTCCAATCAATTGCAAAATGCCCGATATCGCCGGTAAACCCAATTAAAGAATTGAGGGCAATAATCAAAAGCGAAGTTCCAATGGCCTTTTTCATGGGTATTTTTACCAGCAATACTAAGGCAGGTATTAGCAAAAATCCACCACCAGCTCCCAAAAAGCCTGTAACCAAACCAACAGCAATTCCGTATATCAATAAGGTGAAAAGTTTTGTTGGTGCGTCCGAAGCCCCTTCAACTAAACTTATTTCTTCAGCCGTGTTTCTTATCATGGCGATAGAAGCCAGTAGCATTAAAACAGCAAACAAAACCATGGTGGCTAATTCCTGCGTAATAGTAAAATGCCCATTTGAAAAAAGCACGGGAGGAATTAAAGGCATCAATATTTTTCGTGTAATAAATACGGTGGTAATGGAAGATAAACCAAAAAGAAGTGCAATTTTAATGTTTACCCAACCATTGCGATAATTATTATAAGCCCCAACCAAAGAGGTGGAACCGACAATAAACAGGGAGTAGGATGTAGCTAATACAGGGTTAATGCCCATTACATATACAAGGATGGGCACGGTTAAAATTGAACCTCCACCACCAATTAACCCCAATGAGATACCAACAACTGCAGCCAGCAAATAACCTGCTATTCCCATGATAAAAATAATTTTAAGCTGCGCAAAGCTGTTATAAACTTATCACTTTATTGGTAACAAAGGTTGCACTTCTATATTGTAAGTATGATATTTTTAACCATTAATATGAAACTTAAAACCCCGCTTTTAAATAACTCCAACCCTGTTCCTGCTTCATAATTATTTCACCTACGCCCATTGGCACAAAACCAGCTTCCGCAATAATGGCATCTTTAGCAATTTTTCTTTCTCTCATTGTATTCTCACAACCTACAAATACAATTCCCATACTTTTAAACCCGGTAATTTTTTGTTGCTGCGTAGTTTTTGACGTCATCAGCATTTCAATGCCAGCACCATGTGCCACCACTTCTATCTGCACATTATCGCCCCAGCCTGCTTTAAGATTCTTCAGGTTATTCATCAATCCTTTCCATACCAATGTATCGTTACTGGTAAGTTGTATTACTACAAAGTGTTTTCCATTTTTAACTTCGGTTGTTACACCGGGCACGTTAGATTTTGTTGTTGACAATGTTTGGGTAAATGCACCACACATTATAAAAGCCATCGCAGTAGTAAGAATTAATTTTTTCATTTTTTCATTTTAAAAGTTTGTTAACTAAACTGGTAATCTACACCGGTTACCTGGGTTAGTAAGGTTTGTGGTGCATCTAATATTTTTGCTGCCATCGGCGGTACAGGCGTTACAGGTGAATTTACGACAAGGTATTCAAAGAGCACTGAATGCAATGTCAGTGCTGTATTTTTTGCATTGGACACACCCATCATCCGGCACAACATATCAGTAGGGTCACCATCCCTTTCGCAGGCACAGATATTGTATTTTTTATTTTCGGCCAGTGGACTTCCGCCAATAGATGCAGCTTGTATTCTCTTTCCTTTTTCACCAAACGCATTAAAACTTACTTCCATTCCCTTGAATTTTACCAGCCAGCCACCAAAGCGTTCTGCCGCATTAGCAGCAAACACATTGTTCAATTCTTTCTCCAGCCAACTCTTTAATTGAGCACCGGTAACTGTTCCGGTTCTTATCGTACTATCCACTGGCAGCATATCAAAAACAAAACCTTCTGTAATGGGGATATTGCCCGTATGGTCCGGCGTAGTCCGTGGCGGGCAAAAACGAAAACCATTAGACAGCACCACATCCACATTTTCTATTTTCCAGTAAATGGCATTTAATATCAGGGTATCTATAGGATTTTCAACTACAAAATAACGATACAGCGGAATGGTACTGTATCCAATAATTTTATTGATAGATTTATTAAACGGCATTTCATTATTATTAATTAATGCAGTTAAAGCAGTATCGGCTTTATACTTCGAGGCAGTAATTTCTACTAACTCGTATTCGTCTTTTATTACTTTGCCATTTTGAATGGTAAGGTTTAGTTTACCAACAAAAGAACCAAATGCGCCTGGCTCTACCACTTTGGAATATTTGCAAACAATTGGTTTTCTCACCCGTTCGTGTGTATCACCGCCCAGTATGTAATCTATTCCTTTGCATTCCGGCAAATTAGCCAAATAGATTTGTTGCGATAATCCCAAATGTGCAACCATCAATATATAAGCGCATTGCTCCTGGTTGCGCAATACATCTACGTAATGAGACAGGTTTTCCTCCGGCCTGGTGTAAATAATTCCTTTGCTATAATTGGGCGACTGGCGAATGGGCACCAACGGATCGGTATAACCGATGAATCCGATTTTTACACCTTTTACCGTCCAGGTATGATACGGTTGAAAAATAAGTTCTCCTTTTTTACCTTCACCCAGGTCATGATACATATTGGCACAAACCTTTGGTGCATTTAAAGATCCGAGCAAGGTTTGCATCGCCTTCTTATAATAAATTACTTCCCAGTTGCCCGGCAGATATAGATCGTATCCTAATTGGTTCAGGATAGGAACCATTGCTTTGCCCGTAGTTTTAACAGATAGTTCGCTGCCCTGGAACATATCGCCGGTATCGATAATAAAAGTATCGGAAATCTTTTTTCTTTGATTGCTAAAATAAGTAGCCAAATGAGCATAGCCGCCGGTTTTACGAAAAACAGTTTTATTGTTTTCCCAGAATAATTCATCATGCGGATGCACCTGGCAATGCACATCTGTAGTTTGTAAAATGGAAATGAGAAATGGTTTATCATCCGGAACGCCTTCATCATTACCTGCTGAAATTGTGCCCGCTGCAGCCACCAATGGAGTAGCACTGATTAGCGCTGCACCTGCCCCCATCGTACTTAATTGTGTTATAAAGTTTCGTCTGTTATTCTTCATAATGTAAAAATTTCATTGCATTAATAAATTAGTTCTCACCATCGCATTGTTTGTGGCTTCTTTTCCTGCTACTTTCCTTTTTTTTGTGCTGCCTCAATTGGCGGATAAGGTCCGAATTTATGTTGCTGCTCCGTAAAATTATCAGCATAAGGCCCAAAAGGATGGTCAATCGGTTTTTTAGATTTATCCGGCCAGTCCCCGGGTGTGTTAATATGCGGCCTTGGCTGTGAATTTACAAAAGCTGCCAAATCCCATGCCTCTTCATCTGTTAATTGCGGATTCAAATAGGTGGCTCCCTGTGGCATATTGTATTTTATATATTTTGCAAAAGACACTATGCGGTATAAACCTGCCCCATCATTATAACTGCTTTTACCCCATAGTGGCGGATAGGTAAATTCGGTTTTATCCGTATTTAAAACACCCTCACCATTTACCTGGTGACAGCTTTGACATTTAGCTTTAAAAACAACCGACCCTTTTGCCGTATCGGCGGCACGAATTAAATATGCAAGGTCTTTAAACCCTGAGCCAGTCGCCTTTTTGCCCTTTTCCACATTGGTTCCCAAAAAATTAATGTAGGCCACTATGGCCTGCATTGGCGCACTGGCAGTGTCAATTGCTTTGCCGTTTAAGCTTCTTATAAAACAATCATTTACCCTTTTATAAACATTTTCTACTGCGCCACTTCTTGCCCTGAATTTTGGATAAAGAGACGCTACCGAACCATAGTTATTGCCAAAAACTGCAGTGCCTGCCTGTAAATGACAGTTCTGACAATTCAAGCCATTGCTTATTTTTAAAACAGATCCATTGGGGCCAAAATATTTCGACGTATGGGCAATCAATTCTCTGCCATACATTACCTGCTCTTTTTGTTTTACATCAGTAATTTTGCTTGTATCTGGTGCAGTCCAATAAACAACAGCATCCTTGCTGGTTTCAACATTAGGTATAGTTGTATCCGCCGTTTTTTTGTTGGATGAATCAGGCTGTTTATCTAAATAAATAAAAAAAGGAATTGCTATCAGCCCGGTTACCAACAATAAAATAACAAGCACAAGCTTATTAATTACTGCAAGTAGTGCCGCTGATTTTTTTCCCTCTTCATCTTCCATTAACATAATGAAATCGTGGTTTATGATTTACGTGGCAATTTATCAATCAGATACCAGTGTTACAATATTACGAAACAGGATTAATTATTTAGTTCGCATGTTTACGAACGGCCTCATAAAAAAGGCCCGTCCGAACGGTGTGCATCCGGGCGGATTGCTATGGAAAAAACAAATAAATTTTTAGACTTTTTTATGCAGCCCCGTCCGACTGGCGTCAGCCGGGCGGGCTTGTTTTTTTTTGTTTCTTTTTTTTATCAAGAAAAAAAAGAAAACAGAGACCTCCTATTCAGCATATTGACTTTACGAACTAACTTATTAACTATATAACGAGAATAAGAAATTTAATAAACAAAAACATTTAAAATATTAAAGGAGATATTAAAACAATAGCAGTATCGCCTCCGGTTTCGAGATCAACACAAAAAAATTACGTCAGCACCATCGAGCCGAAAATATATTCATCAATAAAAAAGAGAAAACAGACTTTTTTAATAATCACCCCTTCAAACCTGACATAATTAAAACCTGCCAATCGATGATGCATAAGCTGATATTTACTTATTTGCAGGACAAGTATTCACACCTATCAAAGTATAGAGCGGGCAAAAACTTACCAGGCTTGTTACAACAAAAACTCCAGCAATTACCAACAATACAATACCCAATGTACCACTGATGACATTGGTGTAAAATAAAATTGCAACAACTACTGCAAGTAGTAATCGTATCATGCGATCTGTGTTACCCATATTTTTTTTCATATAATTTATATTAGACAAACAAGGTACCTTATTAAAAATAAATTGCCTGTAACTTTTGTTACAATCAGCAATAGATTGGCGAAAGGAATAGGCGAAACCAGGGTTATATTTTTTTCAGAATCGCCATCAACCTTTGAATGTGTTTTATGGGTGTTACAAATGCCCGCCATTTTGATCCGGCCAAACAACGTTGATAGTAAGCAACCTTTTTCATGGGTACAATTATAATTGTCGCAGGTTGGTGGGGACACTATAAATATTCGGAAGATTTTAGTCTTTTGTAGAACAGTGAAAAACATAAGGTAAAATAATGTCACCCCTTCAGGGTTTCCTATAGGCTTGTGTTGCTTTAGGCTATATTAATGTCAGCCTTTCAGGCTTTAAAATCCCGAAGGGATGATATTACTATAGAAAAATTAATTAATAATTGCCCAAACCCTGAAAGGGTGATATTAGTTTTTGTAAACATAGAATTCTTTTGAACAGTTATGGTGGAACACCAACCGGAGCGTCCGCCGTGGGCGGTGTCCTCTTTTAATGAAATGCGAAACCATAAAAATTATACCCTTACTTTTGTGGCAGATTGAAAAAAATTACCACCATATTTTTCCTGACAATCTATCTGTTCTCGGTAACAGAGGCCCGGCAAATGCTTAAATTACCAGTTGTATTTCAGCATTTTGCAGAACATAAAATGGAAGATAAAAACATCAGCTTCTTTCATTTTTTATCCATCCATTATTTACACGGAAGTCCGATGGACAAAGACTATGACCGTGATATGCAGTTACCTTTTAAATCAATTTCAGCGTTTGCTTTATCTGTAGTTCCCGTTTTGATGCCTGACGTGCAAACAACTACTTTATCTCCCATTGTGTTTATTATTTCCAACGATTTTTTACATACCAACGATCGCTTTATTTCTTCGGAGTTTGGATGTAATATCTTTCAGCCTCCCCGGGTTTAAATGATCACCGCTTTTTTCTATTTAAATGAATATGTGCGTTTGTTGGTTAAAATGCCATGCATTTTTCCAGCTGCAACAATTGCAATAACAACCCCGTTGGGTATTGCGTAAGGCGACTTATGCTATTGCATAAACATGGACATAAAAGGCTCGTTTTAATTACTAACTTGTTCAAATAAAAAAAGCTCACCCCTTATTGGTGTAATACAGTTTTTTTGTGTGCATTACTTACCAATAACTATTGCCTTTCGGATAATAGCCGCCAGGTTTATTTCATATTTAATTAAGCAATTTTATTTATGCTACAACATATAATCCGCTTTAGTGTGCGGAACAAATTGATCATCGGGATATTTACGCTGGCATTGGTATTGGGTGGTGTGTATGCTGCCACCCAATTACCCATTGATGCAGTGCCGGATATTACCAATAACCAGGTTCAGGTAATAACCGTTTCACCTTCGCTGGCTGCACCGGAAATTGAACGGCTGATTACTTTTCCTATTGAGCAGGTCAATTCAAATATTCCGGGTATCATCGAAATCCGATCCTTTTCACGCTTTGGACTGTCGCTGGTTACCATTGTTTTTAATGATGCAACAGATGTATACTGGGCAAGGCAACAGGTGTCGGAACGGTTGCAACAGGTACGAACACAAATTCCACCAGATGCCGGGAATCCTGAACTGGCGCCTGTTACCACCGGTCTTGGTGAAATTTTCCAATATGCTGTCCGCCCCAAAAAAGGGTACGAACAAAAATATACGGCTATTGAGTTAAGAACTATCCAGGATTGGGTAGTTCGCAGGCAACTGCTGGGCACCCCGGGTGTGGCAGATGTTAGCAGCTTTGGCGGTTATCTCAAACAATATGAAGTGGCTGTTAACCCATCCAAACTGCAAAGCCTGCAGGTAACCATTGGCGATGTATTTACAGCGCTGCAACAAAACAACCAAAACACAGGCGGATCGTACATAGAAAAAGGGCCCAATATTTTATTTATCCGCAGCGAAGGACTGGCAGGAAACCTGGAGGATATTTCGAAAATTATTGTAAAAAATACTGCTACTGGAATACCAGTTTTTGTAAAAGACATTGCCGAAGTAAGAATAGGACATGGAAACAGGTATGGTGCAATGTGCTTTAATGACGAGGGTGAAGTTGCAGGTGCAGTGGTGATGATGTTGAAAGGGCAAAACTCTTCTAAGGTAATTAAAGCTGTAAAAGAACGTATTGAACAAATTGAAAAAAATTTACCCGAAGGCGTTAAAATTGAACCGTTCCTTGACAGAACAAAGATGGTAAATAATGCCATCAGCACAGTAGAAAAAAACCTGCTGGAAGGTGCGCTGATAGTAATATTCGTTTTGGTTCTTTTTTTAGGCAATGTACGGGCCGGATTAATTGTTGCATCTGTTATTCCACTTGCCATGCTCTTTGCGATAATACTCATGAATTTGTTTGGAGTTAGCGGCAACCTCATGAGCCTGGGGGCACTGGATTTTGGGTTAATAATAGATGGCGCAGTAATTATCGTTGAGGCGGTAATGCACCGGCTCTATTACCATAAAACTGCGGCAGCAACGCAGGTACTGGCACAGGAAACCATGAATAAAACAGTGGAAGAATCTGCAGGTAAAATGATGGGATCTGCCGTGTTTGGACAAATCATTATCCTGATCGTTTACCTGCCCATATTATCGTTGGTAGGCATTGAAGGAAAGATGTTTAAACCCATGGCCCAAACGGTTTCATTTGCATTGATCGGTGCCTTTATTTTATCGCTTACCTATGTGCCGATGATTGCTTCCCTGGCACTGAGTAAAAAAATAAAACACAAAGCTACCTGGGCAGATACGATGATGGAATGGCTGCAAAAAAAATACCAGCCGGCTTTATTAAATGCACTTAAATACCCCAAAACAATTGTATCAATTTCCGTAGGATTGTTTATTGCTGCAATGATTGTGATGGGCTTTATGGGTGGTGAGTTTATACCAAAATTAGAAGAGGGAGATTTTGCAATTGACACCAGGGTGCTTACAGGTAGTTCCCTCACTACCACCATTGATGCCACCCAAAAGACGGCTGGTATCCTGTTAAAGAATTTTCCAGAAGTGGAGAAAGTGGTTACCAAAATAGGTAGTGGCGAAATACCTACCGATCCCATGCCAGTAGATGCTGCAGATATGATGGTAATTTTAAAAGAAAAAAAAGAATGGACATCAGCCAAAACATTTGATGAACTCGCTAACAAAATGAGTGTGGCATTGCAACAGGTGCCCGGTATTACAGCTGGCTTTCAATACCCGGTGCAAATGAGGTTTAATGAATTGATGACAGGCGCAAGGCAGGATGTTGTATGTAAAATATTTGGGGAAGATCTTGATACACTCGCTGCCTATTCCAAAAAACTGGGCGATATAATTTCAACAGTCAAAGGTGCCAAAGATTTGTATATTGAAACGGTAACCGGTTTACCCCAAATTGTTATTTCTTACAACCGGGATGCCATTGCCTTATTCAGGCTTACCATTGGCGATGTAAACAAAATTGTACGCACAGCTTTTGCCGGTGAAAGTGCCGGAATGATTTACGAAAATGAGCGCCGGTTCGATCTCGTTGTCCGCATTCAATCCAGCCTGCGAAAAGATTTACCCGACGTACAAAACCTGCTGATACCAACACCTTCCGGCAAACAGGTTCCATTGAACCAGCTGGCAACAGTAGAAATAAAAGAAGGGCCTAACCAAATACAACGGGAAGATGCCAAGCGCAGAATTATTGTAGGGTTTAATGTACGGGGTGTAGATGTACAAACTATTGTAAAAGAATTGCAAGTAAAAATAGATGAAAAAATAAAATTTCCACCGGGGTATTTTGTAAAATACGGTGGACAGTTTCAGAATTTGGTGGAAGCCAAAGCAAGGTTATCAGTTGCCGTTCCGTTGGCATTGTTTTTAATATTGCTGATGCTCTATTTTGCTTTTGGCTCCTTAAAATACGGTTTACTTATTTTCTCTGCCATTCCTTTATCCGCCATCGGTGGCATATTTGCGCTGATGACAAGGGGCATGCCTTTTAGTATTTCTGCAGGCGTTGGTTTTATTGCCTTATTTGGCGTGGCGGTATTAAACGGCATTGTGTTGATAGCAGAATTTAACCGTCTTAAAGCAGAAGGTGTTGCCGACATAAAACAGGTAGTGTTACAGGGCACCAGGATACGGTTGCGGCCAGTGTTGATGACGGCTGCGGTGGCTGCGCTGGGATTTTTACCCATGGCTTTAAGCGATGGTGCAGGCGCAGAAGTTCAGCGTCCATTAGCAACAGTGGTAATTGGTGGATTGCTTTCTGCAACCTTACTTACCTTACTGGTGTTGCCTGTATTGTATGTATGGTTCGATAATATACCCCCCCGGAAAAAACGAAAGAAGCATGTTGTTACAGCGGTATTGGTTTTAATTGCAGTTTTAACGTCAGCAACAAGCTTTACACAAACAACTCCGGTAACAATGCAACTGGATAAAATGATTGCAGCAGGCAGGCAAAAAAATCTCCATCTGCAAAATACTGCCAAGCAAGCGGACTACTGGAAACAGTTGCAGGTGAGTACCTATGAGCTACCCAAAACCCAGTTTCTGGCAGATTATGGCAAGGTGAATAGCTTTAATACCGACAGCCGCTTTTCCATTTCGCAAGGATTTGCAATGCCGGTAATTTATAAACGCCAGGCTATTTATTACAAAGCCAATGAAGCTTCGGTACAAAATTTATTACTGCTGAAAGAACAGGAATTAAGCAGGGAAATAAAATTGGTGTTTTATACCATGGTAGATTTACTGGAAAGAGATAAACTGCTGAAAAGCCTCGATACTTTATACAGTAAATATGCTGCGGCTGCCGATAGAAAACTGAAGGCCGGTGAAGCAAATATCCTGGAAAAAACCACGGCCGATGCACAGCTGCAGCAAATTATTTTACAGCAGCAACAAATAGCCGCCGATCTTAAAATGGAACAGCAAAAAATGCAATACCTGCTCAATACGGATTCGTTGCTGTTACCGGAATATACAGTTGCAAAAATGGATGATATTGCAATTGCCGACACTGCAATGTTGAATAACCATCCTGCATTAAAATGGCTGCAACAACAAACTGTAATAGCTGCCTCCTCAACCGATTTAGAGAAAAATAAACTTAGTCCGGAGCTGATGCTTGGCTATACGAACCAGTCCTTTACCGGTTGGCAAAGCAAGGATGGTGTTAACCAGCAGTTATTCAGTGCAGGCAACCGGTTTAATAGTGTGCAGGCGGGTATTGCAATACCCATCTTCAACAAATCGACCAGGAGTAAAATAAAAGCAGCACAAATAAATGAAGCCATCGCCACACTGAATGTAGCGCAAAGTAAACAGCAACTAAGCAGTGAACTAAATCAATGGGCAGCGGCTTTTGAAAAAACAACAGCTGCACTACGTTATTTTGAAACTACCGGCATACAGCAAGCTAATACAATTGCCGGCAGTGCCCAACTGAGTCTCGAAAAAGGTGCCATCGACTACCTCCAATGGGGTTTGCTGATGAACCAGGTAATCAACATCCGGTTAGGACATTTGGATGCACTCAAAAATTTTAATCAATCAGTTATTCAATTAGGTTATTATCTATCAAAATAATTAAATAAAAAATATGAACCGTTTATTAATAGCATTTACAGGTTTGCTGGTTTTCACCATCAATTCCTGTTCTTCCAAAACAGAAAAAATAGCAGCGTTGGAAGTTACAGCATCAACCACATTGGTAACACTAACATACTTGCAAATGAAAAATGCAACTGTAGTAGTGGGTAGATTTTCTGACCAGACTATCAGCGAAACCCTTCAGCTGAATGGCATGGTGGATGTGCCTCCGCAAAATATTGTCTCTATCAGTTTCCCACTGGGAGGTTATTTAAAATCTACCAAACTACTTCCGGGTATGCACATTTTTAAAGGTGAAAGCATTGGCATTATTGAAGACCAGGCATTGGTTCAACTACAGCAGGATTACCTGATGGCAAAATCAAAACTCAATTTTTCTAGGCTGGAGTATGAGCGCCAAAAATCATTGAACGAAACAAAAACCGCTGCAGATAAAATATTTCAGCAGGCACAATCCGACTATGAAAACACCAAATTGCAGGTGCTGGGCCTGGGCGAAAAACTTCGGTTAATCAATATCAATCCAGATAAACTTTCAGGCAATTCCATATCAAGAATGGTAAGTATTCCCTCTCCCATCAATGGCTTTGTTTCTAAAGTAAATGTAAACATTGGCAAGTATGTACAACCACAGGATGTGCTGTTTGAACTAATCAATCCAACCGATTTGCATGCAGCTTTAACGGTATTTGAAAAAGACCTAAACAAAATAAAACAGGGGCAAAAAGTTGAAATTTATTTTGTTGATGAACCTGATAAAAAATATGAGGCCGAAGTAATTCTGGTTACCAAAAATATTGATGAAAACAGGAGTGGTACCATACATTGTCATTTTGAAACTCTCCCCGGGAACCTTAAGCCAGGGATGTATATCAATGCCACCGTACATCTTTCCAACAGTATTGTAAAAGCCCTGCCGGAAGATGCAGTAGTGCGCTACGAAAATAAAGAGTGGGTATTTATTGAAAAAAATAAAAACCAGTTTGAATCCGTGCCCGTAACAACCGGAAAACGCAATAACGGGTGGATAGAAATTATCACAACCAGCGACTCTTTGATAAACAAACAGGTTGTTATAAAAAATGCATTTGCAGTTTTATCAGCTATGAAGAATGTGGCGGAAGACTAATAAATGCTAAACTGATTTTAAATTGTATTTCTGTAAGCTTATTGCTGTTATGTTCTATCATATCACTATCCTGCTTAAATCTATTATATGACGCTTCTCATTAATAGATTTGATGTTTATCATAAAAATATTTTCATTGACTAAATACCTTGCAGGTACTCTAAATAAAATGATATTGAAAATATCACGAATAATGTCAATTCAATAAAAGCGAAAATAATTTGCCCGGTGTTGCAGAAATTTTTTACACCAAAGCAATTTTCAACTTTAAAAGCATCAACATCAATGAAGCTAACCATACCAGTGAATTGGGAAGATGATTACTTTGAAAAAATCGATTTTTCCGAAACAGAGGAAATTTACGGTAAGCTTTATGTTGGGCTTATTGGTGGTGGCAGACCAACCCTTACCTTACCCGAAGTAAAGCGGGGAAAGGTAAAAGAATTTGTAGATGAAGCCCATAAAAGGGATTTAAAATTTAATTATCTGCTCAACGGAACCTGTTTCGATAACCTGGAAATTACAAAAAAAGGATATCGGGATATCCGTAAAACACTGGACTGGCTGGCGGAAATAAATGTAGATGGCATTTCCGTTTCTCTGCCAATGGTAATGGAGATTATAAAAAAGAATTACCCACAATTTTCCATTTCAGCATCGGTTCAGGTAAGAATTGATGGCTTTGAAAAAGCACGTTACTGGGAAAATCTGGGAGCTGATAAGATTAATATTTCCTATGTAGATCTTAATAAAAATTTTGAGGAAATAAAAAA
The DNA here is from genome assembly GCA_025360525.1 of Chitinophagaceae bacterium. Classification (GTDB taxonomy): domain Bacteria; phylum Bacteroidota; class Bacteroidia; order Chitinophagales; family Chitinophagaceae; genus Ferruginibacter. The sequence goes on along the minus strand of JANYCA010000062.1, from coordinate 28,054 downwards.
GATCAAGGAAAAAACAACCTGCAAAATTCAGACAATTGCCAACCTGATGTGCATGAATAAATGCCCGATGGTTACACTGCATGCCAACTACAATGCCCATGCTTCTCAAAAAAATCATGTAAATGATAATTTTAGTTTCGACTATTATTTATTTTCCTGTGCAGAAAAATTGCTGTCGAACCCTGTTGAGATATTAAAGTCTGCTTTTATCCGGCCCAAAGATCTTCATTATTATGAAACAGCCGGTGTAGATAATATTAAACTGGTGGAAAGAAGCATGACAACCGAAGCGCTTGCCAGGATTGTATCTGCCTATACAAAAAGAACCTATGATGGAAATATGATGGACCTCATTCACGGACTATCCAAATACATCATTTACAACGATGATAAATATTACTGGAAAGGCCTCAAGTACCTGTTGCAGCCTTCTAAAATAAATCTTTTTAAAGCACATAAACTGGTAAACCAATTGAATGTACTGAGAGATGAAAAAGCATTCAACGAGAGTTTTGATTTGTATATCAACAATAAAAAGCTGGATGGGGTTATGGATTTTTTTCACAAAGGAAATTGCCATAGGGATTGCAACGAATGTAACTATTGCAACAAATTTGCAGAGAAGGCGGTAAGCTATCTTGTGCCGATAGAAGAACATGAAAAAGCAATGGAATCATTAAGAGAAACAAAATCCATGATGATTAAAGGAGATTTTTTTTAAGCCGGCTTCCGCCCATTAATTTAAATAATTATACAGACGAATGAATGAAAAAAAAAGCTGGCTTGCCTTAGGGGTCATTCTGCTGACAACGATTGTAAGTTTAATCCCCCTGCGCTCTTTAAAATTTGAATTCAATATCGAAAACCTGTTTCCCTCCGGTGATAGTGACCTTATATTTTTCCAGGATTTTCAACAACAATTTCGCTCTGAAATTGATGATGAATTTATTTTTATAGGATTAAAAAACAAGAAGGGAATATTCCAACAAGACTTCCTGGTAAAAACCGACAGCCTTACCAACTTTGTAAAAAAGCTGGATCATATTACCAAGGTATATTCCTTAACAACAGCCAACAGCTTCTTTTACAAAAAAAACGAAATCAATGCCAGGCCGTTGATACATATAGCGCAGCCGGAATCATATTTGGCAGATTCTGTTTATGTATTTGAGTCGAAAGAGTATCGGGACCTGCTGGTATCCAAAGATGGAAAATCCATTGCCATTGCGGCATTCAATGAACAACACTTAAGAGATGACCAGAAAGATTTCATACTAAATGCTATCCGTAATAAAATAAATGAACTACAATTTGATGAAACACATATTACCGCTAAAATTCGTGTAGAAAGAGTTTACATCAACGAAATTGAAAAAAACTTTCAGACCTACCTCTCCCTTTCACTGCTATTTATCAGCCTGTTTCTTTACCTGTTATTCCGATCTGTAAAAACCATTATTGTTCCGCTATTAATTATAGCAGTATCCATTGTGTGGACACTTGCGATAATTGCAGCAACCGGCAATAAACTTGATATTATTTCGAGCCTTTTGCCACCCATACTTGCAGTCATCTGCATGTCCGACATCATTCATATTTCAACCCATTATATTGAAAATCTCAGAACCGGGCTATCCAAAAAAGATGCGTTAAATAAAACATACCGGGAAATAGGACTTGCCACTTTTTACACCTGCTGTACAGTAGCTACCGGTTTTTTTACATTAGGCATTACCAATATTATACCTATCAGAAACTTTGGCTTTTTTGCAGGCATCGGACTATTTATTGCCTTTGGCATTACCATGTTTTCCCTCTATGCGTTTTATTTATTTTCACCGGTACCAAAAGTGGTTTACAGAAAAACTGCCGAACACCGGTGGAACAATTTTCTGGCGCTTGCATTTAAAACTATAATAAAAAACAAATACCTGATGTTAGGGATTTTTGCGGCGATAGTGCTGGTATCTGTGTACTACATTAAGAAGATTGAAATCAATTCCAGTCTATTACAGGAGATACCAAAAAACAATCCCATACTGGATGATTATACCTTTATGGAAAAGGACTTTGCAGGCACCCGTCCTTTTGAGCTTTCCTTAAAAATGAAAACTGCTAACAGCTCATTTTTAATTTTGCCGGCATTAAAACGGGTTGAAGAAATTGAACATTTTCTAAAAGATAGTTGTGGTGTAGGTTATGTTATTTCGCCCTTGTCGCTTTTTAGGGGAGCCAACAAGGCATTCTATGGCGGCAAGAATAGCAATTATGCTTTGCCAACAAACCAACAGGATATAAACAGGTATTTTGAAGCCATTAAGCAAACCCAATTTGCAGACGAAATGCAACACTACCTGGCAAAAGACTTTCGCCAGTTAAGAATCAGCGGCCGTTTGCCCAATATGTCGATAAAAGAATTTAAAGTAGTAAGAGAAAAAATAGATCATTTTTATGCAAGAGGAAATTTTTCAAATTCTTTTGATTATCATTTAACAGGTTCGGCAGTGTTGCTTGATAAAGTAACTTATTCACTAACCAACAATCTTATTACCGGAATTATTATTGATGCATTTGTTATATCATTTATAGCATTACTATTATTAAAAGGCTGGAGAATTGTTTTGATCATCCTTATCCCCAATGTTATCCCGCTGTTTATTATGGCTGCATTTATGGGCTTATTGCATATCAACCTAAAAGCTGATACCTCGGTAATATTTGCCATTGCCTTTGGGATAGCGGTTGATGATACCATACACTTTTTAAGCAGATTGCGACTGGAACTTTCAAAAGGTTTATCGTTGCCGTATGCGGTAAAACGAACCTATCTTTCTACAGGTAAGGCTATCATTATAACCACGCTGGTATTGCTTTCCGGATTCATGACGTTGTTATCCTCTACTTTTGGCGGTACATTTTATATCGGCCTGCTAATGAGCCTTTGTTTATTTACTGCCTTAATTATGGAGTTAACCGTTACACCCATTCTTATTCTGCTTTTTTATAAAAACAAATCCGGTAAAAACTCTAATCAATAAATAGGTATTTGTACAAATGAATTCCGTTGAGCATTATTTTGCCTCATACCATTTATTATCATTATCCTTTTAAAAATTTGCAGCTTCCGGCAAATAATTCTTTCTAATTCCATCTATTAAGCAGTTCTGTATTTGTTTCATTCCTGAATATTCATTGGCTCATCCCCGATTTTTTTCCCTTTTCAAAAACATGATTATTGTTAGGATAATTCCCAACTTTTATCATACTAAGCTCAAACATGCGTCATAGAATTGTCATAACAGCTCTTATAGCTTTGTGTAATTAACAAATCATTAATTATTTAAAACTTTTTTATGAAACTCTTTGATAATAAAACGCTGCTAATTGTATTACTGCTTTTAAGTAGTTATGGATACATTGCCAGTTGTAAACGAGAAAACGATTTGCTGCCACCACCGGCCTCAACCACACCTGTAATTGTACGGGGTACTGCAGTTCTAACACCGGGTAATATGACTGCCGCAAATCCTTTGGAATGGAAATTAGACAAGGTTCACTCCAGTACATTGTGGTCAACCAGTTACATGGCTGCTGCCGGTTTACTTACCGGTCGTTTTAACCAATTTGGAGTGCACAATGTTACGGATGCCGAAATGACAACTTATTCTGTAGCTGGCCAACCGCTAAAAGATTCTTCATGGGCTTTTTACGAGAGCGATCCTTCAAAAACGTATTTTAACGGATATGTTCAAATTAACCAATCCAACACAGGAGAGCCCGGTAGAGATGTAGGTTGCAATGTGGCAGGAATGGGAACAACGGCTATCATACCTGGTACACAAAATCTGTCAGTAACCAATCTTGCTAAAATTAAAACTACCAAGGTAGCATATGATGCTTTAAGTGCAGATTACATTGTTACACTCAATTTAACATGGCAGGGAAAACTCGCCAGTCCAACAACCGAAACAATTGTGGGTAGATTAAAATACATTCCTAGAGCAACTGTAACATTACCAACTTCCAGCTATGATGTATTTGGTTTACAACTTAAATTTCAGTTTAACTGCAGGGATTTTGGAATTACAAGTACCAGTATTGCTGATAAAATTGATATTGAATGTAACATGAATTTCAATAATAAATAATCACCCCAAAACTGAATTACAATGAAACGATTATTAAAATATACCGGACTGATTTGTGCCATCGCTTTTGGGCTATCCGGTTGCTACAAAGATGTAATACTGCCAGAAGTTGCTGTGGATCCTGATGGTCCTCCACAATTTGTAAGTTTTAAAACTGATTTGGCCCCAATGCTTGATACAAAATGTTCACTTACAGGCTGCCATGTTGCCGGGGCACATAAGCCTTATACGGCTGCAACTGGTTCTTACCTTCAAATTGTTAATGGCGGATTTATAAATACTTCCATTCCCAAAGAAAGCGTTTTATATAAAATGATTAATGGAGAAATGAGAGAGTATATACCTTCTGCAACAGACAGGCAAAAAGTGTATGACTGGATAAGAAATGGTGCGCCTAATAATTAAGTGACCTTAAAAATTTAACAAATGAAAAGCATTATAAGTAAAGTAAAAAGCAGATTGACGACTACAGCTTATCTCACCATATGGCTCCTGTTAATCAGCAGTGCAGTAGTTGCCCAGGATGACAGCTTAACTATTTCCAAATCTGTGGCACCGGCAAAACAAAAGCCAGTAAAAAACACCTTTAATAGTGTGTGGATCATCGATAATCAAACTGTAATGGTTCCTGTAAAAGGTACATTCGAAATGGATATTCAGCACCGGTTTGGTATTGTTACCAAGGGTTATGATGATTTTTGGGGATTTTTTGCACCCTCCAACATCCGCATGGGTGTATCATATGCACCCATCAATAATTTATACCTCGGTATAGGTATTACCAAGGCAAACATGTTGTGGGATGCCAGTGCAAAATACAGTATCCTTACCCAAACAAACGGTAAATACCCGGTAAGCATTACCTATTATGGCAATGTGGCGTACGATACCAGGAAAGATGCGGATAAAAGCCTGTTTAAATATCGGGAGCAACGAGTGTCTTTTTTCAACCAGGTAATAATTGCACGTAAAATCTCCGACAAGTTTTCCGTACAAATTGCACCAAGTCTTTCCCACCAAAATTCGGTGAATGGATATTATACTAAAAATGACAGTACCGGTAAGGTGATATTTGAGGAAATGAAACACAATCATTTTGCAGTAGCAGTATCGGCAAGATACAGGTTAACCAATGTTACTTCGTTCCTGATAAATTACGATCAGCCTATTACGAAACATGCAAAAAACAACCCTTTGCCCAATCTTTCTTTTGGTGTAGAATTTAACACCAGCAGTCACAGCTTCCAGTTGTTTTGCGGAAATTACTCTTACCTGAGTCCACAAAGAAATAATCTCTATAATACAAACGCACCATTTGCTTATACTGATCAGCTAGCAGATGGATCAACTAAAAAAATGTCTGGAGGACAATTTCTTATTGGATTTAATATAACCCGTTTGTGGAATTACTAACCCAATAAAACTCTTTTACTAAAGTATTGGTAAAAGAGTAGTTTCATAATAAAAAGAGCCTTTAGTTGAATTCAATTAAAGGCTCTTTTTATTATCATATTTTGCTACTGAAACAATTATAATTTATGTTATGCAGCTAACCAGAAAAAAAAATATTGCAATCAAGCTGATAATACCAACCTGCATGTTTGCCTTTGTTTTACAATTATTATTTTCCTGCAGCGGTGATAACAAAAAAAATAACAAGGCAGATAATAATAATCAACGAATCTCCACCGAAACAAGACTGGTAAAGCCGCCTTCATCCTTTTCTGATACGTTAATCATTACAACTGCAGCTGCAGTATTTTACAATCCGGATTCCCTGCAACTGGAAAAAATAAAATTGATTTTTAAGCCCAATATTTTTGAAAGTGTTACGCATGAAAAATTTTTTCAAATGAGAAACGCAAGGATCGAATTGAAAAAATACTGGCCCCGGTTGCTAATTATTGAAACTTCAAAAGCCCGCTACCTAAAGTTTTTAAAAGCAGACAAAAGCAACACAGTAATCGACCTAAATACCAAAGGTGATATAAGTGGTATATTTCTTTTTGATCCAATGAAAGAGCCCTTATTAATTGATATGATGAATGTAGATACCGAATTGGGGTTTTATTATACAAAACAATAGGCCACCCAGCGTTTTAACGCAACAAATTGCTTTAACCAGCATTCGGTAAATTCGCTAATTTGTTCAAGCGTATTCAAGTACTTTGGTGCTGCTTCAATAACTATATTATCATTTCAACCTGCTATTTCACTACTTCATTTATTTGAATAATCACACTGGTTCTGCCATAATTAACATCGGGGTTAAGCCCCACATTCATTAAAAAATCGCCAGTATAAATTTTCCCTTCTTCGAGTGTTGATTTGGCACCCGGATACAAATTAATTTCTTTTACTGCATATTTTTTTGCGGCATCCAACCCTTTTAATTGAATGGGCCTTTCAGTAGCATTAATTACAAATCGATTGCTGTGCAGGTAACTAAAAAGGATAGCGGTAGTTTTATCTTCACTCACATATTCAATAGCAGCTGCAGGATTTTCGTAAGGACTCAACAACCGGTATTGATTGCCATGCCATACAATATCTTTAAACCCATTGTAATTTTTAATTGCCTGCTGGCAAAATGCCAGGTCGTTTTCACTAAGTTTAGCGGCTACAATATCAAACCCAAGTTTACCCATGCTGGCAACATCCACCCGGAATTTAATAGGCTGCTTGCCCCAGTCTGTAACATGGCAATCAATTGCAATGGAAGGAAAGAAATAGGAATAATCCCATTGAAGAAATATACGTTCAACAGGCTCCGTATTATCACTGGGCCAAAACTCTGTAAAGTATTTCAGTATTTCATAATCGGCCCGGCCACCACCGCCGGAACACAGCATCATAGGCACTTTGGGGTATTTTGCTCTTATGCGTTCCAGCACAATATAAAGCCCTTTTACATACTCCGTGTAAAGATGTGTTTGCGGAATTTTATTTTTATTTAACCAGGCAGAATAGGCATTGTAGATAACAGCATTGCAATCCCATTTAATAAATGCCAGCTCCGGGTTTTTGGTAAACAGGTCGTCAATAATTCCAAACACGAAATTTTGTACTTCTGGGTTAGAAAGATCAAGCACCAGCTGATTGCGATAATATTTTTCCGGCCGTTGTGGTTGCCTTATCACCCAGTCTAAATGCTTCTCATACAAATCACTTTTGGGGTTCACCATTTCAGGCTCTATCCATATACCAAACTTTACACCGGCTGCCTTTGCTTCCTTTACCAGGTAACCAATACCATGTGGCAACTTTTTTACATTTTCCTGCCAGTCGCCCAGGCCTGCATTATCATTGTTGCGGGGATACTTGTTACCAAACCAGCCATCATCCAGCAGAAACATATCCACTCCTAATTTTTTTGCATCTTTAAACAACCCCGAGAGTTTATTTTCATCAAAATCAAAATAGGTAGCTTCCCAATTATTGAGCAGCGTAAGCCTTTCGCCCTGTCCATCCAGTAAGCGATATTTTCTTGCCCAGGTATGTAGCTGACGACTGGCTTCGCCTGTACCGGTATTAGACAATGTGTAAATCAACGAAGGGGTTTTAAAACTTTTTCCCGGCTGTAAAGTATAAGCAGCCTGGTAAGGATTAATGCCGGTTATCAGCCGCAGATTTTTATAAGAATCAACTTCAAAATCGAGTTTAAAATTTCCACTCCATGCAAGCTGACCCAACATTACTGTACCACTGTTTTCTTTTGCCGGTCCGCCAAAAGATACCATAAAATTGGGAGAGCCCAGCAGCATAGCTCTTGTACCCAATTTACTATCGATGGTTCTGGTTCCCTGCAATAATTTTTCTTCCATCGGCTGCAATTCTTTCAGGTACTCTCCCTGGAAACTGGTGAGGTAAAAATCTTTATTGGTAAAATATAAATTAGCCGATGCATATTTCTGTAATATCACCGGTCCCTGTTCTTTGTTACTTATCTCCGTCCACTGTTCTATTACATTTTCTTTGTTCCATGTTTTATAAAACAATTGTACGGTTAGTTTATAAACAGGATCCTGCAAAGTAATTTCTGTAATGCTGGTATTTGCATCTGGTTTGGTGGTGAGATGGCTTACATATTTTAAGTCCAGTGAGGTATTGCCATCTGCATGCGTAACCTGTAAGGCAGGCTCAGAAAGGTTCCAGGTGCCTGCGGGTGTGTAAGCGTTGTTATAGATGCCTGCATTGCCCTGCGGGTATCGGGAAATTTCAGCAATGCCTGTATAGTCTGCAGCCGCTTCCAGTTTATTACCACAATATACAGTGCTAAGCATATTTTCTTTATCTGCCTGCAGCACTATTGCATAGGTAGCTGTTTCAACGGCAATGGTGGTTTGAGACTGGCAGGGAATAGAAAAAATTAACCCTGATAAAAAGATGGAAATAAAATAAATGGATTTCATACAACAGCGTTTTCGATAATTTTAAAATAAATGCAATAAATAAATTGCTAATTTTTTTTGACTGGATATTACTTTGCAAGCCTTCGCAATATATTGAAATTTGAAGTAGCAATTGGAGCGTAATGAAAGTAGCTGCTTTTAAAATCAGCAGCTATTGAACACAATGATTATCTACTTGCCCAGTGTGCTTAATAAACAGATGGCTTGAAGATATTATCTCACCTAATTAAAACGGTTATTCCTTTACTGCTAACTTGCTTACCGGTGTCTCCGTCGATATATTGAAGCCGCCAGATATAAACACCAGTGGGTTGCTGTTCACCTTTAAATGTGCCGTCCCACTTAATTGTCCAGTCATTTGTAGAAAAAAGTTGATTGCCCTGCCTGTTAAATAAAGTGAATGTAAGATTGCTGGCTTTGTAGGCGTTTAGTGGGTACAGGTAATCGTTAAGGCCATCATTGTTTGGTGTAAAGGCGGAGGGTACAGCAATGCGGCAGTTGTTGGCCACTTTTAAATAGGCTGTAGCCGTATCGTAACAGGCTTTATCACTCTTCACAATTAGCTGTATCGGGTACAAACGGTCAACGCCTGCGGCAGTATACTGTTGGGGAGGAGGAGCTTGTAAAGTACTTTGCAACCCATTACCAAACTGCCAGTACCAGTTGGTTATTTTACCAATACTGGTATCTTTAAAATAAGCAAGATCATTGGGGCAATAAACCGATGGCACGGTAAAAGCTGCCCGCAGTGAATCATGATTAATAAAAAAATTGACTACTGCAGTATCACTGCAAAAACCATTGCCGGTAATAAGCCTTGTGGCTTTATTGCCAAAATTGCTGTATACAACTGTTGGGTTTATTTGGGTGCTGCTGCCATTATCGAATTGCCAGTTCCAGTTTGTTTGGCCATTTGTTGCAGCATTAAAATAATTGATGGTATCGTACCTGCAACCCGGGTATAACCGGGAAGTAAAAGCCGCCGACACGGTATCTTTAACATCAAAATTTTGGGTTGCACCAGCGGGTGTTTCAAGGTTGCATTGGTCTGCAATGGCATTGCCATCCGTTCCGTTAATAAGCTGCACAGCATAAGTTCCCTCGTGTACCATGGGCGCCGCCAATTGCAACTCAATTTTAGTCGTAAGGCCGTTTGCGCAAAGCACATTTGCTTTTATAACTTTTACAGGATAGGGACCCGTAACAATAAAGTCGCTGCCATCCTCGGCAATTGAACTGCAACGGATATTTTTTTTAAATACCAGCGTTAACTTTTCAGGTGCACAGGAGGGAGTAGTGATGCTATCCATCATTGCCGGCAGCCTTTCAAGCACCTTAAACGTAATAGCGTTTCCACGCTCAATTGAGTCAAGACAATTATCCAGGAGGGTATTGTTATCACTACCCTTTTTTATAACCATTGTGTAGTTTCCCGGAGCAATTGGACTGTTTAAATTAAGTAATACAGAATCTGAACCAAATCCTCCACTACAACCAACACCCACAGCAGCGTTGATAGTACCTGTTAAGCCCTGTATTTCAAAATCGCTTCCATTAGCAGCAATACTGGTACAGATCATTTTTTTTGAAAGCTTAACGCCTAGCTGCGTTCCATCGCAATTTGCAGCAGCCTGCAACAATCGGGGTGTTGCCGGATTTTCAATACTTGCAGAACCACCTTTAAAAGAAAGTGTAAAACCACTTTGTGTAAAATCGTCAAAATGACTTACCATCAACAGGTAGGTATGGCCTTCGATAATGTCGGGCATTTTACTATAGGTCGAAACATTTTCACCCGGTGCAGAAGCACATTCCCTGACATTGATGCCACTGGATGTTGCACCCGTTTTACCCGGACTTCCGCTCCAGTTTGCTGCCCTAACCAATGCACCATCCGAGTAAATTTCAGATGCGCCGTGGCCTGTTATATCGTAGAACTGCCAGTTGTAATTATCTCCCAAATTTTTAGGAACAATTTCAAAACCCAAGGTGCCGGAACTATAGCAGGTAAACGTGTACCAAAAGGGATTTTTATCTTTATAATCCCCCACACCCACAAGCCGACAGCCCGGGGCAGGAATGGGGTAATTAATACAATCGGGCACTGTATCCTGCACAAACAACGTACCACCACAAACCGGGAAGGCTGAAGCAGGTGTTTGCCCTTTTACACCCTTTACTTCGCAGCCGCTTTGAGCAATTGCTGCATTTGCAGTCAACAAAAACATCAACAAACAGCTGCAGCATTTTCGCAACAGAACTGTATTGTATGTGTACTGAAATGTTGTAAAAGTTGAAAGGCCGGTCAATGCTTGGCTATTTTAAAACGGTTGTCTCGTAAATATAGTTAGAAATTTATTTCGCCGCCGTTAGTGTTGAACTGCACAACAATTTAGGTGCACCTGGTTATACCCATTAATAATTTTACATTTAATAATGGGCATACTACAATAAATGAGCGGTTGAAATTCTATTCAAAAAACCTCCGGCAAAAAATGTTGAATTGAGCCGGGATAAATAATGGTGATGAACTGTGGAGGTAAAGAAATTAATTCCTTTTACTAATATACCCCGCTAAAAAAATAAATAAAAATTGAACCGGCACTCTTATCATAGCCGCCTGGTGACTGCCGATGGCCGGGTGTTCTTTAAATAAATCCCAGATATGTAAAGGCAAAAACAATATCATTAAAATAAAAATTCCCCTGGTAGCTATCAATCTTGTTTGTGGTATAAATGCACCAATTCCCAAAACAATTTCAGCAACACCAGATACCAAGGTAATAAAAGACTGAGGTAGAAAATCGGGAATAAAAGGGTAATACATTTCGGGCTTAAGAAAATGATTAATGCCGCCAAAAATCATAAACGCACCAAAAAGAAAAGTTAAACCAAGCTTTAGATATTTCATGTTATAACTTGTGTATTTGATTTAAAATTAGCTGAAGTTATATTTTATTTTGTATCCATTTATTCATTACACAAAATGCGTTATACATTTTTGTATAATAATCATAAAGGATTAAAGAAAAAACAGCCGTTGAGAACTTATACAACCGTAGAAAATAATAACAGCTACCATCGTAATGCTTTTCAAACTACCAACTATCAATTGTATAACTTTACAATACCCCGAAAAATAATGTATGGATAATTATGAAAAAAATTCACAAGTCCAGCTTTTGATTTGGCAAAAAAAGATGCTGCAGCGGCCATCTTTATTAAATAATTTGTCCAAAAAATTACAGACAAAAATTAACAACTGGATACCTGAAAAAATTCACCAGGCAATTACGGCTGCCATTAAACAATTACTTCGGGGAGTTTTGTTTGGCGCTAAATATCTCACGTCAAAACCACTGCTTGATAAATCATTTGAAGTACGGGAAATGGCGGTGGTAGAAAGAATTAAAGCTTATAAAAATACTGCGGCAATAGAAGGTGGTATAACCGGTGCAGGTGGAATATTTTTAGGTCTTGCAGATTTTCCTATTTTAATTGGAATTAAAATAAAGCTCTTGTTTGATATTGCAGGTTTGTATGGCTTTGATGTAAAGGATTATAAAGAACGGGTGTACATACTGCATATTTTTGAATTGGCTTTTTGCAGTCATGTACGCAGAAAAGAAATTTATATTAAGTTGATGAACTGGGAAGTGTACAGCAAAACACTTCCTGATGATATGGAACAATTTGAATGGCGAACTTTACAGCAGGAATATAGAGACTATATTGACATTGTAAAAATGGCACAGCTGGTTCCTATTATTGGTGCACCGGTTGGTGTAATAGTAAATTATCGCCTGCTACAAAAACTGGGCACTACTGCTATGAATGCCTACCGCATGCGGTTGTTAAAACAATAAATTAGCAATTACCACGTTTGATATTGACACCACCAGAACAAAAAGATACCGCATAGAAAATAACGCCTGATTAAAATTACCTCGATGAGTGATATGCCCCCAGGCACTACGAACAAATAAAACAAATGATGCTTTTAAAGTTCTTGTCGGATGGCAGATGGTTATCGATGGAAAAATCAAAAAATAGCAAGTAATTGTGGTGTTAGGATGCTAAAACAGGTTTAAGGATAGGTCCATCACTCACCGGATGAAGCACAGAGTAGAAGCAGATTATTGTTTGTCTTACCAGCTTTTTGCATTTACAAAAACAGAGACAATTAGCTTCACAGAAAAATCAACACTTTTGCTTTAACCAGTTGCAGATCTATATCATACAATGTAACAAATTACCTTTATTTATACAGAAGAAAAAATTATTAAAAATTAAAATTGCTCGAATGGATGATCAGCAAGCTGACTTACACAAAATTGTTTATAATACATAAACTGTTTAATGCTGAAAGCATTTAAAGTAAAACTTGTTAAACATTGAAAAAAATTTTGTTCATATTTGTAATCTTACAACCACCAAAACATTACCAAACCTTCTTAAATTGAAAAAAGCTCTATTCTTCATTACTGCTTTTACTGCATTATCTTTTGCTCCACTAGTAAATTATGCGCAGGCGCCTTTTTTAGGAACGGCAGAAAATTTTGTACTCTTTACAACCGTTGGAGACGTAACTAATAGTGATATGTCTTTTATTACCGGAAATGTAGGGACTGGTTCCGGTAACATTTCAGGATTTACAGTAGTAAACGGTTCCCTTTACACTGCTGATGCAGTAACAACACAGGCTTCAACAGATTTATTAAATGCCTACAATCAGTTAAATTCCGTTATACCCACAGCGTATCCCGGTGCTGTATTGGGTAATGGCCAAATACTCGGCGCTGGCATTTATGCTATTGCCGCGGCAGCATCTTTAAACCTTACACTTACTTTAGACGGCCAGGGAAACCCGGATGCCGTATTTATAATTACAACGGGTGGAGCCTTAACCACTGCCGCATCTTCACAGGTAGTTTTAATTAATGGGGCCAAAGCCTGCAATGTGTTCTGGAAAATAGAGGGAGCTGCCTCTTTTGCTGCTAATACTTCTTTTAAAGGAACTATTATTGCTAACAATGGCGCAATTAGCATGGGTGCCGGCGTTCAATTGGAGGGAAGGGCACTTAGCACGGCAGGTGCTGTTTCCTCCTACAGTACCACCGCCTATTTTAACAACAATTGTAATGCAATAGCAGCCAACTGGGGCGGTGCTATTAATTCAGACTGGAACCTGCCCGGCAATTGGAGTAACGGTGTGGTGCCAAACGGAACAACCAACATAACCATTTCTGCAGGAACTCCCAATATGAATGTTGACTATACCCAGTTTGCCGGTAGAACTTTAACAATCGGCGGCAGCGGTGCTTTGATAATTGCAGCTGGTAAAACCTTAACGATAAAGGGTACGGTTGATTTTGCCGGAAAGCCTGTTACCATCAAATCCGATTCTACCGGTACAGGTGCCATTGGTAAAGTTACCGGCACACTTAGCGGCGCTACCCATGTAACTGTTGAACGATATATATCACGAAATGCTACCAGGGCGTGGAGGTTGCTGTCTGCACCTGCATCCGGACAAACCATCAATGCTGCATGGCAGGAAGGGCAGCCAGCGGGGGGAAATAATATGCCAGGTTTTGGTAGCTTAATTACCAGCCCACAGGCAAACGCAATTTCGCTGGGTTTTGATGCAGTTACATCAGGTGCATCCATGTACCGATATGATTCTGCTGCTAATATTTTAAAACCAATCACCAATACGAATGTCGGGCTGATTGCTGATTACCCGGGTTACTTTCTTTATATCCGGGGCGACAGGAGCCAGGGCATCTCCAGCAGTACAACTGTTTTGAGCGCAACCACGCTGCGTACAGCTGGCAGCCTGTTTACGGGCACAAAGACCACTCCTATTGTTGCTAATAAGTCTGCGTTGGTTGCCAATCCATTTGCCTCTGCAATTGATATCCGGTTAATCAGTTTTACAGGAACAGCAGGAGCTACTACTTTTAATGTTTGGGACGCCAGGCTAAATACGTTAGGCGGCTACCAGGTACTCACAAAAATTGGAGACGATTACATAATAACTCCGGGTGGAGGTAGCTACAACAGTAGCGTTGAAAATACCATCGAATCGGGACAGGCATTCTTTGTGAGGGGTGGCAGCAATGGAGGAACTATCAGTATAGGCGAAAGCAGCAAAACAGCCGGTAATAATCAAAGTTTTAAACCAGCCGGTAATACAAGCGTTTATCCGGCTTTGTTTACTACATTGAATGTGGTTAAAAACACAGTCAGCAAAATCATTGATGGAACACTAATAGCTCTTGACAACAGTTATGATAATGCAATAGATGATTTTGATGGCCTTAAGAAAAACAACTTCACCGAAAATATCAGTATGGTAAGAAATGGGGTAAAACTTTCTGTAGAAAAAAGAACATCCCTAGCAGCCAATGATACCGTTTTTTATAATATTTCATCGCTGTTAAAACTCCCTTACCAATTAAACTTCCGTACACAAAACATGGATGCAGGCTTAACAAGTATTTTGGAGGACAACTATCTAAGAATTAGTACACCCGTCAATATCGATGGTAATACCAGTTACAATTTTACTGTTGGCGCCGATCCGGGTTCTTTCGCAGCAGACCGATTCATGCTTGTATTTAAGAAGATAACCGTATTACCCGACAGCATCCTCAGTATAAGTGCCAACCGCAGTGCGGCCGGTGTGCAAGTAAATTGGAAAGTAGCAGCCGAACAGCCGATACGCATCTACGAAGTACAACGTTCTGTAGATGGCCGAACTTTTATTACCGCAGGCATTAAAGCAGCCGTGGGTAACAGGGCATTCAATTACAACTTACTGGATTCTGCAGCGCCATTAACCAGTCTGTTCTACAGAGTAAAGAGCATTGGCATAACAGGCGAATTGAATTACAGCAGCATGGTGGCAGTGGGCAAGGGCAAGCAACCTCCAGCCTTTACCGCTTTGTACAACCCTGGGGAAAATGATATTATCAACTTTAAGCTTACGAATCAGCCGAAAGGCAGGTATGGCCTGAGATTGGTCGGCATAACGGGGCAACAATTGTACAAGAAGATGATCACCCACCCTGGCGGTAACAGCTCACAATTACTTCACCTGCCTGCACCAGTTGCCAATGGTATTTACCTGATACAAGTGACCTTACCAGATAATAGTCAGCAGGTGCAGACCCTGTTGATTAATAGCGATAAATAAAAAGCGAGGCGTAAAAATGTTTTTATGCAAAGCTTCTGCACTCCGCCTTCAATACATTAGGACAGAATGCAAAGCAAAATAATTTCTAGGTATTCATCACTTTAGATTGGCATACAAAATCCGTTTTAGGAATACTGGTTTGGTTGATGGCATCGAAGCCGCCGGCTATTTCGGTAAAGTTTCGATAACCACGGCCCTGCAAAATAGAGGCTGCCATCATACTGCGGTAGCCACCAGCACAGTGCAGAAAAAAATGTTCCTGTGGGTTGATGTCTTTTATCCATTCGTTGATATATGCCAATGGCTTATTGTAAGCATCTTCCACGTGGGCCGCTGCATACTCAGCTTCTTTGCGCACATCAATAATTTTATCTTCACCAATGGTTACCAGCTCAGCAAATTTTTTTGCCTCCATCCTGTTTACTACATCGGCCTCTTTTCCCGCTGCCAGCCATGCGGCAAACCCTCCCTTTAAATTACCTAAAATATTATCAAACCCAACCCTGCTTAAACGGGTTACTGTTTCTTCTTCCTTACCCTCATCTGTCACCAACAGCAATGGCTGTTTTACATCAACAATTAATGCACCCACCCAGGGCGCAAAATCGCCCCCTAAACCAATATTTACCGATTGAGGAATAAAGCCTTTATAAAACACGGCGTTATCCCTGGTATCCAATATCAGCGCATTCATATTATCTGCCGCCACTTCAAATTCATCGGGGGTTAATGCATGCATACCACTGCTTAGTACTGTTTCAAAACTTTCATAGCCTGTTTTATTCATGGCCACATTTAACCCAAAATAGGCGGGCGGTGGCTGCAGCCCATCAGTTACCGCTTTTATAAATGCCTCTTTGTTTGGCTGGTTAAGTGCATAGTTCATTCTTTTTTGGTTACCCAGTGTATCAACGGTTTCCTTCATCATATTTTTACCGCATGCACTGCCGGCACCATGTGCAGGGTAAACAATTACATCATCTGCCAGCGGCATTATTTTATTCATAAGGCTGCCGTATAGCAAACCAGCCAATTGGTCCTGTGTCGTATTAGCTGCTTTTTGCGCCAGGTCGGGGCGGCCAACATCACCCAAAAACAAGGTATCGCCGCTAAAGATGCAATGATCTTTTCCATGCGCATCTTTTAGTAAATACGTTGTGCTTTCCATTGTATGCCCCGGCGTGTGCAACACGATGAATGTAATTGCTCCCAGCTTAAATTCCTGCCCGTCTTTTGCAGATATGCAATCAAATTCGCAGCTGGCATTGGGGCCATAAATAATGGGAGCGCCTGTTTTTTTGCTAAGGTCCACATGTCCGCTCACAAAGTCTGCATGAAAATGTGTTTCAAAAATATACTTCAGTTTTACCCCATCTTTTTCCAGCCTTTTTAAATAGGGCTGTAGTTCCCTAAGGGGATCAATAATAGCCGCTTCGCCATTACTGGTGATGTAATAAGCGCCCTGTGCCAGGCACCCGGTATAAATTTGTTCGATGGTCATAGCTTTTCTTTTTAAATGATAGTGCAATTTCCAACAAATTTTACGGCTAATTGGTAACATTTGTTGCAAATAAAATAATTACAGTAAGACGATATGATCGATAGATGTTTATTAATACCGCCAGCGGCCTCAAAACTGCTGATCGGTGGGCGTTCTCGTTTGTACTAACTTTACCATTTTTCAACCATGTGTCACCAATGAATCCGATATTTTAAAAAAAATAATTAAATGAAACGAATTTCAATAGACATGGATGGGGTTATTGCCAATGTGTACAGCCAGTTTATACAAATGCATGCTGCAGAATTTGGTGAAAAATTAACACCCGGGAGCAATTGATGGGAAACCCGAAACGGTGGCTTTTTTAAATGCAATGAAGTATGTAAACAGCCCGGGATTTTTCCTTAATGCACCGGTAATAGAAAATAGCCAGGCGGTGATGCAAAAACTGAATGAACGGTATGAGCTATTTGTCGTTTCTGCCGCCATGGAATTTCCGGCAAGTTTACCGGAAAAAAAATCATGGTTGGCCGCACACTTCCCTTTTATTACCTGGCAACAAATTGTTTTTTGCGGATCGAAAGCAATAATAAAAGCAGACATCATGATTGATGATCACTTTAAAAACCTCGATATTTTCAGTGGCGAAACCTTATTATTTACCCAACCACACAACGTATTAGCTGATGCCGGAAGGCACAACAGGGTAAACTCCTGGAGCGAAATTGAACAGCTCTTGCTTTTGTGAAATGGTAGATAGATAATTTCAGCAACGATTAACACGTATATAAAACTTACCTGTTTTTAACCGACAATTCGGGTTAAAAAACTTGGTGGTCCTGCCAGGAATCGAACCTGGATCTGGAGCTTCGGAAACTCTTATACTATCCATTGTACGACAAGACCTTTGTGCTGTTTAATATTGTTTGAAGGGTTTAATATTGTTGAATAAGTTTAACATTGTTGAAGGTTTAAAATTGTTGAATTTAAATTCAACTTCACCCTTTTGAACTTCATTCAAACATCTTAAAACACTCACAGCATTTACAATTACTTACCAAAATTCACAATATTGCTACCAAATATTTTTACTGCAATTGCGAGCAATATTACGCCAAAAAACTTTCTAATAATCGTCATTCCATTTGGCCCCAAAAAACGTTCAATCTGTTTTAAAGATTTTAGTACCAGGTAGATGACTATACAGTTGATGAGAATACCTGCCAGGATATTTACATCTGCATAGTTAGCCTTTAAACTCATGATGGTGGTAAGCGTTCCACTACCGGCTATCAGCGGAAAAGCAATGGGCACCATACTTCCACTTCGGGGATTGTTGTCGGGTTTAAAAAATTCATGCCCCAATATCATCTCCAATCCTAAAATAAAAATAACGATGCTACCAGCCACCGCAAAAGATTTTACATCGAGGCCCAACAAACCCAAAAATTGTTTTCCTAAAAATAAAAACAAAATCATTAATCCGCCTGAGGCAAGGGTTGCCTGTGTGGAACGGAAAGTGCCTCCCATTTTTTCTCTCAAGGAAGCAAGGATAGGCACAGAACCTACCACATCAATTACGGCAAATAAGGTAAATGTTACCGTTAATATTTCTTTAAAAGCAATTTCATGAAAATCCATTATTAAAAAAATTTCAGCAAATATACATTTTCAACATAGGAACCTCCTAAAAGCCAGTTGGCTTGTGCGTTTCCTTATCATGAGCAATATTGCTGAGTATACTGTGCTGTCGGTTTCCGTTGGCTGTATCTATTTTAATAACACAACCATAGTGCAGGTTAAATACATTGAAAGAGTCAATTATTGCTGTGTTGGTAATGTAACTCAGAATACTTCTAAGCACACCGCCATGCGCTACAATAGCTGCTGGCAATGGCTTTAGGGTAATATCCTCAAATGCACTTTTTACCCGGTTGTATAAATCTGTATAGTTTTCACCTTGTGGGGTGCGCAGGTTTACAAAGTCTTTTATCCATGGTTCTATATCTTGCCGGGGTATATCATCCCAGCGTTTCATCTCCCAACTGCCACAGTTAATTTCCATCAGCGCATTTTGCAATTGAATATCCTTTTCCGGAAACAAATGGGCTGCTAATTTGGTACAACGTTGTAAGGGGCTGCTGTAAACCTGCTGAATAGTGGAAGGCAAATGTGCTTTTATGATGTTTGCTTCGGTGATGAAAGTTTCGGTAACATCTAAATCTGTTTGCCCGTAACAAACTCCCTTTGCTACTAAGGGTGTAGTATGTCTTATAAGATATATCTCCATTAAATCAATTATTGAAATTATTTTTTTTACAAATGTATAAAGCTGCGGTTACATCCGTGTGACCTCACCCCCAGCCCCTCTCCTTCGGAGAGGGGAGCCTGACTCTGCTGATGCCGGGCTCTTTTATTTTCTGCCCATTTATATTTGATTGTTCAGTTTTACCAGGCCAATAAGCACCGCCGCTACTGCTGCATTTGCTTCCTGTAGTCATTGAATCAGGCAAAAATTGAAATTATAGTTTGATAACATCTTTTTCTTTTCCTGCTTTTTTCGAGCATACAATCGAAACCAATTCCAACCAATGAATTTTATAAATTAAACTGGAGCTTTAATCCACCGGTAAAATTCTGCGGTGCTGATGGATTGAAGTAACGATTGCCTGCCGCATTCAAATCGTTACCAAGCCCAAATGGTGAATTGAATGATTTATCAAATGTGGTATACATTTCAGCAGCTATTTTTTTACCCAATGATATTTTATACCCGACTCTTGCAAATAACAAATTGTATTGGGACGCAAAAAAAGTATTGGCATCATTCAGGGGAATTGCATCCGTAAAATTGTAGGTAAAGTTGGCGTACAAACCAATTTTAGTGAGCACATCTGCACCAGATACAAATACATTGGGGGCCGTACCAGTGAGTTTGTTTCCGCTATAATTATTGTTGCCCTGCTGGTAAGTATCAAACTTAGCCCTGATGTTAGTATAATTAACCCAAAGTTTACAATCTTTTATAAAATTGCCTGCATCCTTTATCGGGTAGTACGTAACAGCAACCTCAAACCCTTGCTGGCTGGTGTTTCCGGCGTTTAAAAAATAGTCGGCACCGCTGTTGTCTCTTCTTGAAACAATGGTATTGTTCAACTTTAAAAAATAACACGCAGCAGAAATGTATAATTTTTCCGGAATTGCTGCCCTTGCTCCTATTTCAAAATTGGTAGCTTTTTCTGCATTTAATGTTGCATTAAAAACACCTGTGGAAGGTACAATTTCATCAATGGTGGGTGGCCCATACCCTTTGCTGATTGTAGTATATAAACTGTAATTACTACCAAACTTTTTTATCAAAGCAATTCTGGGTATCAGCACCGGTTTAAAGGTTTTACTTATTTCATTAACCGGCCGTTTATTTAACCTGGTAAATCCATAGCCGAAATTATTGTAGCTAAGTCCTCCCGTTACGGCAAGGCCATGCGGCAGGTTCATTTCTGCCTGTACAAATAAATTATATTGAGTAGCTGCAATCTCATCATCAAATTGTAATGTATCCGGCACACCGGATTTGTTGCCAAAAGTTCTGGTAGAAGTAAAGCCATATTGATATTCGCCACCTGCATGAAATGTAAAATTGCTGCGATGGAATTGTGTAACACTTCTTCCGCCAATGCCTTGCTCCGTTTTACGTTGGTAGTTTAAAATGCTGGGGTTTTTAAATTGGGTATGGCTGGTATAAACGCTGGTGACATTGCTCCAATGGTCACTAAAACTATATTCATTTGCAAAGCCGGCATAAAAGGTTTTTAAGTAGATGGCAGCCTGTTGCGTTTCGGCACTTTTAAAAAATCCGCTGGCAGGTCTTGATTGTTGTGCAGCAGAATCCATCTGTCTTTTTGTAATACCCCCGGGCGTTTGGTAATACAAATCGCTGTAAAAAATATTGGTGTGAAAAGATTGCTTTTTGCTAATGGTAAAACTACCAGAATACTGGGCTACATCTCTACGCATGTTGGTATGATTTCGCCAGCCATCGCTTTGCTGGTGTGCGTAGCTTAGCGATGTATTGCTGTTTTCTGTACTTTTTTTATACGCCATATCACTGGCGTAGGTGCCATAACTTCCGGCCAATGCATTCAATACAATGCTGTGTTCATTATTAATGGGGTTGGGAGTGCTTAACAAAACCACGCCGCCCGTTCCTGCACCATACATGCTGCCACCGGGCCCTTTAAGTATTTCTATTTTACCAACGTTATTGAAGCCTACCTGGTTAAGGTAAGTATTACCATTAGCATCGGTAAATGGTATGCCGTTCCAATAAACTTTTATATTGCGGACACCAAATGGACTACGCAATAAATTGCCCCTTATACTGAGGCGATAACTGCCAGGGCTGCGTTCATCCATTTTTACACCCGGCACCGTATTTACTGCAGCTACAATACTGGTATTGCTGTATCGCTCAAGGTCGGCTTTGTTTAAAACACTTATGGTTGCAGACATATTTTTTAAAGCTGTGTTGCCTTCATAAGCTTTTACCACAGCCTCTTCTAAAAATACGGCTGATGGGTTGAGTTTGATAAGCATATTTTCTGTCGCTGCATATACAGCACTAACAGTTTGATAGCCTACAAAAGAAAAGCTAATGCTGACACTATCTGTTTTGCTGTTGAATTCAAAACTTCCATTGCTGCCGGAACTGGAAATTGCCCGCTGGTTTACTGTAATGCTTACGCCCTGCAATGGAACAGAATCGTTACTGATTATTTTTCCTTTAAAAATATATTGGGAAAAAGCGGGTGCAATAAAAAGTTGTAAAACAAATGCTATAAAAAAGGCCGGCTTACAAAGCATGTTAGTTGTTCATTTAAAATTAAATACAAAAGCCAAAGTTAAATGATACCGCTAAGGCGGCTCTTTTTTGTTTCGCCAATTAGCTGGTATAAATTTCAATAATAAAAAAATAATGGATGCAATTACTAAATGCGTTATTAAAAGCCAATGAATAAATTGCACCCATTGTTTCAAATATTTATCCGATCAATTTCCTATAGGTTTACATTAACACCTGCCATAAAATTAAACCTGCGACTGTTATAGCCATACAAATCAAAGTACAACTGGTTGGTAATGTTATGGAGATCAACAAATATTTTTATTGCAGGAGAAGCCTGGTAGGCTGCGTATATGTCCGTGTTGTAATATGCTTTCAGGTCTTTAATTTCTGTTCCATATGTAGTTGGATTAAAATAAACGTCCTGCCTTTTATCTACCCACCTTAAACCAATGCTGGTATACAGCTTTTTGGTAGCCTGGTAACCAATCGTGGTATTGATAGCATTTTTTGGCCTGCGGTACAAATTGTAAAAGCTGGTGTCTTTGCCTTGGGTGGTGGTTTTAATTTTACCATTTACAAAAGCATAGTTAGCCGTTATACTCCATTTTTCTGAAGGATGAAAACCTGCTTCCAATTCCAAGCCATTGTCTTGTTGTTTATCTGCATTGTCGTACTGTCCGTAAGGCGCCACAAACAAGGATTTAAAAATAATTACATCATTAATGGTGCGGTTAAAATACGTTACCCTCATATTAAAAGTGTTACCAGTATTGGCATACTGAATACCTGCTTCGTAAGAGTTTGATTTTTCCGGTTTCAGCTTTGTATTACCATACTCAGACGCAAGATTGTACAAGGTTGGTGCCTTAAAACCAGTTGCGATATTGGCAAATAACTTCAGCTTTTTATTGATGAGGTAAGATGGATTGATGGAATAAGTAATGGCAGTTCCAAATGCTGAGTGATGTGTAAAACGACTACCTATTTCTGCATTAAAACCACCCAGTGATTTTACCAGGAAAGAGGCATAGCCACTTACTTGTGAGGCATGCAAACTGTCATCGCCCAGGTTGCCATAGGTAGATTGAATATTGGCTTTTTGTTTGCGAAAATCTGCTCCAATTAATAAGCCGATATGCTCATGCAAATTCAAATTAGTGTATGCTTCTCCAAAAAGTGAATTGCCTTTATAAGTTGCATTGTATGGATCGTAATCGTTTGGATCTTCAGGAACATTTCTTGCGTCATCCAGTTTGCGAACCGTATTATTCAGGTTTAGATTTACTGTAAAAGTTCCTTTGGTAAACTGGTACAATGAGTGTAAACCTGCCTGAAAGTTTTTATTTTTAATGATGTTATTTTTATCGTCGATCAATGCACCATCATCCACATCCGCTTTGTATTGATTGTAGCGGCCGGTAAAACGCAGCTGCCAGTTTTTGGTTGCTTTTGCTGTAATGTTTAATCCAATTGCATCTTGGTTTATACCATCTTTATCAAAGTTTTTATTACCAGCAATATCCTGCGCAGCAGAAAAACCATTGCTGCTTAGTTTTGAATATTGCAGATTATAAGTAACCGCATCTACCGTACCGGAAACGCCGGCAGTACCCTTAAAAGTACCATAAGTTCCACCTGCAGCAACAGCATTAAAGCCAGCTTTTTTATTACCGCTTTGCTTTTTGGTGATGATATTGATAACGCCTGCCACAGCATCGGAACCATATAAAACAGATTGTGCTCCTTTAAGAATTTCTACTCTTTCTATTTGATCAATTGCAAAATGATTGAGGTCAAACGCACCTGTAATACCTGCAGCATCGTTCACCGGTACACCATCAACCAATATCAACGTATTAGCAGCTGCTGCGCCACGCATGTACACCGTTTGATTGGTACCCGGTGCATTTTGCGACCCGTTGATAATTACACCGGCTTGTTCATTCAATACCTGCATCAACGTTCTTCCGGTATTGTTTTCTAACTGAGCCCGGGGAATTACCGTTAATACCTTACCGGTGCTGCTTTGTTTTTGTGGGTACTTGTTGGCAGTAATTACTACCTCATCTAAATTGCTGACAGTGCTGTCTGTTGCTTGTGCAGGCGGCTTATGTTGCGCCAGCAAATGGTTGCTGAATAATACAGCAGCCACAATAAAAATTTTCTTTTTCATTTAATAGAAAATGTTTTTTGTAACTGCTTTCGTGGAAAAATGATAATGGGTTTGCACGCCAATACCGTGAAATATAAATGCCTTGCAGCGCTTACACTCCATGCCTTTCGCCCGAAAGCCGTGAATGATAAATATGCTTGTTGGCAGGTTTTCTGGCTTACCCGGATCTGATGGCCTTCCCATCCCAGCTATAGAGACAGTGGCAAAGTTTATCAGAACCTTTATTATCCCCCTTTAGGGGACAGGGGTTTACAGCTACGGGGATAGCGCCGGTCTTTCACCGGACTTCCCTTTTAATTCTCCGCCTTGAGGCGGAGAAACCAACAGCGCTGCAAAAGTGCCGTTATAATTTTCATCTGCCAAATTAATAACTGCACTGTTGGTTACAAAAAACAAGAGACACTGAGTTGCAGCGGCTCTCACTATAAGTTATTCGGATAATAAACCAGGTCGCCTACTCTTTGCCGGCCTCATAAAAAAGACGTTAAGGAAATTTGAAAGTTTGGCGTTAAGAAATGAAATTGTTGTTACAGTTGACCGGGATTGCAATTTGCCCGTAAGTTGCACCAAAGCCAAGCCAAGTAATGAAGTTGGAGCTAATTTCATTTTAGCCAGACATTCAAATTTTTAGTCTTTTTTATGAAGCCTTGATCTTTCTTGTTACTTCTTTGCATCAAGGCAAAGAAGTAAATGGAGTCTAACTAAACATGGCAATCTTTTGCGGTCTAAATTAATTATCCTTTAAATAATTTTCTCCCGTTATTCATCGGCTTTTTTACATTCGCCGGCTATGTTGTGAAAAATTTCATGTGCCTCGGTTATTAAATGCGTTAAATCTTTGTCGCTCATTTTAGCATCCACATATTTTTTTACACTGGCGCATTGTTTTACCAGTTTCGTCAATGCTGCTGAAGTTTCTGTCGGCTTATAATTGGACGGTATTGCAGATGCCTGCCAGTTTTTAGCAGCGTTGTAAAGGCTATCGGCTTTTTCTCTTAATGGTTGCAGGTTTCCCTCTTCAGCAGGGTGAAAAGTAGCAGCCATATAGGAATGAAATGTTTTCATCTGGGGCCATACAGCCAATTTTGTTTGTGCAAAACCAATCGTTGGTAAAAACGCAATTATTAATGCGGCTAACTGATATACTTTTTTCATAATGGTAATATTTTGTACAAATTTAGTAGAATAAGGATGTGGATGTTGGGTAAAAAAAATGTTTATTTGCCATTTTATATCATCTGGTATACGCTTGCTTATTTTAAACCTGTTTCAATTTTATTAAAAAGATAATTAAGTTTCAACAGACCCTAATTTTACCTCTTTCAAAAATTACACTATCTTCCAAGCATGGTTACAAAAACTAATAAACTGAACCTGTTTTCTTTTACAATGATAGTAGTAGGACTGGTTATTGGAATGGGTATTTTTAGAACTGCAGCCACCAGCGCTAAAGATGCAATTGCACCTTCTGTATATTTCAGCGCCTGGATAGTGGGTGGTATTGTTGCGTTGTGCGGCGCATTAACCTATGCAGAAATTGGGAGCCGCTATCCCGTTACCGGTGGCTATTACAAAGTATTTGCCAAAGCTTATCACCCTAGTATTGCCTTTGCCATCAACTGTTTAATATTGGTTAGCAATGCCGCAAGCCTTAGTGGTGTTGCCTTAATTGGAAGTGGTTATCTGCTAAAACTATTTCCCGGTAATTTTTCTGATATTGACAAAGCACTCGTGAGCATGGGAGCCATCATCCTTTTTTATATCATTAATTTAAGAGGACTGAAAATGAGTTCGATGGCTCAAAACATTTTAATGGTGATAAAAATAACCATGATTGTAGTATTGATTGCAGCCTTGTTTTTCCCCGGTAAATATGCAGTAAATGATGCTTCTGTTGCGGTTGTAAACAATGCAAATAATAACTGGATTGATTGGGTGAAAAGCCTTGGTGTAAGCCTGATTGCAGTTTCATTTACCTACGGTGGTTATCAGCAAACCATCAACTTTGGTAATGAGGTAGATCAGCCGGCCAAAAATATTCCACGAGGTATTTTTATTGGCATCATCATTATTATAGTGCTGTATTTACTGGTAAATCTTAGTTACTACAACCTGATTGGTTTCAACCAAATGAAAGGAGAAAAAGAGATCGCTTATGTGGTGATTGATAAAATTTTTGGAATAACCGGTGCCCGTATTTTTTCGGTATTTTTATTTTTGGGTGTACTATCCTATGTAAACGGATTACTCATGAGCAACCCCCGTGTTATGTATGCCATGGGCGATGATAGTAGTTTGCCTAAAGCGTTTGCCAAACGAAATGAAAAAACAGGTGTGCTTACCTTTTCGTTAACGGTATTTGCCGCTATGTGCATGGTCATTCTATTCTTTAGCCAACAGTTTGAAAAGATTTTAACCTTCACCATTTTTTTAGATTGCTTTGGGATGGTACTCAGCAGTGCCACCATCTTTTGGTTTCGTAAAAAAACAAAAGAACTCGATAATACCGGTATTTACAAAATGAAACTATTCCCATTGCTGCCCATCCTTTTTATGAGTGCCTATTTGTTTGTAGGCACCAGCATTGCCATTGCAGACCCCACAGCAGCCATTATTGGGGTGGGAGTACTGGCTGCATTTGTGGTAATTTATTTTGTAGCACACCGAAAATAATTGAGCACTATGGACATCTCCTACATCATCAACGAATTGGCCGAAGACAGGGAAAACTATTTTAATGCGGTAGCGCCACCCATTGTGCAAAGTAGCAATTTTGTATTTAATAAAGTGGATGATATGCGCAAGGCATTTGCCGATGAATATTCCTCGTATCTCTACAGCCGTGGGCTAAACCCAACGGTGGATATACTCCGGAAAAAACTGGCCGCCCTCGACAATGCAGAAGACTGCCTGGTGTTTAACAGTGGCGCTGCTGCTATATTTGCTGCCGTGCTGGCGAATGTAAAAGCCGGCGATCATATTGTTTCGGTTGATAAGCCTTATACCTGGGCACGAAAAATGTTTGATGAAATATTGCCCCGGTTTAATGTTACCACAACTTACATTGACGGACGAACTATTGAAAATTTTGAACGTGCCATTTTACCACATACAACGGTGATTTATTTGGAAAGTCCTAATAGTTGGGATTTTGCTTTGCAGGATTTAAAGGCGGTTGCAGAGCTTGCCAAAGCTGAAAATATTGTAACCATCATTGACAATAGTTATTGCACACCCCTCTATCAAAAACCAATTGATTTTGGTATTGATCTTACCCTGCAATCTGCAACCAAATATATTGGTGGACACAGCGATACAGTGGCTGGAGTTTTGAGCGGCAGCAGCCAAATGATAGAACGTATTTTCAACAGCGAATACATGAATATTGGTAGTGGTATTTCGCCGTTTAATGCATGGCTGCTGATCAGGGGATTACGCACTTTGCCCATGCGGCTGGAGCATATAAGTAAAACAACGGTTAAGGTAATTGACTATTTAAAACAAAACCCAAAAATAGAAGAAGTGCTTTTTCCTTTTGACGAAAACTTTCCGCAACTACAGTTGGCAAAGCAACAAATGAAGGGCGCCTGCGGCTTGATGAGTTTCTATTTTAAACCAGCATCACTACAAGTTATAGAACGGTTTTGCGAAAGCCTGCAACACATAATGATGGCGGTAAGCTGGGGCGGCCATGAGAGTTTGGTAATTCCCAAATGTGCAGGTATTACCTCTGTAGATTTTGATGTAAAAAATAGGGACCATCGGATGATGCG